>JANYIG010000006.1 GCA_025358765.1 Candidatus Kapaibacterium sp.
TAGATAACCTTGACCACCCTCAAGCGTATCACCCCTCTGCAAGTCGCTTCACGTCTTGCTTCTCCCCTTATAAGGGGAGACTGAGTGGGGTTTTTGAGCGTAAGGTTTGATGCGGTTTCCAGGAATTTATCTAAACTTCAAGTGGAATAAATATCTATTTTTCAATCTCATCTGGAGAGAAATTATGAAAACGTGGTGGAACAATCTTAAACTACAGAATAAAATTATCATTCCTGTACTCTTGGTATCCGTAATAAGCGGCGTGGCGACGTTCTGGTATTTTTCCGGCTTATACCGCGAGACCGAAACAAACGCACTTGTCTCGAAGGCTCGTGCTGTAATCCTTTCTGCAGAAGCTGCGCGAGAATATACCGCAGACCAAATTCGCATGGACGTATTCAAAGAGGCTCGGCAAGCAAATTTGAGCGTGGATCAAATCTTACGAACAGTCCCCATTTTTTCGGCTATGACTGTTGCAAAGAAAAAGGCTTCTGAATTAGGGTTTACGCTTAAAGTGCCGAAATTCTCCCCTCGCAATCCTGATAATCAGCCCGATGAATATGAAGCGGCTGTTCTTCGCAAACTTGAAAGCGGCTCGGTGGCTGAGTCGTGGGAAATTCAAAAAGCGACGAATAGCATTCGCTATTTCCGCCCCGTTAAACTTACCGAAGAGTGTATGCGATGCCATGGCGATCCGGCAAAGTCTCAAGAATTTTGGGGGCGAAACGACGGCAAAGACGTTACAGGAGCAAAAATGGAAAACTGGCACACCGGCGAAGTACACGGAGCCTTTGAAGTGACGATGCCAATGCAAGCCATAGACGAAGCGGTGACACAAAAATCTCTCGTTATTGCGGGTATTTCTGCTTTGAGTGTCGGAGCAATAATTTTTATTGTTTTTGTTGTTGCACGTATGATAAGCCGACCAATACAGAAGATGGAAGAATCCGCTCGAAAAATTGCCAACGGCGATTTTTCGTCAGAGTTTATCTCCGATGCCAAAGACGAGATTGGGTTATTGGCAAACTCCTTTGGGCAAGTGGTACAGACCTTGAACCGTTTTGTGGGCGAACAAGAAAAGATGGCGAACCGACATCACAAAGATGGCATCATCAGTTATCGAATGCCTGCCGAACAGTTTTCGGGTAAATATGCTGAAATGGCAAACAGCATTAACGACCTTGTCCAAGCACACATTGCCGTGAAGATGCGCGTGGTGGATGTCATTTCGCAATATGCCGTCGGCAATTTTGCCGTGGATATGGATAGGCTTCCGGGCGAAAAAGCAAAAATCACTGCCAGCATTGATACGGTAAAAACCAATCTCAAAACCGTCAACGATGAGATTACGATGCTTATTGATGCAGCTGTGAACGGGAACTTGAGCAAACGTGGCGACGGCAGTAAATTCCAATATACATTCCGTGAAATGGTCGAGGGCATGAATAAAATGTTGGATGCCATCGTCGGACCACTGAACATGGCAGCAACAAGCGTTGAACGGATTAGCAAGGGCGATATTCCACCGCGTATTACAGAGAACTACAACGGTGATTTTAACACTATTAAAAACAATCTTAACACGCTGATAGACACGTTGAATGCCTTTGTTGCCGCACAAGAAGAAGTGGCGCGTCAACACCATGAATTGGGTATTATCAGCTATCAAATTCCGGTATCGCAGTTTACGGGCAAATACGCGCAGATGGTTAAGGGGATGAACGAGCTTGTACAGGCACATATTGCCGTGAAGATGCGGATTGTGGACGTGATTTCGCAGTATGCCGTCGGGAATTTTTCGGTGGATATGGACAGGTTACCGGGCGAGAAGGCAAAAATCACCACGAGCATTGACAACGTGAAGACAAGCCTCAAAGCCGTGAACGATGAAATCATTACGCTCGCACAATCGGCGTTGGATGGAAAGCTATCGTACAGGGGTGATGTAACGAAGTTTCAATACACCTTCCGGGAAATGGTTGAAGGAATCAATAAAACATTAGATGCGATCATCACACCGACGAACGAAGGGGTGGAAGTGCTAAAACATATGGCAGAAGGCAATCTTACAAAAGAGATAATGGGCGAATACAAAGGCGACCATGCGATTTTGAAAAATGCGGTCAATTCAACATTGGGCTCTATTAACGTGGCATTGGCACAAGTGATTGCGACGGCGGAACAAGTAGTAGAAGGTTCACGGCAGGTTTCGTCTGCCAGCCAATCGTTATCGCAAGGAGCCACCGAGCAAGCAGCATCGTTGGAAGAGATTTCGAGTTCCATGCAGGTCATTGCTTCGCAAACAAAGCTCAACGCCGAAAATGCAAGCCAAGCAAATCAATTGGCGATAGTTTCGCGCGATTCAGCCGGACGGGGCAGTAATGATATGGGTGAGTTGATACAGGCGATGAATGAAATCAATGAGTCCAGTAAAAACATTTCTCGGATTATTAAAGTTATTGATGAAATCGCGTTCCAAACAAATTTGCTTGCATTGAACGCCGCGGTGGAAGCAGCGCGTGCAGGACGGCATGGCAAAGGGTTTGCGGTCGTGGCAGAAGAAGTTCGGAATCTTGCGGCACGGAGCGCGACGGCAGCGAAAGAGACGGCAGAAATGATAGAAAATGCAGTACGAAAAGCAGAAAACGGATCCCAAATAGCTCGCCGAACTGGAGACGGGTTGAAGGAAATCGTGACGGGTTCAGGCAAGGTAACAGATATAGTGGCGGAGATAGCGGCGGCATCGAACGAACAAGCACAAGGCATATCGCAAACGAATATTGGGTTGACCCAGATAGACAAAGTAACGCAGCAAAACACGGCGAGTGCTGAGGAATGTGCGGCTGCAGCCGAAGAGCTTTCGGGGCAGGCGATGAACTTAAATGCAATGCTGTCGCGTTTTCAGTTAAAGGGTAATCACACTGTCTCTAATGGAAACTATCAACGTAGTCATACAGCTACTAACGGCGGTAATGGTCACAGAGGTAGCGGCAATGGAAGTCATGGTAATGGAAGCAGCACGTCGAAGGCACGGATGTCATATGACATCATCAATCTTGACGACGATGATTTAGGAAAGTATTGATGGTGCAGTAATGCGAACGAAAAATTGTTCAACCAAGCCCCTACTGCTTTGTTGAGAACGTTTTTAATGTGTAGTCCACCTCAAAGGTGGACTACACGTCGTTTACGGCGAACCGCTCCAAATCGTTTTCCTGTGATTATTCCGCGTCTTTGCTCCACCACGTCACATCGACAGAGTTCTCGCCGCCATCCACGTTCATAATATCCCCGTTTGCCCATGAGGCGTTTTCGTGCGTCATCAGCGTAATGAATTTAGCTACATCCTCCGGTGTTGTCAGGCGATGATAAGGATTTCGCATGGTTGCGTTGTCCATAAGCACCTCGTTACCCGGAATTTTGCGCAGCGCAGCGGTGTTCGTCACGCCAGCGCGAATGGAGTTTGCGGTGATGCGGTATGGAGCTAATTCTAAGGCAAGCTGACGGATATAGGATTCTAACGATGACTTTGCCGCCGAGACCGCACCATAGGTGGGTAGCACGCGGGAAGAACCGCCGCTGGTCATAGCAAAAACCCGTCCGCCATCGGTCATAAAATTGCCAAACACAAGGTCTTGTGTCCAGTAAATTAGACTGTTTGCCATTACGTCGAGCGTCATCTCAATTTGTTTTTGTGTGAGTGTGTCTTCACGTTTTTCCGCAATGAAGGGCTTGAGTGACCCAAACGCCAGTGAGTGCATCAGCACTTTTACTGTTGCGCCTTCGAGCTTGTTAAATTCTTCGCGGACGGCGGCAAGTACATCGCCACGTTTGCCTTCGTCGGCGGCATTAACGTTGAAAAAGAGCGCCTTCACGCCTTCTTTTTCAATCGCGGCTTTGGTTTCTTCGGCGATGTGCATAGTTGCGGCGCGGTCTAAGTGAACGCCGATAATGTGGAATCCCGCTTTTGCAAGCTCGATGGCAGTAGCGCCGCCGAAGCCGCTCGACACGCCGAGAATGACGGCGAAGGCGTTTTTAGGAGCAGTTTTCATAGATGTGACGGTAGTTTCCTAAACTGTGAAGAATTGATTAGTTGAACGCGCTCAAAATACAGCTTTTCCGCACTCTGACAAAACGGCAAAATAGGGATTTTCGCTTTGGTCGTAGAGCGATAACCGTAAAACTGTCCGTAAATGAACACCAAGTGTGTCACTTGCGGACAGTTCTATCGAATATCAATTCGTAAAAGTACCGTGCAATCAGCATAAAATCAAGTTTTCTGCCGATTGGCACGAATATTGGCAGCTTCTTCAAAAAATCAATATCCTACACCCATTCTCCGTTATATGTTCCAGAACTATCTCAAAATCGCTCTCCGTAACCTCTGGCGGCAACGCGGCTATGCCGCTTTGAACATTGCGGGCTTGGCAGTCGGTATGGCGTGCTGCCTACTAATGATCCTCTACGTGCAGCATGAACTCTCGTTCGACCGCTTTCATGTGAATGCTGACCGCATTTACCGTGTGAACATCGCCGCAAAATGGGGTGAACTGGAAGGCATAGGCGGCACAACGCCGCCGCCCATCGCACAGCGCCTTATGCAAGACTTCCCAGAAGTGGAGCGAGCTACAAGGATATTTCCTCTTGGAACATCCGTTGTACGCTACAAGGATAAAGTATTTAATGAGCCGAATGTGCTTGCTGCCGATGAGAATTTTCTTCAAATATTTAGCTTCAAGCTTCTTGCGGGCGCACCAAAAATTGTGCTGAATGAACCGAACACGGCGGTTATTACCAAAAGTGCGGCAGAAAAATATTTTGGCACAGAGTCTGCGGTTGGCAAGACGCTCATACTTTTTAACGAAAATCGTGAATTCAAAATCGTTGGTGTGATTGAGAACCCGCCTTCTAACGCACATTTCACCTTCGATGTCCTTACGTCTATCTCGTCGTATCGCGTTGTTATGAAGATTTTTGATTGGAGTTGGGTGTGGTGCCAGCTCGTCACATATGTTCAACTGAAAGAAGGCGCATCGGCAGCCGCATTAGAAGCGAAGTTTCCGCAAATGGTCGAGAAATATGCGCCATCCACATACGAACGCATCGGACAATCTTTGGCTGAAATCAAGAGGCAGGGTGGATACTGGAATGTTCTCCTACAGCCGCTCACCGCCATTCATCTGCATTCCAACACTATAGGCAACCGCTTAGGCTCGACGGGCAACATCATATACGTGTATATATTTTCTGCTGTTGCAGTGTTGATAATTTTGCTTGCCTGCATCAATTTTATGAATCTTGCGACCGCCCGTGCAGCACGTCGTGCCAAGGAAGTAGGCATTCGCAAATCGCTTGGCGTTGCCAGAAAACACTTGGTAGCACAGTTCCTGTCCGAATCGTTGCTAACAAGCGTGGTAGCGATGATATGTGCGTTGTGCCTGACGGAGCTTGCACTATATCCATTTAATATGCTTTCTGGCAAGACGCTCACGCTGGATTTTATGGCGAATCCATTGCTTGTTGCCAGCATTTTTATGCTCACACTGCTTGTGGGTGTTGCCGCCGGTGCATATCCGGCGCTCTATCTATCGTCGGTGAAGCCAGTAGATGTGCTTGCAGGCAAGCTACGACTTGGCGTTCGTAGTAGTGGGCTTCGCAATACGTTAGTTGTGTTTCAATTTGCGGTATCAGTTGCATTGATAGCTTGCACAATAGGTGTGTATTCGCAGTTGGAGTTTATTCGCACCATGAATCTGGGGTTTGATAAAGAGAACGTGATGGCTATTGATAATGCGAATAAACTTGGAGAACAATCGGAGAGCTTTAAACAGAGCCTTTTGGGTCAATCAGCTATTACTACGGTGAGTTTTTCTACTGATGTACCCGGAGGCGGCTCATTTATTGATTTTTACAAGCCCGAAGCCGCACCGCTCAAGGATTTAACATTGGCATCGTATATGGCAGACGAAGATTTTGTCCCCACGCTTGGCTTGCAGATTGTGAAGGGACGCAATTTCTCGAAAGAATATCCTGCTGATTGCGAGTCGGGCGTTTTGTTGAATGAGGACGCAGCAAAAAAAATCGGTTGGACTGACCCTATCGGGCAATATATCACGTATCCGGGCGGAAATAACAGCAAATTCAAAGTGATTGGTATTCTTAAGGACTTCAATGCCAACTCACTTCACGACCCGATGACACCGTTTGCGGTGTTCCACCGAGCTTCCAAAACATATAATATTCGTGCTTCGTGTGCCGTTGTGCGCGTTGGCGCTGGACAGGCACGGGCAGCAGTGGAAACGGTCGAACGCCAGTGGAAGCAGTTCACCGGCGGCGCACCGCTTGAATACTCGTTTTTAGATGAAGATTTTGACCGTCAGTATCGTTCCGAACAGCGGTTGGGTAAGGTATTGGGCGTATTCACGATGATAGCCATTTTTATTGCGTGTTTGGGATTATTCGGGTTGGCAGCATATATCGCAGAACAGCGCACCAAGGAAATCGGTATTCGGAAGGTCTTGGGTGCGTCGGTGGTAAGTATTATCGGGCTTTTGAGCAAAGATTTTTTGAAACTCGTTGTTATTGCTATCCTCGTGGCAGTTCCGCTTGCGTGGTATGGGATGAATCGCTGGTTGCAAGATTTCGCCTACCGTGTGGACATCAGTGTGTGGATGTTCGTAGCGGCAGGCATTCTTGCGCTGGTGATAGCGCTTGCGACGGTGATTTATCAAGCGCTGCGGGCAGCAACGGCAAATCCGGTGGAAGCGCTACGGAGCGAGTGAGGGTAATCATAGCACTACTTTTTAGTTGAACATGCTTTTAAAACTACATTTCTACTGTCATTTTTCAAAACTCAATTTATGCTCCAGAGCTACCTCAAAACAGCGCTGCGGAACCTACAACGCAACAAAACGTATTCTGTTATCAACATTACCGGGCTTGCTCTTGGTATTGCATCGTGTTTATTGCTCATGCTCTATGTGCAGGATGAATTTTCGTTCGACCGCTTTCACACTAATGCCGAGCGCATCTATCGCATCAGAAGTGATGTGCGATTCAGTGGTAGCACTTTTAATTATGCTGTTAGCGCCGCGCCAATTGCGCCCACGCTCAAACAGGATATGCCCGACGTGGAGGCTGCCACGCGCTTCAAAATACGCGGTGCAATGTCTGTCAAGATAGGTGGACGCGCGTTCAGCGAGGAAAACGTTTGCCATGCCGACCCTGATTTTTTTCGCGTGTTTTCCGTTCCCGTAACGCAAGGCGATGGTGTGCGGACGCTTGCAGAGCCGAATATGGTGGTGCTGACGGAAGAAACGGCACAAAAGTATTTCGGCAACGAACAGTCACTTGGCAAAACGATAGAGATGGCGGGTGTGGTTTATACCGTTGGAGCTGTGATGAAACGGCTTCCAAACAACTCACATTTTCATTGCTCCATCCTGATTTCGATGACGAGTTTTGCCGATAGTAAAATTCCTATCTGGGCGAGTAACAATTACCAAACATATATTTTGCTGAGGCAGGGAGCCGATGCAAAGGCGCTGGAGGCAAAACTCACGCCGTTTGTAGAGCATTATTTTGCGCCCGAACTCAAATCGCTGATGAACATGGACATTGCACAGTTTCACGCTGCGGGCAATTATTATACCTTTTCCTTGCAACCGCTTCTGAGTATTCACCTTCATTCTCACCTTATTGGAGAATTTGAGCCAAACGGCAATGTGCAATTTGTCTGGATTTTTGCGGGCGTGGCAGTATTTGTACTCTTGATAGCCTGCATCAATTTTATGAATCTCTCCACCGCCCGTGCCGCTAACCGTGCTAAAGAAGTTGGCATTCGTAAGGTTTTGGGTTCGCAGCGGGTGCAGCTTATAGCACAGTTTTTGGCAGAATCAGTTTTGCTCACGTTTGTAGCAATGGTCGTGGCTGTTGGCATTGTGGAACTCGCATTGCCAGCGTTCAATCAACTTTCGGGCAAATCATTATCCGGTACACAGATTCATACTGCCGCCTTTTGGGGTGCATTGGTCACAGTCTTTTTGGGCGTGGGATTGCTTGCGGGGGTATATCCGGCATTTGTGCTATCAGCGTTTCAGCCAGTGAAAGTGCTGAAAGGTCGTATGAACAGTCGCAGTAGCCAATCGGCATGGCTTCGGAGCGGGCTTGTGGTGTTTCAATTTACTGCCTCAATAGTGCTGGTGATTGGAACGATCGTGATGTTCAACCAACTCCACTATATTCAAAGCAAAAATTTGGGTTTTGACCGCGAACAAGTATTAGTAGTGGATAGCCCAAATGCATTGGGCGATAGAGGCGGCGTGGTAACGTTCAAGCAGGAAATTCAGAGGCTTGCAGGCATAAAAAGTGTTTCCATTGCACAATGTTTGCCTGTCGGTTCCGAGCGGCACAGTCAAATACTTTGGCATGATGCCGCACAGCCAAGCAAAGAAAACAGCGCATTGCTTCAGACATGGACGGCAGATGCCGATTACATTCGTACGATGGGCATGAGTATTGTGAAGGGGCGCGATTTCGATGCAACAATTCGCACAGATTCAATGGCAATGGTGATTAACGAATCTATGGCGCATGAATTTTTTGGAACGCACGACCCGCTTGGCAAACAAATTCACGCGCTCGCAAATACTCAGGATGCGAACAGTGGCGTTGCTTTCACTGTAATCGGCGTAGTGAAGGATTTTCACTTTGAATCGCTGCATGAAAATGTCCATAGTATAGCAATAGAAATGGGGCATCATAATGGTGTCGTAGCTATTCGTTTTGATGGCATACAAGCCAAAACAATCCTTGCCCACGTGGAAGCAATCTGGAAGCGGCTTGCGCCGGACAAGTCGTTTTCGTATTCCTTCATGGATGAAGATTTTGAGGCAATGTACCGTACGGAACAACGCACTGGTTTGATTTTGAGCATCTTTGCGGGTTTGGCGATTTTTGTGGCATGTTTAGGTCTGTTTGCACTTGCGTCGTTTACGACGGAGCAGCGTACAAAAGAAATTGGCATTCGCAAAGTTTTGGGTGCGTCGGTGACGAGTATTCTCACGCTGTTGAGCAAAGATTTTCTTGCGCTCGTTGCTATTGCCATCGTCGTGGCAACGCCCCTTGCATACTGGGCTATGAGCAGTTGGTTGCAAGATTTTGCATATCGCACGGAACTCAGTCTATGGATATTTGTAATAGCAGGTGCATCGGCATTCGTGATAGCGCTTGCGACGGTGATTTATCAAGCATTGCGGGCAGCAACGGCAAATCCGGTGGAAGCGCTACGGAGCGAGTGAGAAGCCGGAAAGTAAACACAAAAAGCTCTTTGCCATCAAAGGCTGATGCCCAGCGTACGTAATTTTTCTTCGAGAAGCCGCGACCGTTCTCGCTCGGCGACAAGTTCAACTTGGGCTTGGTCTCGCTGCGCTTGGGCTTGGTCTCGCTGTGATTGCGCCTCAGCGTACTCGGCGACAAGTTCAAGGTATGAAAGGAAACGTTTTCCATTGGCGTGATACAGGATAAGTTCCGGCTCTCCGTGCCCTTCCTGACCACCACTCCACACAACCTCGAAGCGAATACCCAAGCGTGGACTCACCCAACCGTTCATGCTCGGTTCAATCGGCTGAAGCCCGCCTCCATAGCGAATGAAGCCTGTCAGAAAGCCATATTCCATGTCGTAGAGATAGTATTCTTCCACGCCGTGACGGTCGAAAAACATTGCTTTTTTGCTCATCTCGCTCGGCGTGTTGGCATCGGATAGAAACTCAAACACAATATGAAAGGGTGTGTCCGCTTCCTCCCACTGTTTGTAGGATTTTCGCGCTCCTTTCGGACGGTCGAAAGCGACCATGACATCAGGCGCGACAACAACTTTCGGGCTTCCTTTGACCGGATACCAAAATAAATCTGCTGCAACGAATACATCGTCACGGTCTTGAAAGGCTGTATCCAAGCCGCTTTTGGTTGTTGTAATCAACTCATAGTGCTTGGTATTGTTTGCCATAGGTTCTCCATCGGAATCAGGGTAGAAAATACGTTCCTCAACACGGGACAACTCCGGGCGATCATGGCGAGACAGCTCTTGCACGGAAGAACTCTCTGCGGGCTGCATAATGACTGCATTCATGGGATATTCTCCTAAAAAGTGATGCGGATAATCTACCATATTTTACCGTACAAAACAAGGATGCGTAATATTCATGCACCCATACTAACCGAACTGTCCGTAAATGAACATTCTTTGTTCATCTACGGACAGTTTTTTTGTTTGTGTTGAAACGCAAGTACCTTGAAAAGCCCATAAAACCTTGTTTTAAGGCTTTGGCATAGTTTTGTCTGTAATGAAGCATGAGAGTAAGGTTGCCAAATCAAGGTTGATGGCTTCACAGAACGACGGTTTGTCGAGAACATCGCCCACGCCGCGTTTGTATTTGTGCCATTCGTTACGTTTGTAGTCATAAATGAAGCCTTCTTGGATGCCGTAGTAGTCCGAATCTATCAGGCGTTGGACTTTGATTTTATCGCCGCGCGTTCCTGTTGTTTGTGTGATTTCAATAATTACAGGTACAACCGACAACACATTGTCAAGCAAGATAATATCTGGTGTTGGGCTGGTTTGACTTTCATCTAACATCGTTTCGGATAAGGGTTCAAGCTGCATCGAATGTTCAATTTCATACATTTGGGTTAAACCAAACATAATTTTCCGAATGATACGCTGATGAATTCTCGGGGCATTCGTTCCCATAATTATGGCTTCCTCAAGGGTAATCATACTTTTTTTTCGATAAACGTTGAACAATATTCAAATCTACGATTTCAATCAAACACTACAAAACTATGCTCGCAAACTACCTCAAAATAGCGCTGCGGAATCTGCTGCGGCAAAAATTGTATTCCCTTGTTACCATTATCGGCATGGCATTGGGCATGGCAGCTTGTTTGCTGATATTTGTTTTTGTACGGCACGAATGGACGTTTGACCGATTTCACGTCAATTCAAGTAGAATATACCGAGTAATTCAACATGAAAAAGCCATAACACGCTCGGCGCATTGGTTCGCCGAAACGCCGATGCCACTCGCTCCAACGCTGAAAACTACGTACCCCGAAATAGAACAATACTGTCGCATACTCACCAATATGACCCTTGTGCGGGTGCAAGACCAATCGTTCAACGAACGAGTTCACCTTGCCGACCCGTCGTTGTTTTCTATGTTTACGGTTCGTCTCCGCTTCGGCAATCCCGAAACCGTACTTTCAAAACCGGAACAGCTCGTCCTTTCTGCATCGATGGCAACAAAACTTTTTGGAACTCCCGACGCAGTGGGCAAACATTGTTCCATCCAAATCCGCGAAGGCATGAAAGAGTATGTTGTTGCAGGTATTGCCGACGATATGCCACAAAATTCCAGTGTCCGTTTTGATATACTGATGTCGTTTGAGAACACAAAAGAGTTGTTCCGTCCGCGTGCGCTCACGGCATGGGGGATCATTATTCCGGAAACGTATCTTTTGCTTTCGGGCAACGCCTCGAAAGAGCAATTAGAGCAAAAACTTACAAAAACAGCATTGTTGTATTACAACGAAGTATTTGAAAAAGACCTCGTGCAGCTTTTGCTGCAACCGCTTACGGACATCCACCTGAATACGACGATTGAAGGCGGTATCGAACAAAAAGGGAATCCAACGTCATCGTCCGTGCTTGCTGGTGTGGCTGGGCTGATTCTCTTGATAGCTTGTGCAAATTTTATGATTATTTCCTTGGGGCGTTCAGTGCGGCGGGCAACTGAAGTGGGTGTGCGAAAAGTATTTGGCGCTCTCAGTGGTCAAGTGCGTTTGCAATTCATTCTCGAAGCGACGCTGTTAGGGCTGATTGCCATGCTCGTTGGCATTGCACTCGCAGAACTTATGTTGCCCTCGTTTAACGCGCTGACAAACTTACGATTGTCGTTCCAATATGATATTGTGACCATAAGTATTCTTCTTCTACTCACGCTTTTTGTTGGCTGCGTGGCGGGTGGTTATCCTGCTTTCCTGCTGTCGTTGCTGCAACCGTCGGATATTCTCAAAGGTTCGATGAAGTTTATTGGCGCAAGTCGTTTACGCAACGGGTTAATTATAGGGCAGTTTGTGATTTCTATTGCACTCATAGCTATTACGCTTGTGATGACGCAACAGCTGCGCTATATGCAAACCAAACATCCGGGTTTCACCAAAGAGCAAGTGGTGGTTATTAAAACTGGTTTTCGCCGACAAGAAGAGGCGAGCATATATGAAAACTTTCGCAATGCGGCTGCTCAACGTTCTGACGTTTTGGGTGTTGCTGGCTCAGCGGCAACAGTGGGCGGCGATTTCGCTAAAGTGGGTTTTACTGCCGACAATGGTATGTATCACGAATTTTTTGCCACCGCTATTGATGAACACTATTTGCCGACGATGGGTATAACACTCGTGTCGGGGCGTAATTTTCAACCGGATATTGCCAGCGACTGCTTTGAGGCGCTTATTGTGAATGAAGCATTTGTTCAGCACTTCGGTTGGCAAAACCCGCTTTCAGAAAAACTTCCGGGTAAAAACTTTCCTCAGCACCGCATCATCGGCGTGATGAAAGATTTCCATTTTCAATCGCTTCATACCGCTATTGCGCCGATGGCGCTTTGGGTACGAGCTGACTCCATAGGGCGCGGCATTGAAAACGTGGATGGTGGCTCGACTCGTGGCATCAATGTAATTTCCGTACGTCTTGCGCCGGGCAATATGCCTGCCACTCTTGCTGCGCTTGAGCAAATTTGGAAGCAAGTTGCGCCGTCAAGACCCCTTGAGTATAGTTTTTTAGACCAAAATCTTGAACAGCAATATCGTTACGAAGAACGTTTGAGCAAACTTGCTATTATTGCGGCGTTGCTTGCCGTAAGCATAGCATGTATGGGGTTGTTCAGCCTCGCAGCGCTTATGACAGAACAGCGCACAAAAGAGATTGGTATTCGGAAAGTCTTAGGTGCATCGGTGATGAATATTATTACGCTTCTCAGCAAAGATTTCCTGATACTCGTTGCCATTGCTATCGTTGTAGCTGTTCCGCTTGCATGGTATGGAATGAATCGTTGGTTGCAAGATTTTGCGTATCGCGTGGAACTTAGCGTATGGATATTTGTGCTGGCAGGCGGGTTGGCGCTCGTAATAGCATTTTTGACGGTTGCTGCTCAGGCGTGGCGTGCTGCGCGAGCAAATCCGGTGAATTCGCTCAGAAGTGAATAACGGTATTTCCGCTATGATAGTTAGTCAACAGCAAAGAATTTCAGCAAGGTTCTCATTGGTTTCAGTTGGAAAAACCAGTTTTTAGGAAGAAAAGCTGCGGCAATGAACTATGGCTGTCATGCCAACGGAGGTTGGCATCCATAACAATCAAGCAAGATTCTACGCGGTTTAGAACCAAAGATTGCCTGTCGCTGTGTCAAAAACACCTCTTCAACGGATATTGGCGAGTCTGAAGAAAACTCCTTCAATGTCCTTCCCAATCCTACCTCCGACAAGATAACCCTTGTTTTTCCTAAATCACTTTGGAGTGCGTGAATTAATCTGGCGAACACTCTCGGGTGGATCGTATTTGAGCGGCAAGCAGGAGCTATAAAGGAAACAAACTTCAACGTAATCGGATTACCTATTAGGAGTGTATTTCGTGAAGTTGCTCTGCGAAAGCTCAGTGCTGGCGGGTAAATATTTTATTCAACAAATAATGCTCCATTCGGCGTATTATGTTGTCGGAGCGGTTGGAGAGGAGTTTGGTACACAATTCTCCATAGGGCATTCATGGTTTTATCTAAATTTTACTCCAAGCAATATGCACAAACAGGCATCATAAAAAATTGGGTTAAATTGTTATTTTTTGCAGTTTACTATTTTCCCACAAACCTATTATTTTACTTTTTTAACATTTTTTTCATATACGTATGTCCACAATTCCGGCAGCACTCTCGCAAACGGAGCGTGATACAATCGCCCGCAACAATGCTGATTACACGTTGTTTTCATGGTCGAAACAGGCGGGACTAAATCCTATCCAGATTCACCACGCCGAAGGCGTGTACCTTTACGACAATGACGGCAAACGCTACATTGATTTTTCCTCGCAACTAATGAACGTGAACATCGGGCATGGTGACAAGCGTGTGACCGATGCTGTTGTGGCGCAGATGAATGAGGTTTCGTACGTCTATCCGGGTATGACAACAGCAGTACGCGGTGAGCTTGGAAAAAAACTCGCGGAAATCGCGCCTGGTAATCTTACAAAAACCTTCTTCACGCTTGGCGGTGCCGAAGCGATAGAAAATGCCATCAAACTTGCGCGGCTTTATACGGGGCGACACAAAATCATCACGCGCTATCGTGCCTTTCATGGTGCTTCATATGCCGCAATGAGTGCCGGCGGTGACCCGCGTAAAATTGCAAGCGACGCGCAACAAGCACCCAATTTTATCCATGTAGAAGACCCGTTTTGCTACCGTTGTCCGTGGTCGCAAAAAATTGAAACGTGCAAACGCGAGTGTGTGTCGCACATTGAGCGGGTGATTGAGTTTGAAGGACCCGGAACGATCGCGGCAATTTTGATGGAAGGTGAGTCAGGTTCGTCTGGTTGTATTAAGTATCCGCCTGATTATTGGCAAAAACTCCGTGCTCTTGCCGACAAACACGGTATTTTACTTATTTGCGACGAAGTGATGAGTGGTTTTGGACGGACGGGAAAATGGTTTGGCATTGACCATAGCGGCGTAGTACCCGATATTCTGGCAATGGCAAAAGGTATCACCGCAGGTTACATACCGCTTGGTGGCATCATTGTTTCGGATAAAATCGCCGAGCATTTTAACAACGTACCGCTCATGTTGGGTCTGACGTATTCGGCGCACCCTGTGGCGTGTGCTGCTGCTCTTGCTGTTATCAATGTTTACGAAGAAGAAAAATTGGTAGAACGCGCCGCAGAAATGGGGCGTTATATGGAAGCTCGGGTGGAAGAACTCAAGAAAAAACATCCTTCCATCGGGGATTATCGCAATACGGGTTTGCTCGGCTGTATCGAACTAGTGAAAAACCGTGAAACCAAAGAACCGATGTCTGTCTGGAACAGCAGTAAGCCCGAAGACAATGCTGTGATGAACCAAGTTGCCGCTAAAATTCGTGAACTCGGTATGTTTACGTTTGTACGGTGGAATTACATTTTTACCGCGCCACCGCTCACAATTACCAAAGAACAAATTGACGAGGGTTTGGCGATAATTTCAGAAGCAATTGCGATTGCAGATGCAGCGGTCGTACTTTGAGGTTGGTTTATTCCCTTTTGGGTGATAGAATGCTATTTTTTATTTCCGGCTGTCCGCTTCTTAGCGGGCTGTCGGATGACGCGGCGTTTTATTCGACAGCCCGACCCTGTAAGAACAGGGAATCGGACAGCCGAATAAAAGACGGTTCTATCGTCCAAAAGGGAGTAACTTCCTCATACTGATAGAAATATTTTGAGTTATTCATTACCTGAATATCACTTCGCGCTGCGGATATACACATCGCCATTAAAATTTGTGCATTGAAGCTCCGCGCCACCGCCATTAATCGTGCCGCGCATCGTGTTGTCCATCTTCATGCGGTATTTGCCGTTTTTGTCCCTAGTTTCCTCCACCTTTGCTTGTTGTGCACCCAATTTGATATCAAAATCGCTGTACACCTCGCCTTGCTGCGTTTTCATCAGGACATTCGCCTTGGTGCTTGCGGGCAGCGTTATGTCAACTTTGCCGTTCATAGAGCTAAATGAGGTCGGTTTGTCGGTAGCAAGGCTCACAAACGATGCCGTCAGCGTACCGTTTAACGCGTGGGCAATCGCAGAGCCAGATATTTGCTTGAGCGTGATGTTTCCATTGATGTTCTCCACTTCAATTTCGCCATTCACACCTTCAACTACAATGTCGCCGTTGTTGATGGTTTTGAGTTTGAGCGACGTATTCGTGGGCGTTTGAATCATGAGGTCGCCATGCCGATTGGGATGCCCCGCTTGTATCGTTACGAAGTTGTTCTCTTCCTCCACGCTCAAATTCATGCTCGTGTTCGGGATGCGCTTTAATCCTTGAGTTGCAGATTCTTTCGCTTCCCTCTCCCTCTCTCTTTCTCTGCCGCTCGACCAGTTTGATTTCCCTGATTTTTCCGACGGCATAGGCTGGATGAGAACTTCTTTGCCTTTGTACGCCTTCACCGTTATGCTGCCGTAGATAAGATGCACTTTTAACGTCACGGGGCGATTAGCATCGGTAAGCGGTACTTTAATCATTTCGCTCGCCGAGCCAGCAGCATTAGTGCTTGCAGGCGACTCTTGTGCGATAAGTACTGGAGCAGAGGATAAAAGAATTACGCTGAATACAGTGCACGTCAGAGAGAACGCAGTTTTGAAGGATGTAGATTTCATGAGAATATCTCCGTTTGTTTGGGTGAGTGGTTAAATAATTTCATTGATATTTTGAGCATTCTACTCTCACCTCGACCCTCTCCCGCCACGTCTTTGTGAGGGCGAGGGAGTAAGATTAATTACGTTTGAGAATATTGATCGTACCATTAAATGCGTCGAACGAAAGCTCCGGACCGCCTGAACCAACTCGCACAGCACTAAATTCACTGCTTTTGTAGGTATTTTTGCCTTTGCGATATTCATGGATGATTGTATCGTTTGGAATCGGCGTAACCTCAAAATCCGTGTATGCTGCGCCGTTAAACGTTTTGAAGCGTAGGTCTGCTGCCAGATTGGGGCGAAACTTGGCGTAAATATTGCCATTGAGCGAGCCGATATAACATTTCCCTGTGGGGTTGTTGCTAAAACTCACCGTCACGCCTCCGTTGACCGCATACACTCTGCCCTTACCGCTTACGTCGCTCATATCAATTTTGCCGTTGATGTTCTCAATATTGAATGCACCAGCCATACCGATTACGCTAATGTCGCCGTTGTTGACAGTGCGAAGTGCGATATTGGTCGTTGTTGGCACGTTCAATTGAAAATCATATATCACGCTCGAACGTTTTGATTGCCACCCTTTCCAGTTCCATTTTCCTCGCGAGTCTTGTGAGTCACGTCCGAAGCGGCGTTCGCGGTCGTTGTCTCGTGAAGGAGTATCCACAAAAAGTTCGATTGTATCACGTTGGTCGGTAATATCAAGCCGCATCTGCTCTTTTATTTCCTTGAGCGCCTCGGCAGATTCAGCGCGAATGGTTTTGTGAACAACAAGCTGCACGTCGCGCCCGTCATAACTTGTCACGCGGATGGAGCCGTCAATATTATCCACCACAAGCTGTTTTGCCGTCGTACCCGAACCAAAAACGAGCGTTTTACGGATTTCTTCTTTTTCTTCGATATCGCCCGTCTGAACACCTGAATGACTATCAGCAGGAAAAAGAGCAAGATGTTTGCTGCTCCACAACAACCCGCCACTACAGGCGCAGACGGCAACGATGAGGCTAAGAATGATTTTCATAAGAGGGGGTGAATAAAAAATGCCTGATTGAAAAATGGTGAACTATAAACTCTGCAATGCTTGTTGGATTTTGGTGCGAACCGTGCCGTTGAGCGAAGAATCATTCAACATTTGGCGGAGTGCCTCGCTTGATTGTTTTTCTTGAAATTTCACAAGAACCTCCACAAGTGTCACCTGCACAAGCGGTGAATTTTGCTTTGCCAGTGATTCAACAATGCCACGCCGCACTGTTGCTTCAAACGGGAAATTCGTCAGCGCGTCAGCCGCCGCAAGTCGTACATTTACGTTACTGTCAGTGTTGAGTGTTGTGAAAAGTGCTTCGATAAGTTCTTGGTCGGGTTTTTCGATACCTGCACTGATGTTCACGCCCCGCAAACGCTCGCTTGCAGATTGTTGTTGCATCAACGATACTGCTAACAAACGACTCATAGCATGAACCTCACCGCGTAATTGACTTAATTGGATGCTTTGCTCCTGCACGTGTTCGGGAGCGCCCTGCGAACCGCTTTGCGAGCCGCCCCGCAACCAAAAACCAGAAACCGCACCAACGAGCAACATGGCGAGTGCTGCGCCAAGTTGATAAACGGGCTGTTTTGGCAAAATGGGGACAATCCATGCTTCCAACCACGTATTGAAGCGTTCTCGCAGCCGCGCAAGCCACGAAGAGCGTAAGGAACGTTCGTTCATGCCTTGTTGGTATGCGGCGAGCATGAGTGTGAAATTTTCTCGCAGCGCTGGTGACGGCTTTTCCTCCGTCATTGTGCCAAGCGATGACCATAGCCGTGTCAGTACCTCAAATTCTTGCTTGCACGCCGGATGTGCTTCCAAATACGCCTGAATGCTTATTATTTCCGCATCACTCAAGCGCCCCGCAACGTAATCGGGCAATAATTGTTTTACGTCGTCGCATGTAATAAATTCTGCAAATGCTTTCATTGCTATATTTCCTTTGTAAGAGTGTAATATTCTTCGCGGAGGTCATTCAAAGCTCGATGGACGCGGGCTTTCACCGTTCCCACTTGCACACCGAGAATTGTTGCAATCTCCTCATATTTCAAATCCTGAAAGCGGCTTAAGACAAGCACTTCTCGTTTTTCGGGGTCTAACCGTGCCAATGCTTCGTGGAGCAACCGTTGTTCTTGGTTGCGTTGTAAGGCTTCTATGGGCGAATCGTCCGACGTAGCATGTTCTTCGTACGATTCATCTAATGCTACTTCGCGTGACCGTTTGCCGAAAAAATCTGCCGCCACATTCCGTGCCAACTGATACATCCACACCGTGAATGGCGCTTCACCTCGAAACGTATGACGATATTTAAGCATCCGAAAAAACACTTCTTGCACCAAATCTTCGCTTGCCGAACGCCTGCCTGTATGTTTTACAAAAAAGCCGTAAAGCCGCGTGTTATGCCGCTCGAATAACAAGCCAAGCCGCGCTACGTCGCCGTCGCGCACCTGTGCCATGATGGCATTGTCTTCGTTTGCGTGATTGTTTGTATGCCTATTTACGAGGCTTTGCGTCTGCGTTCCAATCGTCATGCTTCCTCATGGGTGTTGCTTGCTTCAAGCCAAGCGCTCAAGAATTCTTTGTTCTATGAGTAAAGACCGCCTTTTGTAAAAAAGGTTGCCATTTTTTTTCGATATATGATTTTTTCGATATTGCGTAGGTTCGGATACTCCAAAAGAACGGCACAGAGAGCGATAGCCGCCACCGCATGCTGTTGTGATACCGCAGAAAAAATGGTTTGGCGGAATGCGCGGAGGTCGGCATATTGCTGAGGCACAATTTTATCAAAACTTCATTCGTGATGAAATCCGAAAAATATATCTGCAACAATTATGACCGTAACACAACCCATTCATAATCCTACACACCCGCCCTACGGCTCGATTGAGGTAATCGCAGGTTGTATGTTTAGCGGCAAAACCGAAGAGCTTATTCGTCGTTTGCGCCGCGCCCAAATTGCCCGTCAGCGCGTGGAAATCTTCAAACCAAGTATTGATGACCGTTACAGCACAACAGAGGTGGTGTCGCACAGTCAAGTGAAGATAGAATCGCACGTTGTGGCGCATTCACGTGATATTATGCGTCTTGCGGCGGACGCAGACGTAGTGGGTATAGATGAAGCACAGTTTTTTGACGAGGGCATCGTGGAAATCTGCGAAACGCTGGCGAATCAAGGTAAACGCGTTATCGTGGCAGGCTTAGATTTAGATTATCGCGGGAAACCCTTTGGTCCAATGCCACATCTGATGGCGGTTGCAGAGTACGTAACAAAAACACTTGCTGTCTGTATGCAATCAGGGCTACCGGCATCGCGCACACAACGTCTTTCTGCAAACAAAGAGGTGGTCGTGGTTGGTCACACCGACCAATATGAAGCACGGCATCGCAAGTTTTTCGAGCCGCCGCCCGCACAACCATAGTCACGATACGTAATCTTACCACCTATTCACTATTCACTATCCCCCGTGCGGACAAGCCTTGATTCCATAGTCGTCGGACTTGATGCGGAGTACAGTAATGAGGTGCTTCAAGAAGTGCTGCAAACGCTTCCACAGGGCGTAATGCTCTGTACTGCGCTTCGGGAGCCGTCAGGGAGCATCTGTGATTTTACTATTACGCTTGCGAACGCTTCGGTTGCTTTTCTTACAAAGCGCATAGATACGCCGCTTACAGGACGAACACTGCTACAGGAATTCCCACAAAGCAAAGTGGATGGGACGTTTGCGCGGTACGTTGAAGTGGTGTTGACGGGACAATCGTTTACTGCTGACCAATTTTTTGCGGAAACGCGCAATATCCTTCGAGTCGTGGTTGCTCCGTTGGGTGATGGTATTTTACTGACGCTCTCACTACTAACGGAAAACGCCGAAATCATGCTGGAGCATCGGGCAGAGCATGATGAACAATCGAATACGGTCTCGCATCGGCTTGAACAGCGTTTTAATGCTATCTTTCACAACTCATTTCAGTTTACATATGTAGTTTCGACGGGCGGCATTTTATTAGAAATTAATCAAACAGCGCTCAATTTTGCAGGGCTGCGGGCAAAGGACGTGATTGGGTTGCCGTTTGCGGCGATGAATTGGTGGAGCGATAACACAGACAATGGCACAGATAAACGAGCAAATAATGCTCATGACATTAGCACAACCAAAATACAAGCGGCACTCTTTCGAGCATCGGGTGGTGAATTTGTGCGTTATACAACGGAATTTGTGAGTTTTGAAGGGACGACGGCAACGGTGGATTTTTCGCTCAAACCCATTTTTAATGCTACGGGTGATATTGATTTTTTTGTGGCGGAAGGGCGCGATATTACTGCACTCAAGCGTGTGGAGTCAGAGCGCGACAAAGAACGTCAGCTCGCCGATACATTCCAAAAACTAAACGAACTCAAAAGCGAGTTTGTTTCCAATGTGTCGCATGAACTTCGTACACCACTTGCTTCTATCATGGGGTTCGCCCAGACGCTCTTGCGTGACCAAAATATTACACCTGAAACCGCACGAAAATTCCTCAATATTATTTTGCAGGACGGGCAACGTTTGTCACGGCTTGTGGAGGATTTGTTAGACTTATCACGCATTGAAAGTGGCAAGGTCGAACTCATAAAATCATCGGTCAATCTGAATGACATCGTGGAATATGTTTTGCACATTACCTCCGCTGAAGCCGCCTCGAAAGGCATTCGTGTGGAATGTGTCCTCCCAAAACAACCCGCCATTGCATTGCTTGACCGCGACCGTATCACGCAAGTATTGGTCAACCTTTTGGACAACGCCGTGAAATTTACGCCGGAGCAAGGAACAGTGAGCATTGGGCTGTTGTTACCGAAAAGCGGAAAATCAGCCTTAAAACCTCTTTTTATGCGGATTACGATAGCCGATACGGGCGTAGGCATCCCTGAACATGAGATGTCACGATTGTTTGAGAAATTTTATCGTGTGAGCCAGAAGGGAAAGGAAATTCGCGGAACGGGGCTTGGATTGGCGATTGCAAAACAGATTGTTGACCTGCATAACGGAGAAATTACGGTTCAAAGCGAGGTTGGCAAAGGCTCTATATTTACGATTGCATTGCCTGTGGAATAATTTCCAGAGATATATCTACACCCCATTCATCAATTGAAGTTTAGATAAATTTCTGAAAACCGCATCAAACCTTACGCGCAAGAACCCCACTCAATCTCCCCTTATAAGGGGAGAAGCAAGACGTAACACGTCTTCGTGGTGGCTTGCAGAGGGGTGATGCGCTTGAGGGTAGTCAAGGTTATCTAAACTTAAATCATCAAATGACATACAAAAGTAATCGGAATACACTCTATTGTACTTCGATAAAGTTTTTATACTCTCCAATACGCCATCCCGTCAAATGTTCAATGCCATCGGTCAATTTCACCAGCACCGGTTTGGGTTTTAGGCGATGAGCATCAAAACGGCAAGTCCATACGTGGTCGTGTTCGATGCGTTCCCGCATGAGCGCTGGATGTGAACCAGTGTACCGTTCTAATTCGTGAGATGAATCGTAATCGAAATCGTCCGCGTTGTCGTCGGCAATCAAGGGGGCATCGGGGTTGTAGAGCCTGTTCGAGCTGTTGAGCTTTCGTTGTTGGGCTTTCGGTTCGCGTACCCAGCCATAGTGAAACACCCGCACTTCCGTCTGTTTAGCGCGAAGTTTGACGGCTTCGCCTGCGTCATTTGTTTTGCGAAAACCCTGTGCATCCCGCCATGAAATAATATTTGGCTCGCGGCGCAGGGCGCGGATTTCACGTCTATACCATTGCCGCCCGCCACCCACAAAATCGTAACTTCCGTAGAAATGCAAATAGCGAAATATTAACGCTTCGCAAGATTCTGTGCGGTGAGCGGCTTCCAATTCTTTCCGAAGCAAACTATAATCAGCTTCGTGAAACACTTCATCCGCTTGAAGATAGATGCACCAATCGCCCGTACAGTGCGAGTACGCCACGTCTGTTTGTTGTGCAAGTATCCGCCCGCCTTCGCGGAGATTTTCGTTCCAGACGGTCTCCACAATACGGAGGTTTGGTTCGTTCAGCGAGCGCACGAGGTCAAGTGTGCCATCATCGGAATTGCCAACGGCAAGCACTACTTCGTCGCAAAGTGGCAAAAGCGAACGCAGAGATTCCACGACGGGATAGCCATATTTGACGGCATTGCGAACGAAGGAAAAACCGGAAACTTTCATATACGATGGAATGGAGGCGTATTATACTTTTTATACTTTCTCAATGATGTAGCCTTCTTTTGCGTCGTTCACAACGAACCCTAATGCCTTGATTTCATCACGCAGCCGATCACCTTCCGCAAACTGACGGGCTTTTTTGGCTGTCCAACGCTGTTCGGCAAGTGCTTGCACGGCTGCGGGAATGTCGAGTTTTTCTTCAGGGCGTTTGCCAATGTTCCACACGTCGAAGATTTCGTTCAATTCCGTGAAGAACTCAAGCAACGAAGCGCGTTCCGACACGGGGATAGTTGCTACCGGATGCTGGTTGATAAACGTGAACAGCGTCCCAAGCGCCTTCGGCGTATTCAAATCGTCGGCAAGTTCGGAGAAGGTTGCGTTTCGGAGGTCATTTGTCACTGGTGATTTGTCATTGGTGATTGGTGATTGGTGATTTGTCATTGGTAATTGGTCATTGGTTCGACTTTGACTGTTACCGTCCACCAATTGATAGATGTAGTTTTGCACTCGCAAACGCGCTTTCCGTCCTGATTCTATGCCGGCGAACGTAAAATTCAGCCTTGAAGCGTAATGCGCGGACATCATCAACCAACGCACATCAATCGGGTCAACCCCACGCTGAATCAGGTCGCGCAGCATAAAAAAGTTACCCTTCGATTTGGACATTTTCTCACCCTCAATCTCCAAAAATTCATTGTGGCACCAATAATTCGTCGGCTCAATGCCGTACCCCGCTTTGCTTTGCGCGATTTCGTCCTCGTGGTGCGGGAACTTCAAATCCGTGCCACCCGTGTGAATGTCAAACGGCAACCCCAACACTTCATATTCCATTGCTGAACATTCGATGTGCCAGCCCGGACGACCCGGGAGTTGTTCGCCATTAAAATCAAAATCCCATGAAGGCTCGCCTTGTTTATGCCCTTTCCAAAGCACAAAATCACTCACGTTCTCGCGTTCATACTCGTCAGCATCAATGCGAACACCTGCTTGAAAATTATCGAAATCAATCTCGAACAGCTTGCCGTATTTGTCCGTCTTCCGCCATTTTGCAACGTCGAAATAGATGCTTCCACCCCGTGCGTAGGCGTAACCATTGGCGGCAATCTTGCGAATGAGGTCTTGCATCGGTGCCATGTAATGTGTTGCGCGGGGCATCAGATGAAATCCTTCTTTGCGAATGCCGAGCATCCCGATGTCGCGGATAAATTCCTCTGCATAAAACTCCGTGAAGCGGCGTAAATTCTCGATTGGGTCGTTCGTTTGTTCACCCATTTCCGCTCGCCACGCTTCCGAGTTCGGAGCGCTGTCGCGGATTGTTTTGTCGTCAATATCGGTGATGTTCATTACCCAGCGCATGGAATAATCCCCAACAACGCGCAGAACGCGTTGCAACAAATCGGGAAATAAAAACGCTCGCATATTGCCGATGTGCGCGTAATTATAGACCGTCGGACCGCATGAATACATGGTTACTTCGCCCGGATGGACGGGTGTAAATTCTTGAATTGAACGGGTGAGCGTATTAAAAATCTGAATCTTCATTGCAATGGAGAATGATAATGAGAATAATGACTATTGGATAGTGAATAGTATTGTAATCCGTACCGCAAGAGCAGTAGTAACGCAATAGATAAGAGAATTTGGTTTGAATACGGACGAGGCTTTTTCACGCGCAAGCCTCATCTCGTGCTGGATGGGAGAGATGAAAGCCCTTGCGGGCAACAGAAGCGGCAGAAATGATATGCGATGCGTGTTTTCATGGTGCAATAAAAGTACAAAAAAAAACTGAAACTTTCTCCGACTTTTTCTTGCTTTTTCATCAATGTTTTTTGAACATTATTTTTTACCGCATGCGACTTTTTGCGAACATCCTGCTCTTTACACGTAGATTTGCGGCACAATACCCCAACGAACATACTCTCACGAAAGGATTATCACAATGAACCGACTTCTGAATCAGCCACTGAATCTATTTTTTGGAATACTGATTTTTTGTGCTTTCTTCGGCAGCGCTGAACTCTACGCACAGCAAAAGCCTACACAACCCCTACGACAAGCCAGCGCCAAGATGCTGCCAGAGATGTATGAAGAAGTCCCAGTGTTGCTCTTCGAGGCGAGTACGGATGTTATCTGGCGTTTACGCAGAGAATTTACGCCTTCCATCAAAAAAACATCAGAAATAGAAGCTGCTCTGGCAAACTGCGAGGATAACGAGCGCATACGAACGTATATTCGCAATAACCCTCACGAGGACAATCTGACATTACCTAACATGTCCAAAGAATGCGCTATCGTTGCCGCGTATTTTCAACGGATGGCAACGATGGTGCAAATTGGCAAAGTGTTTCTTGCTGTTCGGCAAAAACCAAATCTCGAACTAGCTATGAGTTGTTTCATCGCGGAAAAATCTTGCGCCTGTTGGGGATTCATAATCGGCATTGCGACTGTCCCGATAAACTCTAATTCGAGATTTGGTTTTTGCCGAACAGCAAGAAACACTTTGCCGATTTGTACCATCGTTGACATACGGTGAAAATACTCGGCAACAATGGCACATGGTTTGGACATATCTGGTAGTGGCTGATAGCGTTCGGGAGGCGTGTTGAGAATACGAGACCGTATGCGCTCCCTGTCCTCGCAGTTTGCCAGAGCAGATTCTATTGCTGGTGTCCTTATTACTGAAGGTGTGAATTCGGAACGCAATCGCCGGGCAACATCCGCATTCGCCTCAAGTAACAGCACGGGAAGTTCTTCATACATTTCCGGCAGCATCTTGGCGCTGGCTTGTCGTAGGGGTTGTGTAGGCTTTTGTTGTGCGTACAGCGCCGTAGTACCAATAACGGCGGAGAGTA
>JANYIG010000015.1 GCA_025358765.1 Candidatus Kapaibacterium sp.
GAGTGGTATCAACGCTTGCGGGTACGGGAGAACAGGGTTATGTCGTCGGCGCAGGAGCGACTGCACAATTCTTTTTTCCCAATGGCGTAGCGGTGGACAGCAATCGTACGGTATATGTGGCAGATGAATCTGGACGTATCAGCAAAATTACCTCAGCAGGAGTAGTATCAACGCTTGCGGGTACGGGTGCATTTGGTTTTATAGATGGAGTGGGAACAATAGCGAAATTTAATCGTCCTTTGAGCGTAGCAGTGGATAATGCGGGCAATGTTTATGTTGCAGACAAGAATAATAACCGCATCCGTAAAATTACATCGGCGGGAGTAGTCTCAACGCTTGCGGGTACGGGAGATAAGAATTTTGTCGACGGCGTGGGAGCGACAGCAAGTTTTTTTTATCCCACCACAGTAGCAGTTGACGACGTAGGTACTGTTTATGTGGCAGATACATACAATAACCGCATTCGTAAAATTACATCGGCGGGAGTAGTCTCAACGCTTGCAGGTACGGGAGTAGAAGGTTTTATTAACGGTGTGGGAGCGACTGCACAGCTCAATTCACCCACTGGCGTAGCAGTGGATGGTGCGGGAAATATCTATGTGGCTGACCGAGCTAATCACAGCATCCGCAAAATTACATTGGCGGGAGTAATATCAACATTTGCGGGTACGGGTGCAAGAGGTTTTACCGATGGTGCAAGAGCAATGGCACAATTTTTTTTGCCCAATTCCGTAGCGCTGGATAGCGCGGGAAATGTTTATGTGGCGGATAAAAATAATAGTTGTATCCGTAAGATCACATCTGCAGGTTTGGTATCAACGCTTGCGGGTACGGGTAGATATGGTTTTGCTGATGGAGAGGGCGTGAGGGCGCAGTTCAATTTACCCTCAAGTGTGGCAGTGGATGGCACAGGAAATGTTTATGTGGCGGATTCATATAATAACCGTATCCGCAAAATCACCTCAGCGGGCTTTGTATCAACGTTCGCAGGTACGGGTGATGAAGGTTATGCCGATGGCGCGGGAGCGACTGCACAGTTCAATTATCCTTTTGGCATTGCGGTGGACGTTACGGGAAATATTTATGTGGCAGATACATACAACAACCGTATCCGCAAGATTACCTCGACAGGTATGGTATCAACTTTGGTGGGTACGGGTGCTTCTGGTTATGCCGACGGTATAGGCTCTACTGCACAGTTCAATTTACCCTCAAGTGTGGCAGTGGATGGCACAGGCAATGTTTATGTGGCAGACCGATACAATAATCTCATCCGCAAAATCTCCCCGGCAGTTCTCGCTGTCAACGATGTACAGGCAGAGCCGCAGCGCGTATCCATCCGGCACTATCCCGAACCGTTTTCTGAGCTGGCTTCCATCGAATACGTCCTTGCCGCCCCGCAATATGTTCGCCTTGAGGTGTTTTCTGCGCTTGGTCAGTTTTGTATGACAGTTGTTGAGGGAATGCAAAGTGCTGGCACACATACGCACACGACGGATATGAGCGCATTTCCCAACGGCTTGTATGTCCTGCGGCTGTACTCCGGCAGCGCGGTGGAAACAAGGCTCGTGCGACTTGTACGGTAAAGCTAACTAATTACGAATTAAGAATTGGGAATTGATGAACGCTATTGAAGCACGTGGATTAGCAAAAACATACGCCACCAATGAACGCCGTATTGAAGCACTGAAGCCGCTGACGATGTCCGTCGCGCAAGGTGAAATTTTTGGACTATTGGGTCCGAACGGTGCAGGCAAAACCACCATGCTCAAGCTGTTTTTGGGTATTGCCGCTCCAAGCGCTGGTGATTGTTTGCTGTTGGGGCAACCGCTTGGCTCGCTTGCCGCCAAACGTTCCATTGGCTATTTGCCCGAAAATCACCGTTTTCCGCTTCATCTGACCGGACAACAACTACTCGAAATCTTTGGCGCTTTGGCAGACATAGACCGGAAAACCCTCAAACGCCGTATTGACGAGGTGCTGGAGCTTGTGCGGATGACGGAATGGCGTACGATGAAGATTCGCCAGTATTCCAAAGGCATGATGCAACGCATCGGGCTGGCGCAAGCACTGTTGAACGCACCAAAACTGCTATTCCTCGACGAACCGACCGACGGCATTGACCCCGTTGGACGCAAGGAAGTACGCGACATTCTGGCAACCGTCAAGCAACAAGGCACGACAATTTTTTTGAACTCGCATTTGCTCTCAGAAGTGGAGCGCATCAGCGACCGCGTGGCGATTTTGCATCAAGGAACGATTGTTCGCATGGGTACGACGACGGAACTTACACAATCATCCGATACGTACCGCATTACGCTTGAACCAACAGCCAAAACAATAAATTTTTCTGAAAACGAGATTTTACGCTGTGTTCCGGGCGCACGTTCGTACCAAAACAACGAACTCGAAATCAAGGCTGCAACACCGGAATCCCTGAACGCCGCCATAGACGCACTCCGCAGCCGTTCGTTCTTGATCCGTAGCATCACGCCGCACAAAAACTCGCTCGAAGAACTCTTCTTCTCGCTTGTGGGTGCGGAGGACGAAACCGTTCAGCCGTAAAATCACCCAAAGCGACTTACAAAGTGAGATTATAAAATGAGAATCTATAATGAGATTGAAGTTTAGATAAAATCTCGTAACTCGCATAAAACCTCGCTCTTGTGTTTGCCCTTACCCAACCCTCTCCCAAAGGGAGAAGGCTTCAGAAGACATTGATTTTCTTTGTCTTCGCTCCTTCTCCCTTTGGGAGAAGGCGGGGGATGAGGGGCGAAACAGACAATTTTATCTAAACTTCTATAATGAGACAAATCGCCGCTTTAATCCGTGAAACGCTACTAGAATCACTATCCAAAAAAATCGTGCTGGCGTTTGCCTTGCTGTCAACGCTTGCCTTGGTGGTGCTTGTAGGATATTGTCTGACCGACGGCTTCCGTGAACAAATTGCAAATCTGCGCCCCACACCCGACGACCCAAGCGGTCTGGCGCTGCTTGAAAAAGTACGTTCCATGCAAAGCGGCATCGGCGGTGCGTTCTACACGGTAGCGGTGCTGATTGCCATTTTTATCACCGCCGACATCGTTCCGTCCATGATGGAAAAAGGTGTGATAGACTTGCTGCTCTCCAAGCCGCTCCAACGTTCAACGTTGCTTGCGGGCAAGGTACTTGGAGGGCTGGCTGTTGTGCTGATGCTCGTGTCATATTTTACCGTTGCGGCGTGGCTTGTAATAGCACTTGCAACGGGTGTATGGACTATCGGGCTGTTGGCTTCTATGCTTCCGATTCTGCTCACATTTTTGAGCCTTTACGCCGTGATGGTGTTTTTGGGTATTCTCACACGCTCCGGCGTTGTGGGAATGATGGTATGCTATTTGATAGCATCAACCGTCAGTGTGTTGCTGTTTAGCCGCGAGGAATTTTTATTCCAACTTGTTACCAGCGAGGCATTACGCTCTGCGGTAACGGGTTTGTACTACATTGTGCCGCAGGTAGCAGACATGGGGCAAATTGCTTCGATGATGATTCAAGGAAAAACTATTATGAACACTTCGCCGTTTCTGAATGTTGCAGCCGTGAGCGTTGTATTTTTCGGACTTTCGGCGGTTGCGTTTGAACGAAAAGAATTTTGAGTATGTTCTTAATGCTCTTCAATCAATAGAGTTGATTTATTTACGTTTTTATTTTAGGCTATGGCACTAACAAATGATGTTATTCTCGACAAAGCCCTTGACAAGGCTTGTCGTCGTATATTCGCGGATTTTATACAAAATCCTTTACTACTCTTGAGAGAGATAAATCTGCAAGCACGATTGCAAAGCATTATTCAAGAGGAGTTACATGTAGTTGGTTATCCTACAACTGTACCAGCGAAAATAACTAAGGTCAAGCCTAATACTGAAAAGGGCTGGAATTCGCCACGATATATTCCCTTACAAAGCACACAATTAGAGATTAAGATAAGTGGTTGCGAGATTAATAGTGAAAATAAAGCCATTAAAGCCATTAAAGGTAGAAAAGGTAGAACCGATGCTGTAATCTTCAAAAATGAGAAAAAAGTGGGATTAACACGAGAAGGAAATGGTGCTCTGGATATTATCAGTTGCATCAATTTAGAGCATATTGCTGCTGCAATCGAGATTAAAGCCGCCCCTTCGCACTTTGGAAGTATACCTGAAGGATTGCGAGAAGATGTACGCAAATTGCTGAAACTCAAAAAATGTTCAGAGGAACAAAAACAGACACTACAAGCACACTTCCTATACTTTGACAAGTCTTTGTCTATTGCAGAATACGAATCTCCAGTTAAACCTAAAGCATGGCATAAAGAAACAAAAAAACCAGAAAAACCAGAAAAACCAAAATTCACTATAAAACGAAAAAAACCAACAGAACCGTTTGTTCACATTTGGGACATTTTTGACAATGAAGTGAGATTACGTTACGCAGTAGAGAAACACTTAGGAACCGTGTTATTCCCTTTCGGGCGATAGATTGCTCTTTCCGGCTGTCGGCTGAAGCCAGCATGAACATTGCCGGCTGTCGGATTCCTCGTTGATGATAAGCCGACAGCCCGCCCCGCAAGAGCGGGAAGCGGACAGCC
>JANYIG010000043.1 GCA_025358765.1 Candidatus Kapaibacterium sp.
AGATAAATTCCTGAAAACCGCATCAAACCTTACGCGCAAGAACCCCACTCAATCTCCCCTTATAAGGGGAGAAGCAAGACGTGAAGCGGCTTGCAGAGGGGTGATGCGCTTGAGGGTAGTCAAGGTTATCTAAACTTAAACAACCACGACAGAACAATATCTTCAAGGAATTATGCGCGTTACTGCACTTCACATTTTTACACAACCATGAAGACGTACCAAGACATTCACGCCACGCTGGTCAAACGAAAGCCGGAAATTCAGGCGAAGTTTCACGTGCGCGAGATTGGTGTTTTTGGCTCGTTTGCACGAGGCGAGCAGACGCGGCGCAGCGATGTGGACATTCTGGTGGATTTCGAGCCGCAGCACGTCACGTTTGATAATTATATGAGGTTGCTCTTTTTTTTGGAGAGTACATTGCGTCGCAAGGTAGATTTAGTAACGCGTGATGCAGTTCGGAAGGAGCTGCAACCCTATATCCTTCGTGAGGTTCAGTATGTCTAAGGCAGCGAGCAAACCGCAGCGTGAATATCTGCTCTTTCTTCGAGATATGCTTGAAAGCACGGAGAAAATTATACGGTACGTGCAGAGCAAAACTGAAGAGGAATTTTTGTCAAATGACCTTCTGGTGGATGCTGTCATCTGGAATATTCACATTATCGGCGAGGCAGTGCGTACCATTCCGCATGAGGTTCGGGAGCGGTATCCAAGCGTTCCATGGAAAGAAATGAACCGCATGAGAAATATCCTTTCGCATCATTATTTTGGGCTGCAATACAATATCATCTGGAATGTGGCAAGTGAAAAAGCACCAGAACTACGGGGATATTTGATAGCCATCATCGCCGCTGAATCAAACGAACAACAGCTTTCCACCTCAAACCCGCACGTGCCTTGAAAACTCGCCTTCACGACTTCATTGCGCCTCACTGTTGTGCGCTTCTTAGGCGACAGTGGTAAACTACTATCGTCGTAAATCATTGTTCTCACTTGGTACCATCAGGGTTTCATGAACGCAAATACGCTTTACTACGGTGATAATCTCGACATCCTCCGCCGCTACGTCAAAGACGAAACGGTAGATTTGGTGTATCTCGACCCGCCGTTTAACTCCAAACGCGACTACAACGCCACCTTCACCGATGAACACGGCATCTCGTTGGCGGGATTCTGCCGCGTGCTTCTACTGGCGAGCGCGACACAACGGAAGAGCTTTTTTAACCGAAGGGTAGCAACTCGTATTTATGAGAATTCCTGAACATATCGTCGAGCAAATTATCCGTCAAACGGACATTGTGGAGGTCATCGGTGAGGCGGTTCAGCTTCGCAAGCGTGGTCAAAACTACATTGGGCTGTGTCCGTTTCACAATGAAAAAACGCCATCATTTAATGTACTTCCGGAACGAGGTATTTTTAAATGTTTTGGTTGTGGTAAAGGTGGCAATGCGGCTATTTTCCTCCGCGAACACCAAAAAATCACGTACCCAGAGGCGCTCAAAGAGCTTGCCAAACGTGCGGGCATCGTCCTTCCCGACGAAGGAGACCGCGAAAGCCGCGAAGAATATAACCGTCAAGATAACGCTTTTGCGGTGTTGCGGGCGGCAGGGAATTTTTATTACCTCCAACTCCTTGCGGAATCTGGCTCGGAAGCCATGCGATACCTCGAAAAGCGGGGTTTTACGGAAGAAATAATTAAACTTTTTGGGGTAGGGTATTCACCGGATAGCTTTAATGCGACGGGGGCAGAATTAAAATCGCAGGGTTATGCCGAAGAAAACTTGTTGGATGCGGGCTTGAGCATCAAACGTGAAGAAGACGGTCGCGTGTGGGACAGGTTTCGAGGGCGGTTGATGTTCCCGATTCAAAACCCCACAGGGCGCGTGATTGGCTTCGGTGCGCGGCGGATGAACGATGATAAAACCCAGCCGAAATACATCAACTCGCCGCAATCGCTGGTTTATGATAAAAGTCATGTTTTGTACGGGTTGTTTCAAGCAAAAGATGCTCTGCGGCGGCTTGAGTACGCCATTCTGGTGGAAGGGTATGCGGACTTAATTAGCACGTATCAAGCGGGGTTTCAGAATGTTGTCGCCTCGAGCGGAACGGCGCTTACTCGTGAGCAATTACGCTTGTTGTCGCGATATTGCAAACGGCTGCATATCGTCTATGATGCCGACAACGCAGGAGTAAATGCGGCATTACGGGGATTGGATTTGGCGGTCGAGGAAGGTTTTGATGTGGCAATCGTGACGCTGCCAGAAGGCGACGACCCCGACAGCCTCATCCAGCGCGACGGGGCGGAGGCATTTCAGCGCTGTTTGGATAAAGCGCAATCGCTTGTGAACTATAAAATTGAGGTGTTTCGCAAACAGGGAAAGCTCGGCACACCAGCCGGACAAGCCGATGCGGTGCGCGATGTGGTCGAGACGATAGCGAAAGTACCGGATACATTCAAGCGAGATTTTATGATTCGGGATGTTGCGTTGCGGTTCTCCCTCAGCGAACACGACTTGTACCGCGAACTCAATCAAATGCTTCGTCGCCAGCAATTTCAACGCATTGACCAAGCAGGGCGTGAGCGGAGAGTAGAAACAAATGGCATCATAACAGGGCGGGAAAGCAGCCTTGCGGTTCTTGTTCCTGCAACGCAGGCACTTGTTACGCAAGCAGTAAGTGAGGAATCAGCGAAGCAGCAAGCTCCCGAAGGGCGATATGCCGACCTTTTGCCCGAAGAGCAAGAATTACTGCGGATTGCTCTCACGCAAGCAGGTGCGGTTGGCTACATCATGCAACGACTGCACATTTCGGTTGAATCATTTATCACAGAAACGGCACAGCAGTTATTTCAAATGATTGCAGATGCCACAGAACACCATCACGAGCCACTTTCGTGGCTTATGCAACAAGAAGCGCTCACGGAACGGAATGGCAGCCTGTTAGCGGCTCTGGCAGTGCGCGAGGAAACGCCAAGCGAACGTTGGCGGGATTACAACGTGGAGATGCAGGAAGATTTGAAGACGATGTTGCGCGATTGTATGATAAAACTGCACTTACGTCGTTATGATGAGGAATTAAGGAGTCTTCAAGAACAGCTCAAACATGCTCAAGATCACGAGGAGCCAATGGAACATTCATTAGAAATTCTGAAGCAGATAAAATCTGCCGATGAGGAACGGCGGCGCTTGCAGGAAGTAATGATGGGAGCGGTTGTGTGATTACTTTACATTTTTTTTCGTGTGGCGCACTATTTTTTTACCCGCTCCGGATTGAGCGCAATAAACTCTGCCCACGAATTTGCTTTCTTTTTCCCGCCAAGCATAGACGAGGACTGGTATAGATGGCAGACGGCGATTGCCAACGCGTCGGTCGCATCGAAAAACTCCGGTGTTTCCTCAATACTCAGCAGCGTTTTCATCATGTATTGCACTTGTTCTTTGCTCGCATTACCGCTTCCGGTAACAGCTTTTTTGATAGAGCGAGGCGAATATTCCGCCGTCGGAAGCTGCGCCGTAACAGCCGCTAAGATAGCCGCAG
>JANYIG010000048.1 GCA_025358765.1 Candidatus Kapaibacterium sp.
AAGTTGCCGCCGATGCCCAAGGTTCCGACGTTGCCGGACGTGACGGGCGCTCTCAAATTGCCCGATTTGAACGTGCCGAAGATACCAACGACGTTGGAAGAAATTTTGAAGTTGGCTGGTATCAGCCTTCCACAAGGTAAGGAAATCGGCGGGCTTATCAATACGACCATTCCTCACGCCCCCTCTGGCAGCGACGGTGGTAGTGTGACGGTGAATTTTACGGTGAATCTTTCAGGCGGTGCGGAAAGCGCAGGCGGCGAAAATTTGAGGCAACAGATAAAAGACGTGCTACGGGATTCTACGCCTGAACTGTTGCGGCAAATTGAGCTTGCTATCCAGCAACAGCGCCGAAAGGAGTTTTCTACGGTATGAAAACATTCGCTACGCTTGGCGGCGTGAAATTCGAGCTTGCCGCGCCGGAACAGATTGATGAAACCTCAAAATGGGAGTACAAGCCGCAGGAAACCGTTGCGGCGGTGGCGGTGATTCAGTTTGCTGGCACAAAACCGCGCGAGTTGAATATCGCGGCAAAACTCCACTCCACGTTTTGCAACCCCGAAGAGCGGTTGCAGGAGTTCAAAGACAAAGCGAAAAAAATTGCGCCGCTACCCTTGATTTACGCAAACGGCAAACTCGTTGGTTTTTTCGTTATTGAAGAAATCAAAGCCTCGACGCTGCAAACGGACGACATGGCAAATGTGATAAGCATGGATTTATCACTGAAATTGATAGAAGCGAGCGGCACAGCAGAAATACCGCCCGTGCCAGCGCAAACAAAAACGAATGACCTAAAAAAAGCAGGCACGGTGGCAAGCGTTCCAACCGCAGGAGGAATCTCCGTTGTAGCGCCGCTTTCGGTTCCCACAAACATCGAGGCGATTGCGGCGGTGATGAAACAACAACAGCAAAAAATTACGGGCGTACTACCGACGATTGACCAAGCGCTCAGAAAGGCGACAGGCTGATGCAAGCGGAATACATTGAACATATTACATCGGAGGGCGAGGCGTGGGACGGGCTGGCGTATTATTATTACGGTGATGAAACCCTGCTCGGCACTCTCATTGCCGCAAACCCGCACCTGCCCATCTCTGCAACGTTGCAAAGCGGAAAACGCCTTGCCGTGCCGATTCTTGACCTCAGCAAGCGGATAACGGCGGATAAACTACCACCTTGGAAACGCTAAAAAACAGGCAAAAAGTAAGCAGCAATGGCAGACAACATCAAAATACCGGATTACCGCATCTCATGGAACGGCAAGAGCGCAAGCGACCTCGTGGGCGAGGTTTCCGCTATCGTCGTGGAGGATTACGAGCATGGGCAAGCGGACAGCATTGAACTCACGTTTCAGGATGTCAAAAAAATCTGGCAGGGCGATTGGTATCCAGAGCGCGGCGATATTATCACGCTAAAAATCGGCTACAAAGACGAGCCGTTGCTGGATTGCGGCACGTTCGAGTTGGACGAAATTCAGATTGATATGCCGCCCGACCACCTTACCGTTCGCGCTCGGTCGGCGTTTGCATCAAAAAAACTCAAGCAGGCAAATTCTGTGCGATATGAAAAAACGACGTTGCGCGAGATGGCGAGTTCTATTGCGGGCGTTCACACATTAGATTTTCAGTTTGAAGGCGAGAATGTCACGTTCGAGAGCATCACGCAATACCGCGAAAGCGATTTGGTCTTTTTGCGGCGATTAGCCGACCTTTGCGGATTTATCCTCAAAATCACGGACAAAAAACTTGTGCTGTACGCCCGCGAGCTTATTGAAGACCACCCCGAAACTGTGACGCTGACACGTGCAGACGTTCGCCGTTTGTCGCTGCGTGAAACCAGCACGGCTGAAATCAAGACAGCACGGAGCGCGTTCTATGATTACCGCACAAACAAAGTCCACGAAGCGGTTCAAAGCAGTGCCGTGAAGCCACTTGCGCCGGATGAAAGCCGCATCTACGACCGTGCCGAGAATCCGGCGCATTCTATCCGCTACGCCAAAGTGGGAATGCGGGACGCGGATTATCGGCGGACGATTGGCGTGATAACAACCTTGGGCAATCAGGAGCTTTTGGCGGGTATTAACATAAAGCTGAAGGATTACAAGCAGTTCGACGGGTTATATTTTGTGGAACACGCGCGGCATGAAATCACAGGCAAGGAGCGCTACGAGACGCATTTGGTGGTAAAACGAGTCAAGGTGTAATATGTTTAAGATGGGAATCATATCAAAAATTGATTACAAAAAAGCGTTAGTCAAAGTGGCGTTTCGTGAGGAGCGCGGGCGGGACGACGGCGAAAAGTTTGAAACGGGCTGGCTGCCTGTGCTGCAACTCCGTACCAGCAAGGATAAATATTACACTATGCCGGACAAAGGCGAGCAAGTGGTGTGCATGATGGACGAGGATTGCGAGAATGGCGTATGTCTCGGTGCCGTTTATTCTGAGGTGAACAAGCCGACAGGTAAAATGAAGCAGGATACGTCGGTGATTGAGTTCGACGACGGTACGAGCATTGTCTATGACCGTGCCGCGAGCAAGCTCACGATTGATGCTGTTGGAAACCTCGCTATCACTATCGGCGGTAACGCAAACGTAGATATTACGGGCGTTGCGACCATCAAAGCCGGAACGGGAACAATTAACTTATTAGATTCTTTCACGGGTAGTACGCGCCACCTTTTCATTTAACGTATGCCACTCGTTGCAAGCGCTGTCGCCACCGCCATCAAATCACAGGTCTCCGCAGCCATGCCGGGAATTGTGGGTGCAGAGAATTATCAGGGCAATACGCCGGAGTTCGAGGCGGTCATGGATGCCATTGCGAACGCTGTTTGCACCGCAGTCAACGCAGAACTATTGGCAATCAAAACTGCATATAACGCTCACACACACGTAACGGCAACAGGTGCAACTGCTCCACCAATT
>JANYIG010000079.1 GCA_025358765.1 Candidatus Kapaibacterium sp.
CTCCGGCATCGCTTAATATCTTCCGTACAGCTGGTCAACCGATCGTAGCATTCAACGATCCACAAATTGGTCTTGGTAAAGTAACGTTCCAAGCTCTGTACGCTCAACAGCGTATCGGTTTGGACTCATATAACTTCCACAAGCAATTGACGATCACAGGTCGCTCAACGCCTCCTGCTAATGGTATAAGTCAATACGTGAACACACAAGTTGTGAACGGTGTTGAAGTGTTGAACACAGCAAACTTCACAAAATTGGAAAATGCTAATCCGGTAGAAGGTACGGTATCGCCATCGAACATAGGTAATCCGAACTCAGGTTTCCAAATCTGGGCAATTGGTATTCCTGCTCCGAAATGTATCGTATTCCGTGGTCAGCGCTTTGGCGGTGTCTATGGTGATGCAATCGGCGGCGTACCAGTAAACCTTGCTGGTAACGCAGGTAATGGTCAACCAAGTTCTGGTTTGCTTCCTGCAAACGGTGGTCCTGCTAACGGTGGTGTTCAACAAGCTACAATCGATAGCTATCGTTTGTATGTTGGTCCATTCAAAGCTGGTATCCCAACAGTTGCTACCATCACAGCAGACTTGCTTGATGATTTTGGCAATGTTGCAACGACGCAATTCACAACAGGCGCTACGCTTGTTCTGAAGAACCCGAACGACGGTCAAGCTCCACGCTATTTTGGTGGCGTATATGTTCCAACATCGGGTGTACCATATGCCCTTGCTGGTAATGGTGGCAACACCAATGGTGGACATTTTGAGTGGCCAAATGTTCGTATTGACGGTGTTGCTTCAACGCAACTTACATTGTCAGTACTGAATACATATGGCACGAGTGTTCCAACAGGCAAAGCAGCTACGGATCTTGTTCCAACTGGTTATGGTCCGACAGATGTGTGTCCAGGTGGCGATGTAATCGTTTCTCTCCAAGGCGGCATACCGTATAGCGTAACATTCGCTACGGTTGTTGGCAAAGACAGAGACGCTCAATTCCCGTCGCAAATCTTGGCTCCTGGTATTGTAACCGGTAGCAAACCTGGTAGCGCTCCTCAGACGGTTGCTCAAGGTCCAATCACCTCTGATTGTAATACGAGCAATATCGTTGTGGGTACGCCGGTGAATTTTGGCAACAAAATTCCTCAGTACACGACCTATAACAACAATGCCATCACGGTGCTTATTCGCGACCGTTTCGGTAACAATGCTTCGTTCCCGACAACGGCAACGATTACGCTTGCTGGTGGTGTTCCACCGGTGGATCAAAGACTCACTCCGCTTATCAACAATCAAGTCCTGAATTCTTCAGTAACATGGGATCTTGGTCGTGATGGTCGTGAAGGTTCGGGCGCTCCTGGCACAGCAACACCGCCAATCGCGCGTGGTGCATTGACAGATTTGCCGCTCTATCCGGCTGGTACCAATCCGGCATCCGTTCCTACGGGTGGACTTGTTTCGGGTTCTGCACTGCCATCAGCAGGCTTCAACCCGACGTTGCACAACGCAGGCATTACCTCGCAGCTTTCGGTAGCTCAAGGTCAAGGCTTCAGCGGCTTGTCAGCTATTAACCATCCGCAAGTTTACACGAACGTAGCGGTGTTTAATAACTTCCAAGTTTGGGGTGTTACGTCGAACAACGTTCAGTTGATAGTCAACATCCAATCAGATATCTCCAACATAACGGGTATAACTGGTCCAAGTTCGCTTAGCAACACGAGTTCTACAGTGAACCTTGTATCTGGTCCGGCTGTTGGTGTGGCTCCGGTATTGATTCCTGACCCAGTAAATACTGCACAATTTGTTGCTGTTCCTACAGCAATGTTTATCGGTCGTAATGCTCCGACCTTCTACGCTAAGGCTGTTGACCAATTTGGCAACCAAGTATCGGGTGATCCGTCTGCTGGTTGCGACTTCACTGGTTATGGTTTTGGTGCTCCGACTGGTCAGGCTGCAACAATCAGCATTCCGAAAATTGGTGTTCCTCGCGTTGGTGCTAATTGCACGGCGATTGGCGCTACTGACTTCGGTGTGACATTGCCTGCTCCGAGCAAAGGCGGTACCGATGGTACAGATTTCAAAGCTAGATCTGGTAACGTAGCTGTAGCAAATCGTGGCTTGTACACGTTCAATCAGTTTGTTCCTGACTTCCCTGCAAGCGTAAGCCCGCTCGACGTGCCTCTTTGCTTCTCGGATCAGTCATTAACGACTGGTGCTCCAGCTCCGCTTAACGGTGGCGCATTCCCGCCGACGTTCCAAGTTGTGCCGCCGGTAACAACGGCAAACACAACATTCAATGCAGTACCGAAAGTTACTGTTATTGCTAGTAACGCAGCGGGTGGTGCAGTCGCATCGGTGAACAACCTTGCGCTCGTTGAACGCAAAGCAACGTTTGGTGTTAATGGTTATGGTGGAACTGATCCGGTTGCTCAAAGCGGTAGCCTTCTCATTTCCCGCCCTAAAGGCTCCCTAACCTACCCAGCATTCGTTGGTTACACAGTATCGTATGTTGATTCCTCAAACAATCCATTGCCGAACATCGGCGCAAACGCTGCTATTGACTTGCCGGTTCCAGTACCGGGTGGTGTGTTTGTTCCTCCGTTCCCAGTTACATCAAAAGTGGCTATCAATGGCTTGCAAGGTGATTTGACACCGACAACAGCTGGTCCGAGCGGTCCGATTGCAGTGAACGTAGCAACAGTGGCAGCTCCGCTGACCGCTTCGTTGGCTCCGTTGCAAGATGCACAAGCAATCAACTTTACGGCTCGCTGGAGCGATCAATCGTTCAGCCCTCGTTCCCCTGGCATCCAAGGTACACGTAAAGTTACGTTGACCCTCTTGCCACAAGGTCAAGGCACAACGTATGATCTTGATGGTGCTAACAGCATCGGTACGGTTACGCTTAATGATCCGAAGCAAACTCCTCCAGTTATCTTGAACGCAATTCAAGACAAACAGTTGAAGCGCACCGAATCTGACCTTATCGAACTTGAAACACCTGGATTCCGTTCTGACGGCTTGCCGAACACGGTATTCTACGATGATAACTACAACGTATTGACCTACACAGCTACATCGTCGGATCCAACTGTTCTTACAGTGAAGATCACACCGAACGATGATCGCTTTGGTGGTCGTCCGTCCTTGTCCTACACAACTCAGCCGAATGCTCCATTTGCATCTACCGCTGACGTACGCGTAGTAACAAATGACGGTTACGGTGGCACAGGTCAAGATGTCTTCAGGGTAACGGTTGTTGCTGGTGTAACAGCAGACGTAGTTGCTCCTTCGGCAGTGAACCTCACGGTATCACCGAACCCGACGGTTAACTTCGTTACTGTTAAAGCGCAAGCTAAAAACACTGGTGCAGTTCGTATTAAACTTGTTGACCTCTTGGGTAATGATGTGAAGAGCGTGAATGTGAACGTCGCTACAGGCGAAGCTTACAGCCACACCTTCGATCTTACCACCGCTGCTAATGGTATGTACAACGTCGTCATCATGGACGGCAATGTAACAACATCGCAGCGCGTACAAGTTGTGAAGTAATCAATGTAGTTTTGAATTGTAGAGCTACACCGTAGTTCCATAATTCGATGGTAAAAAAACAAAGCCGTATCCATTATTGGGTACGGCTTTGTTATTTTTGTATCACACGTAATTTAATCGTGATTGTACTTTTATTATACACGGCAAGCTGCTCTTGTCGAATCCATGATGATTATGAGACGGCAACAGTTGAAAGAACTCATTGCAGGTGGTGAATCGCAGACCGTAGAGTTTAAGCGTAAGTTTACGTCGGAGGAAAAAATTGCAAAAGAGATGATTGCCTTTGCGAATACCAATGGTGGTTATCTGCTAATCGGGATAGATGACGATAAAAAAATTGTGGGGGTCAAAAGCGAGAAGGAGGAAATTGATGGGCTTGAGAATGTGTGTCAATATTATATTGAACCGCTTATAGAACCTTCCATAGAAATTATGAGCATTGAATATAAAGATGTTATTGTCGTTCACGTCATGGAAAGCAACAATAAGCCCCATCGTCTCGTGGTTGGCAGCGATGGAGCTGTGCTAAAGCCAAACGAACGACCCGTGTACATCCGTCAGGGTAGCGCAACGCTGCAAGCCAGCAAAGAAGTCGTAAAAGTTTTGGAAGCAAGAAATGCTAATGCAAGACCCGTAACGTTGAGCATCGGTAAACATGAAAAACGATTGTTCGAATATTTGGAAACGTCTGAACGAGCGACGGCAAAGGAATTTGCTGACATGGCGAATATTTCCGAACGCCGCGCTGTGCGTCTGTTGGTAAGGCTTGTACAGGTTGGTGCTATAAGAATTCACACTCACGAAAAAGCAGATTTTTATACGCTTGCCTAAAGAAAGTGTCTGAAAATTGTTTTCCCCTCATCCCGACCTTTTCCCAACCATGAAGACGAGGCGTGGCGAAGAAGGAGCCAGATTTGAAGACCTCGCCCCCACGGAGGCGTGGTTTACAGAGTGCTGATACGACATACCAACAATTTTTTTTCCTGCTCCTTAAACCACGGAGCGCCGTTCAAATCAATATGATGTTCTTGTATCTGAAGTGCAGGAAATTTTTTTTGCGCCTCAGCGATTTCCTCTTCCAGATTTCCACCTTTCAAAAATGCAAGCGTGGTAGCGGGCTTTAATAGAGGCTCGACCCACGAAACCAGCTGCACAAGCGGTGCTACAGCCCGTGCCAACACAATGTCGAACGCCGCGCGGTATTCCGGTTTGTCGGCGAGCGCTTCGGCACGAACGGTTTTTGCTTCTATGTGGCGTAATCCCGTATGCTGGGCAAACATTCCGGCAAGCTTTGATTTTTTAGCAATAGAATCCACGAGCAACATCCGTATCTCTGGAAATAAAATTTTAAGCGGTATTCCAGGGAAGCCGCCACCCGTACCCACGTCTATGCACCGCGCATTTGCTGGAAACTTAACAAACTTAGAAATTGCTAACGAATGCAAAATGTGGCGTTCATAGATGTTTTCCATATCCTGCCGCGAAACGACGTTTACCCGTTTGTTCCATTTCAAGAGTTCGTCGTGAAAACGATCCATATTTGTCATTTGATCGCGGTCAATCACGATGCTATTGGCGGAACACACTGTCCAAAATTCGATGGAATCCATAATGGAGAAATTGAGAATGAAGAATTATGAATTACGACTGCTAAGAACCCGTAGCCCAGCATTGACAACCTGTTCGGTTGTGACGAGGTTCATGCAATTAAAATGTCCTTTTGGACATGCGTTGCGTCCGATATGCGTACACGGACGGCATTGTACCTCCGCACGGTCTGCCTCCACCACAGCGTTTGCGACGCGGTACGGTGCAAACCCAAATTCGCGCACTGTTGAGCCAAACACTGCCATTACTGGTACACGCCGTGCAGCGGCAATGTGCATCACACCAGTATCGTTGCAAACGAGCAATGAGCAGGTATCCAATTCCCGTGCCGTGTCGAAGATGGAGGTTGCGCCGGAACAATCTTGAACCTCGTATTCCGATTTTATTGAGGCACGAACAGCCGCACACAAACTCACATCTGCCATGCCACCCAAAAGCACAATTTCAACAGCCTTACGGGATGATAGCTTATCTGCAAGCCTCATTGCCGTTTGAGCAAAGCGCTCCGGCAACCAACGTTTTGTGGCGTGATGCGCTCCCGGAGCAATCGCAATGCGGATTTTTTCCGCAAGATGGCTTTGTTGCATCCTTGTCAATATATGCTCTGGTGGGTAGAGCACACCTAATTCTTCAGGCAACCAGAGTTCAAGTCCCTGCCCGTCGTCCTGAACATCAAATATTTGTGCGGTCTGGCGATAGCGCTCGGCTTGCGGAACTATTTCATCATACCGATTCCACTTGAGATGCACAAGAGCAAGTTTATGAGCGTATTGTTTGTCGAGCGTGAGGATATGATGTTTGCGTCCCAAACCTGCACGAAATTGAGCCGAGCGTCGGTTTGCTTGCAAATCAATCACTGCTTCGTAGC
>JANYIG010000086.1 GCA_025358765.1 Candidatus Kapaibacterium sp.
TAGTTGTTTCGGACGTTATGATGCCGGAAATGAGTGGATACGAGGTGCTTACGGAGGTTCGTCGGTACGCGCCGACCGTGGCAATCCCTTTTTTGTTTATGTCTGCCAAAGCCAGCAAGTCCGATATTCGTCAAGGAATGAATATAGGTGCCGATGACTATATTATCAAACCTTTCGATCCTGATGAATTTTTGATGGTTGTCAAAACACGGTTGATAAAGCATAGAGCCATCGTACACCAAGCAGATGCAAAACTTGAGTATCTCCGTTCAAGCATCTCTTTGAGCTTACCACACGAATTTCGGACACCACTTAACAGTATTATTGGGTTTGCTGAAATTATGCAATCGGGTGTGGCAGTGTTTAGTGAACATGAAATCCGTACAATGGCGGCGCATATTCTTACGTCTGCCAAACGATTAAGCCATTTGACGGAGAAATTTCTTTATTACATCCGATTAGAACTTGTTTTTTTACGCCCGGATGAACTGCGCGAGCTTCAACATCATAGAACACCCAGTGCTGTTTCGTGGATTGAAGATACAACACGAGCCTTTGCTCGTAGCGCAAACCGAAGCGAAGATTTAATGATTGATGCTGAAGATTCAATGCTACGTATAGATGAAAAAGATTTTGAAAAATTATTAGAAGAACTTATCGATAATGCACTGAAATTTTCTGAGGTTAGAACTCGAATCCTTGTGAAAGGGCGTTGCCTGGAGGATAAATATATTCTTACCATTGCCGATAACGGGAGGGGTATGACGACGGAGCAAATAGATTCCATAGCGGCATTTGTGCAATTCGACCGTGAAATGTATGAACAACAAGGGCAAGGGCTTGGATTGATATTGTGTAAACGTATTGCCGAAATCTACGGCGGGCGATTGATGCTGACAAGTGTTGTTGGTAGTTCTACTGAAGTTTGTGTGGAGCTTCGCAGAGAGGCAAAATAACGGAAAATTTAGAGCGTGGATCACACGTTTATCGCTCTGAAGAACGTCTTGTATCGAAATTGATTTCCTGATATTATTTATTGTTTTACCATTTCTTTCTAGTTTATGCGCGAATTTATACTGTACTTTATCCCTTTATCGCTTCGTAACGATGCCGATACTATGCGGCGTGCAAGATTAGTTGTCACTGTTTCTATGACACTTGTGGCTCTTTCAGGGGTCTCATTTCTCCAAGGAATATTGCAAGTCGGCTTTAATCTTTTCTCCGCCATTTTGATCACGGCTCTGTTACTCGCTTCCATACCACCTTTCGTAATGCGATCTACGGGTTCGTTACGATTGACAACAACAATTATCGCCCTTGTCTATACCACTGTTGTTAGTGGCGTTATGTATGCTGGCGGTGGGATTCAGGCGAACGGGCGATATTTTCTGTTGCTCACACCTTTGCTTGTTGGTTTATTGGCTGGTGTTAAGCCTGCACGTAATTGGGGTATTGTCATTATGCTTATTATTAGTGCGTACTATATTGCCCATCTTGTAGGTATTGACCCACCGCCCGCACCTCTTCAAGGTGAGGTATTGTTGCGTATGGATGTAATAACAACAATCATTTTGTTATTATTTGTAACCGTAATCGGCGCTCAATCGGAAATCGCAAAAGATGAAATGGTTCATATTCTTGCAGAAACTCGCACTGCTGCTGCTGCGAAGGCGGAGGAAGATTACAAAAAACTTGACGAATTGAAAGCGGAATCCGAACGTCGAGCAGTTGAGGATTTACGCCGTATTGAAGCACAACGTGAATACTTGGAACATTCTGTAGAAATGGCTCTTGATGCTGTGAGTAAAGTTGCCGAGGGTGATTTAACTGTCCGAATGCCGCAAGGACAAGACGGAGACATTGGACGGCTATTTCAAGGTTTGAACAGGACGTTTGAAAATATTCAGCAGATGCTTTTGCGCGTGGCAGAATCAGCCGATAGAACGGTCGAGGCGGTAGGAACCATTAGTGTTGCTGCCGAGCAGCTTGCGGCAGGTTCTGAAATGCAAGCCGCACAAGCTACCGAAGTTGCAGGGTCGGTGGAGGAAATGTCGAAAACAATTGATGAAACCACTCAACAAACCTCGCTTGCCGCTCACGAAGCCGCTCTTGCTAGTGATGAGGCACAAGCAGGTGGCAGAAGTATGAATATCGTGTTCGACAACGGCAAACGAGTCTCCGAGGCAGTCGTGGCAGCATCGGAAAGGATTCAAGCATTAGGGCAAAGCAGCCAGCAAATTGGCGAAATTGTGCAGGTGATAGATGAAATTGCCGATCAAACAAACCTGCTTGCTCTAAACGCGGCTATCGAAGCTGCACGTGCTGGCGAACAAGGGCGAGGGTTTGCCGTGGTTGCCGACGAGGTACGAAAACTCGCTGAACGCACACAAAAAGCAACCAAAGAGATTTCGACGATGATAAAACATATTCAAAAAGATACCCGTGATGCCGTCCACGCAATGGATGAAGGCACGAAGATTGTGAATGAAGGTGCAACCTACGCACAACAATCTGCTCACGCACTTCAACAAATCATGGAGCGCACAAGTAAAGTTTCGGATGTCATATCTCAACTTGCCAGCACCAGTGAAGAGCAGTCCGCTACGAGTAACGAAATGGCTGGTAGCGTAACAGCAATTTCCTCTTCCGTCGAAGAGGCAGCCTCTGGTGTGATTAATATCGCTCGTAGTGCCGAAGGTTTGCAACGCCAAACAGAAGAATTGCAACGATTGATGCGGCAATTTCGTATCGGTATAGAATCAAGCATTGGTGATTCACAACCAAGAACAATACAACAGAGTAGGCAACGAGCATTATTGCGGTAAAATTTGTTGTCACTTGTTATTTGCTTTCCAATCCATCTTATGTAAAGTCGTGCAATTCAGCCATTGATAAAACCATTATGAATATTAGCACTTCAACTACTCTCGTTATACTTTGTGTGATAGCCCAGTTGCTGTTTGGCGGGGTTATCACAATACAAAAAGCGCAAGCGCAAGGCAAACTCTTGGACAGCAAAGCGCTTGAAGGGCAGAAGACCTACGAATCGCTTGAAGAAGCTCTCAAAGTACCTGAAAAAGTGTACAAGCTGAATTTGATTTCCAACAAACTCAAGGTACTCCCATCGGAGATTAGTAAACTTGGCAACCTGCAAATGCTAATTTTACTGGACAATCCGTCGTTAAACTTCACCGATGTTTTTACAAAACTTGCCGCACTGCCAAAGCTGCAAACACTGGATTTGAAGCTCAACAAACTCACGGCACTACCATCGGAGATTGGCAAGCTCAGTATCCTAAAATCGTTAGATTTGACCTTCAATGAACTCACGGTGCTGCCGGCGGAGATTGGCAAACTTGCTAACCTGCAAACATTACGGTTGAGCAGCAACCCGCCATTAAATATCACCGATGTTTTTACAAAACTTGCCACACTGCCAAAGCTGCAAACACTGGATTTGAAACTCAACAAACTCACGGCACTGCCGGCGGAGATTGGCAAACTTACTAACCTAAAATCGTTAGATTTGACCTTCAATAACCTCACGGTGCTACCAACGGAAATTGGCAAACTCGCTAATCTGAAATTGCTGGATTTGAAATACAGCCAATTTTCAGACAAAGAAAAAATACGCATTCGGAAGCTGTTGCCTAAGTGTGAGATAAAATTTTAACCTTCTGGCACGGTGCGGGGTTTTCATTTTTTGTTCGTAATGGTTCAGTTTTTTACGCACACGAACGAAAGGTTTTTATCGAGTTCCTGTACTCCCAAAGCCTCTCCCCGCTCGCTCTGTTTCGTCAAGACTACTCTCCTTCTGCCATTGAACGTGTTCATACCGACAGACAACCATCTGCGCGATGCGGTCGCCGCGTTGGACGATAAAGGATTCTGTGCCAAAGTTTGCAATTATGACGTTGATTTCGCCACGATAATCACTATCTATCGTGCCGGGTGAGTTCAAGCAAAATATGCCATGCTTTGCTGCCAAACCGCTTCGGGAACGGATTTGCGCCTCATACCCTTCTGGCAAGGCAATAGCAAATGCTGTGGGAATCATTTGCACCGTACCGGGTGCTATTGTGTATGGCTCACGGAGTGCCGCATGGATGTCCATTCCCGCGGAGCCGCTTGTGGCATAGTGCGGGAGCGGAATATCTTCATAAGCAGCATCGGTGCGGGTGATAGAAATGATCATGAGTGTTAAACCTTGTTGATTTTACCATGAGTAGAGAAAGTGGAAGACAAACGAATCTATTCGGGCATTGGATTATTGAAAACACAATAGCACAATACCGACAAGCGCAACACCAAGCGCCACAAACCTCCATATACGTTGCTGCAATAACATTCCAGCCCAAAACAGACCAACTGAACTCGTAAGAAGAATAAACTCAAGAATGTGGAACGTAAATTGCGGCGGAGCAACACCATTGCTCACAATAAATTCGCGCGAAAGACTCTGACTTTCCAAACCAAGAGTATCTATGCTCCATAATCGAACTTCATAAGTACCAGCTTCCAAAGGCATGGTCACACTCCGTTCCCCCGTTAGAATGCCATAAATAAAACGCGTCGAATCTGTTGCGGAAAACGTGTCTGCATTCTCACGTGTCTTCTCATAGATTTCAAATCTTGTCCTATTAGCTTTCGTATCCCATGCAAATTTTATGTTTTTACCGGTTTTTAATTGCTGGCTTACTGGTTCTACGAGTTCGGGTGGTAATGGAAGCGCACGGCGTTCAATCACTCCATTCAAACTCACACGTACTCCAAAATTTTCTGGCACTATTACTGTTTTACCTGTAGCAGCGTTATTCGTAACGAGCCGCACATTTGCAGCCCCCTGATAAACAGATACGAGCGACCGCTGCTCGTCGTCGAGTTTAATATTTGCCGACCCGTGGTTGAATGCGACTTGTGCGCTTTTTGTGCGGACAGAAAACGTATCAGCTTGCCGTAACTGGCGTAACTTCAACAGCAGCGAACCTTTCTGAAGTTCTACATTCTCTTTCATCTCAAGTGGATTGCGCGTTGGGTCGGCACCGTACAGCACCACGAGTGCATTTTCGCCAATTTCCAAGCGGCTTTGATCTTTGAAGGTTATTTCGGAACGAGAATTGGCGCGAGTTGTGAGCTTTGATTGTTCATAGACGGGCTGTTGCAATTGCGCTTGAAACCAGTCTTTATACCAGATAGAAACAGTGCTTACCTGACGTTGCACGGTCGTAATAACACCTTCCGGTGCGAGTGGTTGCCCATCGTCAGTTGTAAAAGGGCGGCGCGAAATGGGGCTAAGACCAACAATTTCCACACGACGGTTTTGCGATTGACCGACGGAAGAAGCATTGGAAGCAAGTGGGAATCGTGCGCCGTAGCCTTTTGTGCGAATGCGGACAGGCGCGATACCACGCGCTATAAGGAATTGTTTTACGGCTTCGGCGCGAGCAAGCGAGAGCGCTATATTTTTTGTCTCGTTGCCTTGATTGTCGGCGTGTCCAGAGATTTCAATGTCTAATTGCGGGCGGTCACGTAAATATTTTACTAAATGTTCAAAAGCTATAATACTCGCATCCTCAAGACGTTCACTTCCCTGCTTGAACGTTGAATCTTTGATGATAATTTTTTTGCCCGGACTAAGGTCATATTCTTGTGCTACTGCCGGACAATAGAAAAAATGGCATAGAGAAAATGTCACAAACGTCAGCCCCACTATCGTACTCAGAATCCTAAGCACGAAGAATGAACGACCCGGTACAATCAAACGATAAATGACCAATATCATGTTATTTGGGAAGAGAGAACCAAAATGTAGAACCAACATTAAGTTGACTTTCGACACCTACTTCGCCGCCATGTCGCTCAATAATTTCCTTCACAAACGCCAAGCCAAGCCCTGTTCCAGTATTGGTGCGGACACGCTCGTCCTCAGTGGCGCGAAAAAACTTTGTAAAGAGTTTTGATTTTGAGGATTCGGAAATACCATATCCTTGGTCTTGCACACTAAATAAAATTTTATCAGCTTTTTCGATGATTTCAATAAACACCGATGTGCCTGCACCTGAGTATTTCACGGCATTACCGAACAGATTAAGCATTGCTTGACCAATTAAATCTGGGTCACCCAAAACGGGCGACATTTTGTTGGGTACGTGAACGGATACTGTCATGCCCTTTTTTTCGGCAAGTCGCATGTTCACTTTTAACATAGACTTTAGCACATCATCCATTTTGATAGGAACGCTGTGAAGCTCCGTTTTACCCGATTCGATGCGATTCAGGTCAAGGAATTTTGTGATAATACCGTTGAGTTGCTCTGCTTGTGCCGTTATGCGTGAAGCAAAATCCATGTTTTCTTTTTGCTGAAGCTCACCTTCGCCGATAAGCTCACTCATACCGATTATACTATTGAGTGGGGAACGAAGTTCATGAGCTACGACCGAAACAAGTTCCGTTTTCATGCGGTCAACTTCTACCTCTTTGGTGACATCACGGAGAATCATCATCAAGGCGGCGATTTTACCCTCTACCAAAACCTTGACCAATGACCCTCGCAATACCGTTTCACGAATTTCGCCCACTTGTTGTACCCGTGCTTCTACTGGTATCAGATGGTCGGGTAAAATAGCAATTGCCATAAAATGATCGGTAAGTATTCGCGTTGTACTATACCGCTCTAAGACACTGTTTAATGGTTGCCCCTCTTCATCCCCGTGTACATCGAACCAGGCGCTAAACACCTGATTAAACATGAGTACTCGCCACGTGCTGTCAACAATAAAAATTCCATCGCTTGCCTGTCGGACGATGGCTTCGAGTTTATTGCGCTCAGAAATCACACGGTTGATATTCAGCGCTTGGTAACGCCCAAGTTCTTCGGCAACACGATTTTGAACGGCAAAGAGCATCCCAAACTCGTCCGTACCCTGCTCAGGCAGTCGTACGGAGAAGTTTTGCGCTGCCAATTGTTCCGAAGCATGGACAAGCTGTTTAATAGGCTTTGCAAATTGCCGCGCAATCAAGATACTGAGCGCAATTCCAGCAATAATGCTCACAAGACTCCACATTATCACACGGTCACGCATTGTACTCACCGATTTATATGCGACAGCACGTGTTTGCTCTACCACAATCACGAGCTTTAACGAGGCAACGGGTACAAAAGCGCCAACCCATGCCGTCTCCGGCATTCCCTCAGCAGCATTTTTTGTATATTCAATGGCGACACCCACAAGCTCGGCGGGCAGCTTCCCTCCTTGCATTCCGGCAGTACGAAATATTTCTTTACGTTGCAATGACCCTTCAGAAAACAGACGATATTGCTCCGAATGGGCGATCAATCGCAATGAATCATCCGTAAGCCAAACGTGCTGACGTGCCCCAGAAAATGCACGGACTGAAACATCCGCAGCAATAGCGCACAAATGCTCATTATCTACAAGAGCCATTAAAATGCCCTGTCCTATTTGAGTTTTATCGTTTGGCTTTTTGTTCGATGACCACCTTGCTATCACTGGTATTACCGGTAATGTAAATGCTCCGCCCTCATTAATAAAACGTTGCGGAGTACCAATAATAACTTCGGAGTGTGTAAGGCTTTGGCGAAGTGCTTCTGGTAATTGTTGTGGAAGTGATGTTTGACGACCTTTCGAGAGAACATCAATCAATACGCCTTCGGTGCTATAGATTCCAATGGCTTCGGTTGCATCGGTCGTAGAAAGCGCTGTTGAAACAATAGAAACGGCAGATTCACCAGAAATTTGCGGGTTAGAAAGTGTTGCAGAAGCTTGCTGGAGTAGAATTGTGATGTTGTCAATTTTTTGGTGTAACCGGTCATTCACATTTAATGCAACAGCTTGGTAAAGCTCTTTCGAGACATCTTTGATCGCATTCTGGTTAATCGCTACAAGAGAAGTCCCTATCATTCCCGCCGTCAATACGACCACGAGAATAACCAACAGCATAAACTTTGTTCCAACGGTCAATCGTGGCATCATATCCATAATAACGACCAGACGCTATCATCTATTTAGAAATACTTACATTTGAATGCTGACAAGACGCAATAAGTCTATCGGCTTTGTTCCGGCAATTCAACGATGAACGTTGCACCTTTACCAAACTCACTTTCGCACCAAACATTTCCGTTCATGGCTTCAATCATTTTTTTTACAATCGAAAGTCCTAAACCCGTTGAGTGTTCACCACCGGTTGGTTGTGCGGTTAGCCGAGCAAATTTACCAAACAGCTTTTTTTTGTCGTCATCACTCAAACCCGGTCCTTCATCCTGAATCTCACAGCGGGCTATTGTGCGTTTTGTCACACTGTCGTTTGGGGTTCGTTGAAGCGCACGCACATACACACTCGAGCCCGGAGGAGAGTATTTAACAGCGTTCGAGACGAGATTATCCAACACCTGAATTGTAGCACTTGGGTCGGCAAAAACAGGCAAATCAATCTGCGAAGGTTGAAAATGAATAGAAATTTGTTTTGCAGAAGCACGGCTGTGATAATTTTCAATGACACTTTGTACAAGTACTGCAAAATCGAATTCCACAGGTTTTAACCTGAGTCCGCCCCGTTCAATAAGGTTCACGTCTAATAACTGCATGACGAGTTCAAACATTTTGCCGGAATCAACAAGAATATCGCCTGAATATTCCTTCACTTCAGCTTTGGAAAGCGTTTCCACTTCGTTGTGAAGAATCTGAGCCAACATTTTGATATTCGATATCGGGTTTTTGAGGTCGTGAGCGGCAATACCCAAAAGCTCGTTTTTTTCGTAATTCAGCTCGGTCAGCTGTGCGTTTTTACTTTTGAGCGACTCATTTGCTTGTTCAAGTTTAGCATTGGCTATACGAATTTCGACCGCTTGTTGTTCAAGCAACGTACGCTGTTGAGCAATTTCATCATTGCGAAGCTCAAGACGGTGGTGTTGTTCTTTAATTTGCCGATATGATTCCGAGAGTGCAAGCGCCGAACGCACACGAGCCAGAAGTTCTACCTTTTCAATCGGGCTGCGGATATAATCCATTGCACCGGCGTTAAATGCTTGTTCAAGGCGTTTGGGTGAGTCCAAACTGGTGAGCATGATCACAGGAATTTCACTCGTTGTGGGCTGTTTTTTCAAACACTGCAACGCCTCGAACCCATCCATTTCAGGCATAAGCCAATCCATTATTATCAGGTCTGGTTGTTCTCGTTCGGCAATCTCGCAAGCGATTTTCCCATTCAATGCTGTTATTACCGAATATGGTGTTGGCGCAAAATTCAAACACGCGGTAATTGCTTGAAGGTTATTTTGTTGGTCGTCCACGACCAAGATAGTGTTGTGCATCTTAGCGCTTTGTATGATGATGAAGAGTTGTCGCAATGCGTCAGGGTGGAAGACGCATGACATCTCAGAGAGTTTTTGGGAATTCTACAATAAATGTTGCGCCCGCAATGCCATTACCTACCTCGCTTTCGCACCAAACACGCCCGTGCATTGCCTCCACAAGTTTTTTAACGATGAACAACCCCAATCCCGTTGAATGCTCGCCGCCTGTTGGTTGTGCCGTAAGTCGAGCAAATTTGCCATAGAGACGTTTTTTATCGTCTTCAGAAATTCCCGGACCCTCATCTTTAACGAGTATCAAGCAACAAGGAGTAGGTTTCAAAGCAGAGTTTTTTTCCTTGGTATCTGTTGGTTGTTCCTTAACTACGACCCAAATATTTTTGTCATTTGGTGAATATTTAATAGCATTCGAGACCAAATTTTCCAAAACCTGCGAAAGAATATTCGGATTGACGAAAATACCGGCATTCGTTGCAGAAATTTCGTTGTTAATATGTAACGTGATATTTTTTTGGCGGGCGCGTTCCTCAAAATTTGCCACAACATCGGCAACGGCAATCAGCAAATTAACTGGCTCTGGCTCAAGGTTCACCGTTCCTTGTTCAATCGCATTAACGTCTAAAAGATTGGTGACGATAGAAAACATGCGCTCGGACGAGCCGATGATATTTCGCAAAACTTCGTGCTCACGTTCACGCGACAAATTACTATTATCATTAAGCAATAATTCCGCCAACCATCGTACGGCTCCAAGCGGGTTTTTCAGGTCATGCGCCGCAACTCCCAGAAACTCATTTTTTTCATTATTGAGTTGTATAAGTTGCTCATTCAGTGTTGCCAGTTGAGAATTTCGTTCCACAAGCAGATCACGAGCATATTTCAGTTCCAGATGCGTCCGCACTCGCGTCATTAATTCCGACGCATGAAAAGGTTTTGTAACATAATCCACGGCTCCGAGGCTTAACCCCTCGACAATATCTTCAAGTTCCGTGCGAGCCGTTAGAAAAATTACGGGAATGCCTGTGGTAATAGGATTGTCTTTAAGGCGGCGACAAACCTCAAACCCGTCCATTTCCGGCATCTGTACATCCAGCAAGATTAAGTCTGGAAGTTTTGCTTCAATATTCCGCAACGCATCTGCACCACTTGATGCCGCCGATACCTGAAACCCTTTTCCCCGAAGTCGAGCCGCAAGAAATTGAATATTATCCGGTACGTCATCAACAACTAAAATTAACGGTTTTTGATGTTCACTTTGTAGATAGGCTGAAACGAGCGACTCTGTAGGATTCATACGCCATTGAGGGTTATAGATTCACCATGATACTATTCATGCTGCTGTCGTTTACCGATTACCTGCATTGTTAATCCACCAACAATCAACGGAAAACGCTCCATTGTCGTAGGAAGGTGCTTCATATCGCACATTTTCGCCTGTTGACCAAGTATCCCGCCAAACTCTGCCAAGACACGCACATTATACTGTTGCCCAAGTTTCGTCAATTGCAGAGCAAAATCTTCAATTTCGTCAAACAATAGTGTTGCTCGGAGATGTGACCACAAGCGCATTGACTCATTCTGCAAAATAGGTAAAAGTTCGTCAAGTTGTTCATGATTTAATGGCTGCCCTTTCTCACGATGACTACTATCATTGCCGTTATCAATACTGCGAGAATCCGACTGTTGAAGGGCTTCTGCACTTTTTAATGATTCTGCTTCTGCCGTGTACGGTAGAATGTGAAGAAGAGCAGACACAACATCACGTTTTTGAAACGGTTTTTTTATTGAAGCGCTATACGTTTTTAGAGCGATTGATACTGCGGTTCGGTCATGCGCAGAGGTAATCGCAATGATCGGAATATGCCCAAGATGTTTTTCGTTCTTGATAATAAATGCAATATCATCACCATTCACATCGGACATCGAAAGACTTGTAAAAATTGCTTTTGGCTCGTGTTTACGGGCAAATTCAACAGCTTGCCTACCGTTTGCTGCTTGCAACACATGTATTTGGAATTGTTGGAGAATATCGGTCAAAAGGGTGCGGTCAACCTCAATATCATCGGCAATGAGCACCGTTGTATCTCCAAAGCTAATACCGTTAGGCAATTGTTGTTGCTGTGATTCTGCAATTATCCGCGCAGATGAAACAACGGTTACGTCGTGCAAAGTAACCCGAAACACACTCCCTTTGCCTATGGTGCTATGCACGGTAATCGAACCATTCATTTGTTCGAGAAGTCGTTTGGTAATCGCTAACCCAAGCCCCATGCCGCTGTGCTTGCGTGTACTGCTGGCATCACCTTGTGCGAAGGCTCGGAAAATTCCCGCCTGTTTGCTGTCGAGAATACCGATACCGCTATCTGCGACATCAATGACTAAATCATGGGTCTGCGAAAGCGTTTTATCAGTGGCAGGGCGTTCCATCAGATATGCGGCAACACGCACGAATCCTTTTTCTGTAAATTTTACCGCATTACCTATGATATTGAAGAGAATCTGACGAAGCCTTGTTTCATCCAACACCAATCCGACAGGAACAGAATTATCTATTTCGATTTGGCTTTCGAGGTGTTTTTGCTTCATTTGGAGCGCAAACACATTGTAAGTATCATGCAAAAATTGGCGGATATTCACGGATTCCGTGCTGAGATCAAGCCGACCGAACTCAAGTTTAGACAAGTCGAGAATGTTATTTATCAGCCCCATAAGCGTGTGGGCGCTGGAGGTGATGGCTTCAAGGTAACGCTTTTGTTGCTCGTCGTGCATTTGTTCACGAAGAAGTTCAGAGTACCCAAGAATAACATTGAGCGGCGTGCGAACTTCGTGAGAAACGTTCGCTACGAATTCAGATTGCACACGGTTCGCACGTTCGGTCGCAAAGACAAGTGCTTCCTGCGTGGCGCGAAGTTGTTCTTCAAGCTCTTGACGCAATGCGTCAATCTGCGATGGTTGTTCTTCCCCTGATGGAGCAATCGGTTGTGCTGCGCCCATTTGAATGTATTCGGAGAATGACAAAAAATAATGGCGGCGTGATCTGACGCATTGCGCGACGCATTGCGTCAGGGTCGCTCTTAGGACAAAAGCAGTGTTTTGACACTACGCGGCAATATACAACACGGAGTCCAAAAAATTATATGTCTTAAAGTCATACCTCATTACATTCAATGGTTCACGCATTCAAATATCATGGAGTGCTGAACTTATTCTGCATTATGACTCCGACCATCCGATACTGTGTTAGTGTTTGGCAAATTTCTGCTTCAGTTGTGACAGTTGATCTTCCATCGAATCGCTATTTGATGAATCATTTGAGCGAGGTTTCGAGGCACCGACAGAATTATGAGGTACGCCGTTTTCAGCTTTCATGCTCAGGCTAATGCGTTTCAGGGCGGCATTCACCTCGACCACACGAACGCGCACAACTTGCCCGACCTTTACCACATCAAGCGGATTGGACACAAAACGGTTCGCAAGCTGCGAAATATGAACCAAACCGTCTTGATGTACACCGACATCGACAAACGCGCCAAAGTTCGTCACGTTCGTTACCGAACCCTCAAGCCACATCCCGGATTTCAAATCGGCAATGTCATTCACACCTTCGTGGAACGTTGCGTATTTGAATTCTGCACGTGGATCCCGTCCGGGTTTTTCAAGTTCCTTCATAATATCGCGGAGCGTTGGTTCGCCCACGTCTTCGGTTACGTAAGTCTTCAAACTCAAGGCACGAAGTTTATCGGGCGATTTTGTTACTTCGGTGAGCGGTACTCCCATATCGAGCGCCATTTGCTCAACGAGTGCGTACCGCTCTGGATGCACTGCGGAATTATCGAGCGGATTGCTGCCGCCACGAATACGCAGAAAACCCGCAGCTTGTTCGTATGTTTTTGCGCCTAATTTGGGAACCTTCAACAACTCTGCACGACTACGAAAAACCCCATGCTCGTCGCGGTATTTGACGATGTTTGTTGCGATAGTTTCCGTTACGCCGGACACATAACGCAAAAGCTGTTTTGATGCGGTGTTTAGGTCAACACCAACAAAGTTCACACAGCTTTCCACAATTTCATCTAACTTTTTCTTGAGCAATTTTTGGTCAACATCGTGCTGATACTGCCCAACACCGATGGATTTGGGGTCAAGTTTAACGAGTTCGGCAAGCGGGTCTTGCAAACGGCGACCAATACTGATAGCGCCGCGAATCGTAAGGTCAAGGCTCGGAAATTCCTCAATCGCTACCTCACTTGCAGAATAAATCGAAGCGCCGGATTCATTCACTGTCACTTTGACAATTTCTGTTTTTAAGCCGCTTCTGTCAAGCACTTCTCCCACAAACTGGTCGGTCTCGCGTCCAGCAGTACCATTGCCAATAGCGATAAGTTCTGCGCCGTGCTTGCGGAGCATATCCTCCAGCGTATTCATTGCTTTCAAACGTTCTTCCTTGCTGGAGGCGTGGGGAAATATGGTGCGGTATTCAAGAAATTTTCCCGTGTTGTCCAGCGCCACAACTTTACAGCCCGTGCGGAACCCTGGGTCAACGCCGAGCGTGGATTTCATACCAGCCGGACTCGATAATAATAAATTGCGGAGGTTTGCACCAAAATTTTCGATGGATTTTACATCAGCATCAAATTTCTTTGCAAGCCGCACTTCGCCAATAAGCGCGTGTTTCATCAAACGTGCGAAGGCATCAGCAAGCATTATTTTGTAAAACGCAAAAACTGCTTCGGCTCCCGTATGAATTTCCTTGCGTTCAAGATAACTCAGGATAAAATCCTCATCAAATCGGAAGTCTAACAATACAACTTCATCCGCCTCACCGCGCCGCAATGCCAACATATTATGCGGTTGAATATCGGCAATCGGGCATGAATATTCACGATACATCTCAAATTTTGTAGAGCCTTCAGGAAACTCAGCCTTGATAGACGACAAAACAATCGCATTTTTGAGTAAATATTCACGAATATGCGCTCTGTATGTCGCCTGTTCACTCACTTCTTCGGCAAGAATATCGGAAGCGCCATTCAATGCTTCTTTGATGGTTTTTACATCGTTCTCTACCGATACAAACGAAGCGGCAAGTTCTTCGAGTACCAAGTGCTTTGTTTCCAGAGTGTTTGCTGCTTTAATGGCTTCTGCAAGTGGTTCTAAACCTTTTTCGCGGGCAATTGTAGCACGGGTGCGGCGTTTGGGTTTGTAGGGTAAATACAAATCTTCGAGTTCGGTTTTCTGTAAACACGCTTCGATTTTGGCTTTCAACTCATCCGTGAGTTTGCCCTGCTCGCCAATAGATTGCAGAATGACGATTTTACGATCCTCCAAATCCGTCAAATACTGATGTCGGTCAAAGAGGTCGCGCAATACAATTTCGTTCATTTCGCCGGTACTTTCTTTACGATACCGAGCGATAAACGGTACGGTTCCACCTTCGGAGGCAAGTTGTAATGCGTTATTGACGTAGGTGAGATTCAGAGAAAGTTCTTGGGCAAGAAGGTTGGGAATGTTGAGCATGAGTATGGAAATAATAAAAAAATTATCCTGCAAGCAGGGCATTGATATTCAAACAAATTTCGTCGAAAAATACAAGCGGCACTGTGCCGATATATTCTGCTTGCCGTACGCGCCAATCTATACTCTTCACGTGGTCCGAAAGCACAACCCCATGTACCGCCCCGCCAGATGGCAAGGGAACTTCAAACGGATAGGATTTGCGTTGTCGCGTAATTGGGCAACAGAGCATCAATCCCGATGCCTCATTGTATGAGCGTGAGGATAGAACAAGTGCAGGTCGCCTACCTGCTTGCTCGTGACCAGCTTGCGGGTCAAAATTTATCCAAACCAGGTCGCAGCGGGTCGGTGTATAAAAGGTTGATGGGGCTGGCATTTACTGTACCTCATCATCAAGGCGTTC
>JANYIG010000096.1 GCA_025358765.1 Candidatus Kapaibacterium sp.
CGACTTGGAAGCGACGTACAAACGCATCGGCGATTTTTTCAAACAACGCTGCAAAGGTTACACTGGTTACATCTTCACGGGCAATTTAGAAGCCGCAAAACGCATCGGCTTACGCGCCAAACGCCGCATTGAATTTTACAATAGCGATATAGATTGCCGTTTGTTGGAATATGAGCTGTACGAAGGGAGTAAGCGTTTGCCGGCTCTTGGGGAGTAACTATTCTTGTTTGGGAGAATACGACAGTGAATGATGTTGGGTGAATGTAATGCTGTGAGCAAATGCCGTAGGGCGGATTGACATAAATTCTACGATAATTCCATTCTTCTTTTAAGCCATCATGCTTGGGCAAAGCAAATTCTACCTTCGCACCAACGATGGAATACTGATTAGAACAAGGGTCGAGGTCAATCTCACCCCGAAATACTTCCCGTATCGCATTGACGTACTTTTGAGGTGTTCCCCAATGCTGGCTTCCGGTGTTGATACTGCGTCCTGCGCTCATATTGATAAAAAACTGTTGCTTTCAATAATAAGCTGTGCGGCTTCGCGTAAGCTCTCGCGGGCTTCTTCCAGCGTTGCTTCTTGGATGTTTACACCTGAAAGCTCTTCAACATAGCCGATGTACCAGTCACTTGATTCATCAGTATGCCGTTCATAGACGGCGGTGAGGGTTGCGGTCATTTCTCTCTCCTTTCCCAATGGTCAGTCAATATTGTCGTCAAAGTAATCGTTATCTACGCGCTTGATGAGATATGTTTGAGCAACCGAAACACCAAGATCATACTCAATCATTAACTCAGCAAGCTGTTCGCCATCAATCAAAACAACCTTTTGTTGCAAATTTGCTGCGTATTCACGTGCTTCTTTAGAAAAAAATGATGTTGTGATAAACACGCCTTTCTGCGCCTTTTGCCCAGCAAGCGCGCCAACAAACTTTTGTATTTCCGGTCTGCCAACACTTGAATCTTTCCACCGTTTTGCTTGCAGATAAATCATGTCCAGACCCAATTTATCTTCCTTGATAACACCGTCAATACCTTCATCACCGCTGAGTTTTGTCATTTTACCTGCGTCCGGCAATGTGCCTCCGTAGCCCATTTTTACGAGTAATTCAACTACAAGGCGTTCAAATCGGGCGGGAGAAATTTGAAGAACACGCTCAATAACTAACGAAGCGAGAGAAGCCTGGATTTCATTGTATATGCGTTCTAAAACTTCATTAGGTGATTGCTGAAAGTCAAGTGCTTGTTTCTCTATCACGTCAAGCGTTGTCATAGTTGCTTGAGTAGTTTCCGCACCCGTTGTTCTTTTACGAGCATTATTATACTCTGGAAATTGGGTCAGAAATTTCCTGTCAATTTTTGTTGGCAGATTTTGAAGGACATCTATCCCACGCGGCGTAATTTTCACTATGCCGCGAGAAGGTGAAGTTATAATCTTTGCCAATTGCAAATCAACGCGTGCCCATGCCATGCGGTTATCAAAAACCCTATTTGCGCCGCTTGGGAGCGTCTGTTCGCGCTCCGCCTGCGTAAGATGGAAGTGCGCGGCAAGTTTCTCCTTTATAGTAGCGACAGGGTATTCTTGACCATCGGCAAGAATTTGTAGTAGTGGTAGAGTAATTTCAAACAAAACGGGTATCGCCATTACACCGCCACCTCTTTCTTCACCGCACCGTTGCTTGTTCCGCTCCAAAGATTCAGCTTGTTCGCCCTTGCCTTCTCTATCGGCAATAAATTTTTCTCCGTTTGCCGCGAAGCATAATCTGTGCGGATTTTTTCGTAGTCCGTTTTGATGTCCGCGTTAAATTTACCCCGAGAGTCAGGATTGATAAGGCTTCCCGCCACAGGAACCGCACGGCTGGCATCCAGCACGTGTACAACCACGCCCGAAAACTGCGGCGCGATTTTCACCGCCGTGTGCGTCCGCGATGTGGTTGCACCGCCGATGAGCAGCGGTTTGTTGATGCTCAATCGTTCCATTTCCTTCGCCACGTGTACCATTTCATCCAAACTTGGCGTAATCAAACCTGAAAGCCCGATAATATCTACGTTCTCGGCAATGGCAGTTTGTAAAATTTTGTCCGCCGGAACCATCACACCCATGTCAATCACGCGATAGTTGTTGCAACCCAACACCACACCCACGATGTTTTTACCAATGTCATGCACGTCACCTTTGACCGTTGCCATCAACACGGTTCCGTTATTTTTTTGCGTGTTGCCGCTTTTGAGCTTTTCTGCTTCCATAAATGGCATCAGATACGCAACCGCTTTTTTCATCACACGGGCAGATTTTACGACTTGCGGGAGGAACATTTTGCCCTCGCCAAAAAGGTCGCCGACAACATTCATGCCGTCCATTAGCGGTCCTTCAATAACGTCCAACGGCTTGTCTGCCTGCAACCGTGCTTCTTCCGTGTCTTCATCAATAAACTCCGTGATGCCCTTGATGAGCGCGTGCTTAAGGCGTTCTGCCACGGGCGCACTCCGCCACACTGCATCTTCGACGGCATTTTTTTCGCCCGCCTTCACCGTTCCTGCAAACTCTACAAGCCGCTCCGTTGCGTCCTCGCGGCGGTTCAGCAACACGTCTTCACAGCGCTCCAACAATTCTTTCGGGATTTCGTCGTACACGTCTATCTGCCCCGCATTCACGATGCCCATGTCCAAACCCGCTTTGATGGCATGGTACAAAAAAGCAGTGTGCATCGCACGACGTACAGGTTCGTTGCCCCGGAAGGAAAACGAAATGTTCGATACACCGCCCGACACCTTTGCAAGCGGCAAATGTGCTTTAATCCAATGCGTGGCACGCATAAAATCTACGGCGTAGTTGTTGTGCTCTTCGATGCCCGTTGCGACGGTGAGGATATTCGGGTCAAAAATGATGTCTTGCGCCGGAAAACCAACGTCGTTCACCAAAATCCGATACGCACGTTCGCAAATCTCAATCCGGCGCTCGAAGTTATCGGCTTGTCCTTGTTCGTCGAACGCCATCACAATCGCCGCCGCGCCGTACTGCATCACCTTTCGCGCCGATTCGCGGAATTTTTCCTCGCCCTCTTTGAGCGAAATGGAATTTACGATAGATTTTCCTTGCACACATTTTAACCCCGCTTCAATCACACTCCACTTCGAGGAGTCAATCATTATCGGCACTTTGGCGATATCCGGTTCGCTGGCAATCAGGTTTAAAAAGCGCACCATTACTGCCTCGGAATCGAGCATCCCTTCATCCATATTGATGTCAATCACCTGAGCACCGCTCTCCACCTGTTGCCGCGCAACGGCGAGCGCTTCTTCGTAATTTTCATCCTTGATGAGTTTTGCAAACTTCGCCGAACCCGTCACGTTCGTGCGTTCGCCGACGTTCACGAAATTTGTTTCGGGGCGAATTTCAAACGGCTCTAAGCCAGAAAGCCGCATGTACGCTGGTCTTTCGGGAATACTGCGCGATTGAACACCCTTCACGGCTTCCGCAATTGCTTTAATATGCGGCGGTGTTGTGCCGCAACAGCCACCGATGATATTCACAAATCCTGACTCCGCAAAGTCTTTGGCGTAGCTACCCATATGCCCCGGCGTTTCGTCGTAGCCGCCCATTTCGTTTGGCAGCCCAGCGTTTGAGTACGAACTCGTAAACACCGTTGCCACGCGACTGAGTTCTTCCATAAACGGGCGCATAAGGTCGGGTCCGAGCGAACAATTCAGTCCGACGGAAAGCAGGTTTGGTGCGTGATGCACGGAATTCCAAAACGCTTCGGTCGTTTGCCCCGACAACGTGCGACCGCTCATGTCAACAATAGAGCCGGAGAGCATGACGGGGATTCCACGTCGTGGGTCGCCCGCTGGCAAACCAAGAAAATACTCCGAGACGGCGTAGATAGCTGCTTTGCAATTCATCGTGTCGAAAATCGTTTCAATCAGCAATACATCCACCCCGCCATCCACCAAACCACGTACCTGTTCGTTGTAGGACGCAACGACCTCATCCCACGTCGTAGCGCGGTACCCCGGGTCATTCACATCCGGCGAAAGCGAAAGCGTTTTGTTCATCGGACCAATTGCACCCGCCACGAATCGAGGTTTGGCGGGGTTCATTGTCGTATATTCGTCGGCGGCTTCGCGCACAAGCCGTGCTGCGGCAACGTTCAACTCGTAGGCAAGCGATTCCAAATGGTAATCCGCCTGAGCAATCGAAGTCGAGCTAAACGTGTTTGTTTCCACAATGTCCGAACCCGCCTCAAAGTATTGCCGATGAATGTTTTTGATAATCTCCGGTTGTGTGAACACAAGCAGGTCGTTATTGCCCTTCAAGTCGTGCGGATGGTCATGGAAGCGCTCGCCACGGAAATCGTGTTCGGTAAGCGTGTGTTGTTGAATCATCGTTCCCATAGCGCCATCAAGAACGAGGATACGTTCACGGAGCAAGGATTGAAGCGGGTGTTGAAATGGTTGTGTCATGGTATTGATAAGGATTGAGAGTATTGTAATTGCTGTTGTGCTACTTCATACAAAAATTCTGGTGCAAAGTCCGCACCATTTTCCCATTCAACGGTCTGCGTGTCAGGATTGATGCGGACTTGTTGGAATAATGTTTTATTCAAAAGTGGTGCAAACATTTCACCATACAGTTCGTTACGCAAATCTACACGCAGTGTCTCGCCGTTCGTAAAGCCGCATTCAAGGCTGTAATCGCCGCAGTAGCGGACGGAGTGGATGTGAAGAAACATAACTATTCCAATGGTTGAATGACAGAAAGAGGCTTGTGTTCACGTGCTAAAAGCCAGTTAGTATGGAGTTCATCTTTGTGCTGGTCGAGCCATTCCAAAACAAGTTGCAATGCGCGACGCGGCATCTTTCCGGTTATCACGCCTGTTTCAATCTCGACCGTGATTTCGTAGTCGTTATATCGAGCGTGAAAATGCGGCGGTGTGTGATCGTTGTAGTTCATAAAAATTACGAGACCGAGAAAACGACTTATTTCAGGCATGGTGAACCTCCTGCACAAGATTTGGCGGCAATTTGGCAAGTTTTTCTGTGAGTGTGGTCACGGTACAATGTCCTCAAGTAATTGCTGTTGTGCTACTTCTTCATACAAAAATTCTGGTGCAAGATCCACGACGTTTTGCCTTCAACTGTTTGTGTTTCAGTGATAGATCTACCCAAACAACTTCATCTGCACCAGCCCTTCGTCCGTCGGAAAATACTCAATTTTCGACGGATTCAACACATCCACAATGCCACCATATTGCCTCACAGCTTGCTTGATATGCTGCACAGTTTCGTCTAAATGGTTCATAATTTTGTCCGTTGTAAAGCGATACACTACCCAGCGCATATTTTGTACCTTCACATCGCGGTCTTTGTCGTAATGGACGTGTTCGGGTGCGTTGTGGTAGGTGTTGCCGTCACACTCTATTGCTACATTCACATCTTTACAAAACAGCGCAAAATCAAGGTAAAAATGCTGCTTTTTTCGTGCCATCGTTTTTGAAACCATTAGTTCACGCTGTGCGGGAATACCTTCCTTCCTGAGCGCCGACCACAATGTCTCTTCAAGCGGTGAGCCGCAAAAAATTTCGTTGTAATCCCGCGCTGCAAACAGTCGGTCACTTGTGGTGACAATAAACGGATTGCGGCGCGAGATACGGCTCACAATCGGCGTGGAAAA
>JANYIG010000116.1 GCA_025358765.1 Candidatus Kapaibacterium sp.
TCCACTATTTCTTCGAGCGATTCCCCTATCTGCAAGCCAACGGCGGCGCGGTTCACGAATACCTGACTGTGGGGAACGATTTTTCTGCGCTCGCTGTCGCCCGATAACTCTATCATCACAAACTCATCCATGGTCTCGATAACACGCCCACGAACAAGATGAAATTCGTCCGCCGCCGCGCTCACCAAGCCAAAAACTTCTTCGCCAAGTGCTTCTTCGCCACACGCTTGTTCGCCAAGCGCTGGTTGATTGGTAACAGTGTTCATCGCTCTGTTCAATTGAGGGTTGATGGGTCTAAAAATTTCTGGGATACAATATACGTCTTCGTTTTTACGCGGCAAGTAAAAAAGTATTTCTGCTGTATTAAAAATAAAATATGTCAATATTATGTGATTTTCATATTTTTATTGAACCCAACTGTCAATATTATGTAACGATGTATCCTTGCTTGACTATAGAAAGAGAATTATGAGCCGCTATAAAGAAATGGGACAGAGAATAAGTAGGTTTTTAGCCATGCGTTTTCCCACAAAGTCCGAAGCGGCTAAGGAAATTGGCGTTGCCATGAATACCTTGACCCACTATTTGATGGGAACCAACGATGCACCGGCTCGCTTTTTGCAACGCCTGGAAGAGTTTGGATGCAGCGCAGAATGGTTGCTCACGGGCAGGGGCGCAATGTGTTCCGCCGTATATTTATTGGAGCATCAGGTTCCAAACGACGATGCCTACCAGCGGTCGGGCATTCCCGATTTGCATCCGATTTCCGAAAAGGACATCATCAAACGGGGGTTGGAGGAACCGATAAGCTACAAATCCAATGTGCAATACGTGTTGCGCCCCACCGAACACGACCACTACGACTACGACATCATGGTGTCGCCCACCCAGGCAGAACCCATGATCGGCACGGCTCGCGAAGAACTTTTCCGTGCGTTGTATGTGAGGGAGAACAAAAAGCATTGGATTGCTGCCATCAAAGGCAATTCGATGATGGATGTGGGCTTTCCGCACAACGCACGGGCATTGGTGGATACGGATTTGGAGGTGGTGGACGCTCTGGTGGCTGGGGATTACGTGCTTGCGGTGGCGCAACGACGATTTTTTGTCCGGCGTTTTCGGCAGCACGAAAAAAACGGGTTTGTGTGGTTCGAGGCGGGCAACAATGACTATGGAGAAATTGTGCCGGAAACCGGAAACCAAACCTCCGTACTCGGCAAGGTTGTAGCCTGTATTACCTTGCCAGAGATACCAAACGAACCCACGAAGCTCAGGGCAAAGGCAGTGCCACGGTTGGCGGCGACCGTTACTCCATAGTTACTCCATAACGGTTCACCCCTTACCGTTCCTCCATGACACCCTTGCGAAAGCCCGTAAGGAAGGATTTGTGCATCGTTCCAAGCGTCCTATCGGGGTGCATCCTTGCCGTAAATGCTGTACAGCTGGAAACCAGCTTTGCTGCCCGTTCCAGATAGTCAATCATATCAATATTTCCGTCTTCGTCCGCTTCTGACTCGTCGTAATTCCATGTTATCCGACATTCCAAAGCCTGCGTGGTCGTGAACGCCATCAGCGTCCGAACCCATTCGGAAATGCAAATGATGGATGAAGAGTTGTAATACGAGAGCCAGAACTCAAGTTCTACGGTGAGCGGTGCAAACGGTGTGTGTTGCTCCCATTGTACGCGAAACCGTTCGATTTCTGCGCGAGCGGCTTGTTCAAGCGCTTCGTAAAAACCAAGGGCATCTTCCGGCGCGGAATCGCCATGGATAATAAAGCGGAGAGAAGAGGGCAACTCAGATTGCACAGCGTCCGTGTTCACCACGCTCTCCATGCTCGCCACACACTCCACGAACGGGTGGATTTTGCGGTCGGCGGCGTAAAAGTTCAGAGGGTACAGCGTCATGGTCAGTGTCAGACTTTTGGGTTGTGGATAGACATGTATTTTGCAAGCAACGTACACAACCACGATGAAAAAGTCCAGAAAATTTTCGTAAGAGGTCGTTTTTTTAGGGTAAGCGGTAAATTTGAGGCTAAAAATGCCAAAATCCACCTTCCTCTGTACAACGGATTTCCATACTCATCTGCTTTTTTTTTGCGAACTTTTTTTTCGCGAACGGTGAAAATTTCATCGTGCTCGTCTTCTCTACAATTTCTTCTCTACAATGTTTCTTTTCTCTACCATCGGCATGCGAACATAGACAAAAATGTTCATTGACGCAATACCTCGAAGGGCAAAAATCCACCAACTGGTACTTTGAACCCACCAACGTGTCATAAAAATGCTTTTTGTCGTTTTTGTTGTCATTCCGTAGGAACAAAAAGTCGCATTTGTTACCAAAAACAGGACACAACTTCCTGTCCGTAAACGCCAACTATTACCGTACCCAAGAAGAGAGTGCAATCAACTCTGAGGAAAGTTTTACGTGCATCGCTTCCAATTTGCGCATATGAGAAGCAATTGTTTTTCACCCCTAGCCGTTGTAACTTACCGCAGCAATAATGACCTTCTCCCATTATTCGATACGACAACCATGCACATAACCCAATACCATCTCGACATCATTATTGAGCGGGCAAAAGCCATGCGCCTGCAAAAAGTGATTCTTTTCGGCGGGGCGCTTGAACATCCCAATGACACCGAGGATATTGATATTGCCGTTGCAACCGAACAAGGTGGAAATTTTATTGAGTTTGCCGTTGACCTTGAACGGGCATTGCCGTCAGTCTGGGTAGATGTTGTCCCGATTCAACCCAATACGCCGTTTATCCAATACGTTGAGCGCAAAGGGCGTGTTCTTTGCTGATTGTGCGGAACAATGTCGGATTGAATGAACAGCGTTTGGCAGAAAAACAAATGCCGGTGGAAACGCTCAAAACAGGTATTCGTATTTTGAGCAGAGCCATAGAAGAACACGCGGAGCGCACAGACAAAGGGCAATACGGAAACCGTAAAAAAGTGCCAGTTCCACCGCTTTTTTGCGATGGAACTGCGGTGGAACTGGCACAAAAAAACCCGAAAATTTTCACTTTCGGGTTTGATTTGGGGTATCAATCGTTAAAATCTCTCGTCCATTTCGTCGGTAGATACGGAAATCTTTGTCATCTACCGTTAAAATCGTGTGTTCACGGTACTTTTGCTGTTCTGCCATGACCACCAAACAAGCATC
>JANYIG010000135.1 GCA_025358765.1 Candidatus Kapaibacterium sp.
CTCTTGTGTTTGCCCTCACCCAACCCTCTCCCAAAGGGAGAAGGCTTCAGAAGACATTGATTTTCTTTGTCTTCGCTCCTTCTCCCTTTGGGAGAAGGCGGGGGATGAGGGGCGAAACAGACAATTTTATCTAAACTTCAACACATTGAAAAACCATGCTAAAAAATCAGAGCTATTGCTTCCATTTATTATCTACAAACCGCCAAAGGTCAAGCGGATTGCGGTATTGCAGTTCGGGCGGTAAAAAATTGTCGGGAACATTTTGAAAACAAACGGGGCGCACAAAACGTTTGATAGCACCTGTTCCCACCGACGTAAATCGTGCATCGGTTGTAGCCGGAAATCCGCCACCGTGCTGCATGGAAGAACACACCTCCACCCCTGTTGGCACGCCGTTGAAAACCACCCTGCCCGTTTTTTGCGTAAGGTCGTCAAAAATATCAGCGTGTTCATTCATATCCGCTTCCGTTGCCATCATCGTTGCAGTGAGTTGTCCGTCGAGGTTTTGTATCACCTGCCGCAATTCTGCTTTGTCGCGGCAGCGAACAAGCAATGTATACGGTCCGAAAATTTCTTCACTGAGCAAAGGGGAAGTAAGGAACGTTTGTGCATCCGTGTATGCTACGGTGGGCTGTCCAAGCAAAGAATTTTTCGGTTCCTCAGAAAGAACGGATTGTTCATCAAGATTTACGCCCTTGCACTCAAGCACGTGTGCGCGACGGGCAGCATATTGTTCGGCAATCCCGGCGTGAAGCATCAAAGCGGGTTGGATGGCATTCATCGCAACAACAAAAGTTTTGGCGAAACGTTCAAATGCGGGGCTGTTGATGCCAACTATGATGCCGGGTTTTGTGCAAAATTGCCCTCCGCCAAGCGTCACAGAATCTGCAAGTTGTTTCGCAAGTGCCTCCGGGAATGCTTCGATACTATGCGGTAAAAGAACAACGGGATTCACACAACCCATTTCGGCAAAAACGGGGATTGGCTGCGGTCGCGTCATAGCCGCATCAAACAAAGCTTTGCCGCCTTGAAACGATCCTGTAAAGGCAACAGCTTTGGCGGCAGGATGCTGCGCCAATGCGAGCGAAATATCATTGCCGCCGTGGAGGTGAATAAAAATATCTTCGGGTGCTTTGCTGCAATGCGCCAATGTGCGGCGAGCGGCTTTTTGAATAGCCTCGGCAACAAGGTCGGACGAGTGTGGGTGCGCCGGATGCGCCTTTAGCACAACCGAACATCCGGCAGCAAGCGCCGAAGCCGTGTCGCCACCTGCGGTAGAAAAAGCTAAAGGGAAATTACTTGCACCGAACACGACAACGGGACCAAGAGGCATAAGCATTTTGCGAATATCGGGTTTGGGCGCGGGTTGTCTTTCCGGCAGTGCTGTATCAATACTGGCTTCCACCCATGAACCTTCTTCGACAAGCGCCGCAAACATGTTGAGTTGTGCTATTGTTCGTCCACGCTCCCCGACAAGGCGAGTCTGCGATAAATTTGTCTCGGACGCGAGTGTTTTTATCAGCGTATCGCCAAGATTCTCAAGTTCTTCGGCAATCGCACGAAGCAAAGCTGCTCGGTTCGTCCCCGCAACACGTCGGAACATATCAAAAGCAGCGACAGAACGGTCAAACATTGCGTCAATCATCTTTTGGGTCATACCGTGATTCCTTGCTTTCTGGTTCTTGAATTAAATATTGGGTCGCGTTTTCACAGCCTCAGTGATAATGCTCATAATGCGTTCCCGTTCTTCCCCGACAAGCGTCAAACGAGGCGCACGTACGTGTTCAGTACCTAAACCCACAACGGATTCGGCAAGTTTAATGTATTGCACGAGTTTTGGGTGAATATCCAGTTCCAAAAGCGGCAAAAACCAACGATAGATGGCAAGTGCCTCGTCTATTTTTCCGGCTTTTGCCAGACGATAGACAGCAACGGTCTCGTGAGGAAAAGCACACACCAACCCCGCTACCCAGCCATCCGCGCCCAAAAGCAGGCTTTCTAATGCGAGCGTATCCACACCGCACAAAATCTTGAACCGTTCGCCAAAGCGATTTATCATGCGGGTTACGTTCGACACATCACGGGTGGATTCTTTCACGGCTTGAATATTTGGGCAACTCGCAAGTTCCTCGAACATATCCAGCGTTACCTCTACTTTGTAATCTACTGGATTATTGTAAATCATAATGGGTAAATCGGTTGCAGCAGCAACATCCTTAAAATATTGGACTGTCTCACGGTGATCGGATTTGTAACGCATAGGCGGCAATAGCATCAAACCACGTGCGCCAAGTTTTGTTGCGTGTGCGGCAATAGCAACAGCATCACGCGTGGCTCCTTCGGCAATATTCAACACAACGGGAATGTTGTCTCCCGTAATTTCTATCGTGCGGCGCGTGAGCATATTTTTTTCATCGGTGGTCAGAACGCTGGATTCGCCAAGTGTTCCACCCAAAATAATACCATCTACGCCAGCTTCTATCTGAGCCGCAATATTTTTTTCAAACGCGGCAATATCCAATGCACCATCTGCGGTAAATTTTGTTGTGACCGCCGGAAAAATGCCCTTCCAAATAATACTCATAATTTGTGTAGATAATGATGTTTTGAGTTCAATGAATTGTCCCAGAATTATCTCAATGTCAGCACAAAAATATAAAGCAATGAGCATAACAAGTTTCATTGTTTTTAATCAATACTAATACGATTTTGATATATTGCGGGCAACAGGGAAAGAAATGGCGTTAAAATACCGCACATTTATTCAAAGCAAACGATGAAAATTATTCCGTTTAATATCCCCAAGATACGCACCGAAGCCGTGCGTGTACAAATTGATGACGCGCCGCATTTGTATGACAATTTGCACCGCCACCGAGAAATCCAAATTACGACCATTGTGGAGAGCGAAGGGACGCTGATTGCGGGTGATTATGTGGGCAGGTTTGGTGTTGGTGACGTATTTGTGATGGGCAGTAATTTGCCGCATGTTTTCCTCAACGATGCTCAGTATTACAAGCCCGGAAGCGGCTTGCGGGCGCTTGCATTTTCGCTATTTTTCGATAGGGATTATATGGGTGAAGCGTTTTGGAATTTGGACGAAACGCGGGACGTACTCGATTTTTTGAATACTTCTGCCGGTGGTTATCGTGCCGTAGGCGCAACACGTGTGCAAACGGTTGAACTTTTACGGGCGATTATTCACGCTCACGGTGCGGAAAAGCTGGTGATTTTTTTTCAAATCTTACAAACCTTGAGCACCTCATCAGAGCTTTTGCGGCTTGCTTTGCTTCCCGTCACCACATATTCCGACACTGAAGGTCATCGTATGAACGACATTCTTCGTTTTACGCTCCGCGAAAGCCGTCGCGCTATTAGTACCGCAGAAGTAGCAGAGGTTGCCCATTTAACGCCCGAAGCCTTCTGCCGATATTTTAAGCAACGTACCCGAAAAACGTACAACCAATATGTAAACGAAATTCGTGTGAGCAACGCTTGCAACCTTTTGCTTCAGAACGATATTCCCATTTCGGCGGCGTGCGAGGAATCAGGCTTTCATAATCTTTCCCATTTTAACCGAATCTTTAAACGTGTGACGGGCAAAACGCCGAGTCAATACATTCGCCTTGCACACGAGGAACTACACAAAAAATGATATATTGCAACGTACCTTCCATGTATAGCGATTATTCTCAAAACATCTACTATGACAACACAATGGGTAACGGCAATCACTGTTGTAGTAATGCTTATATGGTATGCAGACGTTCATGCCCAAAGCATAACAGCTTCAAATCGCAAGCAAATATCGTCGAACACTCTTCAGTTGGCGACGGTTTCCGAGCCGGGTATCCGTTTGACGATATATGGTTATGTCCGAAATCGGGGTGGACATCCTATTGCTGATGCAGAATTGCACATTTATCAGGCAGACGCAAGTGGTCGGTACACACCGGAAAAACCCATGGACGAGCCACATGCCCGCTTGTCGGGTTGGATACGCACCGTGAACGATGGGCGATTTGAGCTGCGAACTATCCGACCCGGTGGATATCCGCTTCCTATCAAGCTCGGCGACCGAGAACGGAAAATCCCAGCCCACATTCATATTGACATTGCTGCTTCGGGATATCGAAAGCGACAAGTTCAGGTTGTTTTTGCCGATGACCCATTGCTGACTGATTCGTACTGGATAGAATGGGTAAAGAAACTCAAGCAACCAGTTCTCACTGTCCGTTCGGATGAAAATGGCGTTGTTGGGGAGTTGATTATTATTCTTGAATAGATTACGATGGGAAGTGGTCGGTAAAGGCTGCAACTTCGCCCCAGATGCTGCGTACACAAAAAACTGTCACAATTATCGTGACAATCCACAGAAGTTGTATTCTATCTGAATATCCGTATGTTATTCCGTTCCTTCCCGCATCGTGTTTTGTTTGTTTCCATCATTGTTTTCAGCGCATCGTGCTTTTACGCACAAATCCTTTCCGCACAAACTCTCCCGCCCCAGTTTCGCTCGAAATTCGCGCCCTCGACATCTGCCACGATGACGATTGAAGAATATGAGCCAAAATCCATGCTTGTTGTGCCGGAACATCCCGTAAAACGGGCAAAATATCCATTTATTGATGTACACAATCATCAAAACGGCGGGATGTCAAAGCAAGATTTAGAACGCCTTGTGACCGAGATGGACAGTATCAATATGCGGGTGATGGTGAATTTAAGTGGCGAGAATGGTGAACGCTTAAAGCGGAATGTGGAGAACATGCACAGCAAATATCCGAAGCGTTTTATCACGTTTGCGAATGTTGATTTTTCGATTGACCGTATGGACGACCCAAACTTCGGAAAAAAAGCCGCCGCGCAGCTCGAACAGGATTACAAAAATGGCGCACGAGGCTTAAAAATTTATAAAAACTTGGGGCTAACCGTACGCGACACCAGCAATCGCCGCATTCCTACCGACGACCCACGCTTAGATCCTATATGGCAAAAATGCGCGGAACTCGGCATCCCGGTGTTGATTCATACGGGTGAACCACCATCATTTTTTGAGCCTCATGATCGTTTTAACGAACGTTGGTTAGAACTCAAACAATTTCCAAACCGAGCACGTCCGGGTGACGTGTATCCGCCATGGGAGCAAGTGATGCAAGAACAACGAAATTTGTTCCGCAAACACCCGCGCACGAAATTTATCGCCGCGCATTTTGCATGGTTAGGGGGCGACTTGGCACGGCTTGGTAAGGTGTTGGACAGTTTACCGAACGTCTCAACGGAGTTCGGGGCAATTATTGCTGAATTAGGCAGGCAGCCGCGATTTGCACAGGAATTTTTTATTAAATATCAAGACCGTCTTTTGTTTGGCAAAGACACGTGGGAGATGAGCGAATATCACACGTATTTCCGTGTGTTGGAAACGGACGACGAGTATTTTGACTATTTCCGAAAGCGCCATGCTTTTTGGAAAATGTATGGATTACATTTGCCGGATGAGGTTTTGAAAAAAATCTACTGCAAAAATGCCCTCAAACTTTTCCCGCACTTAGATGCAACGGTCTTCCCGCAATAATGCTTGTGTACAAAAAAATATTAGCCGCGAGGGAGTTTTAATTTTTTGAGTGTTATTGCAAATTCATCAATAAATTATCTACTATGAATGGAACCCTTCTTGAAACGGAACGCCTGTTGCTGCGAGAGTTTACGCTTGCAGACAGCAACTTTATTGTGGAATTACTCAATACGGAGGGGTGGATAAAATATATTGGGGATAGGAATGTTAAAACTACCCAAGATGCAGAGAGGTATCTAACGAACGGACCACTCAACAGTTATCGAACAAATGGTTTTGGATTGAGTTTGGTAATGATAAAAACAGATGGCAAGCCAATAGGTATGTGCGGTTTAATACAAAGAGAGCATTTGGATTGCCCTGATATTGGGTTTGCATTTTTACCAGAGTACGTTGGACAAGGTTATGCCTACGAGATTGCGAAAAAGGTCGTACAGCATAGTATGAAGCAATTGCATTGCAACAAAATTCTCGCCATAACGATTCCGACAAATCATTCATCTATAACATTATTAGAAAAAATTGGGTTCACGTTTGAGCGTAAGTTTATCACGCCTGACACGAATGAGGAGCTTTGTCTTTACAACATTATGAAAGAAGGCTAACAAGGCGAATCATAGCGGAAAAATGCCGAAAGTTTTGTATTCCAACCCGAATTATGTAAAATTGATGCGCCGCGAACATTCGACGGACACGAGAGCAAAAACGGTTGGTTTGACGGAAGCAGGAAAAAAATGTGTGCAGCAAACGGTCAAGGCAGTGGAAAAAGTTGATGCAGATTTTTTTGCACCCCTTGGCGATAAAGTAAGTACCTTTAACAAACAGCTTCTTTTACTTATGGGTAAATAATTTTCTCAAAAAACTCGTGGTGATCACAACATTTTTGGAGCCGTGAACGGGAATTACGTTGAGAGCGCTCATTATATTTTTATACCTTGTAGATTCTCTGCGCTCGAATCCGTTCAATACTAAATCCTCAACGCATTAAAAAGAATAATCTATGAAAGTTCCTCCGCGCTGGAAAACTGCGCTTTTGATTTGGCTGGGTATCTATCCGACCGTCACTCTTGTCAGTTGGATAATAGGAGTCTATGCTACTGATTTACCACTCCCGCTTCGAACCTTATGTTTGACGGTGATTGTTGTACCGCTCATGGTGTGGGTAATGATACCTGTTTTACAGAAGGCATTGCACCGTTGGTTGAATAAATAATGGAGGGTTTTATTATGCTCATTCTCATTTTTGGGTTATTTCTCATCATGAACCCTATAAACATATACTCCGCCGATGTCTGCTCTTGTTCTGGTGAGAACCCTGTTGTGGGTTCATCAGTTAAAATTCGAGGTCGGTTCTCCGCTTGGAATGGAAATCCTACATTTCGGATTTGGGTTGTTGGAACCAAACGCATACTTGGCGTTCGAGATGGTACAAAATTACCAAACAATCTTCACGCTCTTCTTGACGACTTTGATACCAAAATCATGGGAGATTTTGTCGTCTGTCCCCTGACAAAACCCAAACACGGTGTCATGCAAATTGTCTGTGTGAGTTCGGCTTCAAATTTACGGAGAGATAAAAAGTCAATACATCACGCACGTACATAAGACTCTGCGATGAAGCACTTAAAGCACTCGTAAAAATCAACAGTTCGGATATTTTCTACGCTATGAAATCGCGTAATATTTTGATTTGTCAATCATTTTTGTGCATTTATGATATTTTTTCGCCATTACCGCAGTATTATTTGTGGTTGGATTGTGCTGTGGGGAATCCTCTGTTCATGCGCGAGTGTTGGGAAGATCACAAACCAAGACGATAGTGAATGTTTGAAGAATTTCCAGACACAACTTGCACTTGTAATGACGGAAGAAGGAGAACCGCAATTATCGGCACAACGTATTGCGTCGAAAATTGTGGCGGGATTGAGTTTTCACCCGCTTGGGCGAAGAATATTCCTTGTTGAAGGTGAAGATACCGATTATTCTTTTTTCATCCAGAATAACAATGGGCAATGTGTTTTACGCCTCGTAAGAACACGGAAGGGTTTCACCACCTACACGAATAACCTCACGTATATCAACTCCAAAGATATTCCGATCTGCCGTTGCGAAGATTAATTTATTATTTGATATAGGTTTTATTCCCCTTGTGTTTTATCATCTTTTGTAGGACAATTGCACGTTTTTATGTTTCCCGTGTAAATCAACCTTTCTCTTGAAACCAGGCTCTAATGGCAAAGTCTGGCTTTTTGTTTGTAAAGTGTCGGATAGACATATTACGTCAATGTAGTAAATTAAAGAAAATAATGATTACAATTCTTCTCGACACACTTCCTATAGAAATTATGGCTCTCCTGCTTGTTTTACCCGCAATGGTTATTGCCGGAATCCTACCGTTTGTTATCAAACGGATATTTTTCAGGGACTATAAAGGTGAAAGTCAAGAGATTACGAGTGCAAAATTTTCGATGATTGGCGGCTTATATGCAGCGTTGTTGGCTTTTATTGTGGTCTTGGGTTGGCAAGACCTTCAGGATGCTGAGAATGCTTGTCATCAGGAGGCGGACAGTGCCGTCAATCTTTTCCGCTTGGCGGGTGGGTTCTCGGATTCTGTACGGGTACCACTTCGTGGTAAGCTGCGCGAATACGTGACGGTTATTATTGAAAAGGAATGGAAGACGATTGCGTACGGTGAACAGCATCCTGAGGCAAATCTGCTGTACAACAGCATTTACAATCAATACGTACATTTACAACCCTCCGGCGAACAACAGTCGGCGCTTTATTCCCAATCCTTAGACATGCTGGGGCGTTTTTCTGATGGACGCATCAAACGCTTGTTGGCAAGCCGTGCCGATATGCCAATATTGCTGTGGGTGGTGTTGGTCGTGGGCGGTATCGTGACCGTAAGTTTCACGTCATTTTTTCATTCGCATAATATGCGGATCCAAGCGGCGATGAATGCTGTTTTGGCGGGAATGATTGTACTAATTTTGCTTTTGGTAACGGTGCTTGACCACCCATTCACTGGTAATATGCGCCTTCAGCCCGACGAGTTCCACGAAGCTCTCAAGGTGATGGATGAATTTATCCATATTGAGCAGCAAAGTGGAAAATAATTTTATTCGTGCCGAGCTGTGGTGTTGCTACCGTTTTGGTTTTCGTTGGAGAACAGAATATGATGCCTTAAACTCTTGGAAGTCGTGAATAGCGTTTTTGCTGTATGTTTCAGCATAATCCAAAAGAGTGCCAAACCAGCGTTGACTATGCTCGGCAAATTCAATTAATTCATCGGCAATTGCCGAACCCTGTCGCCCTGAACTCCTTAGTTGCGCCCACGCCGTCACGCGGGCAATCGTGACAATATACGCCCGTAAGCGAGTAATATCACCACCCCACTCTTCCAAATTAACCTTGCCTGCCGTTGGTTGAAGTTCCCGAATAATAAAGGGTACTCCCTGTATCTCCACCGCATTCAATAGCGGAGGAGGCATCATCTGCATTCGTTTTTGAACCTCAACCACTCGATGTGCTTCATTCAGCCATTGCGGTTGACGAATAGACTGCCACGGCTTATTTGCCAAAGCTGGCGGTGAGAATTGTAGTGCCGAAGGGGTCATTTTTTTCACATCCAACACAAAATGGTTATCAGGCGAACTCTTCGTCCCGATCAGAACGGCATACCGCGATAAGCCCAAACTCCCCGTGCCTGCTAATCGGTGGGCAACATCCATTACCGTATAAACATCGGGATTATGTTGAGTTGCCCGAAATGCTTCAATAAAAGAATGAATCGTTGAGCGCTCTTCGTCAGTTACTGGTGTATAATGGATTCCATCAAGAATAAATCGTCGTTTTTTATTTTTTAGAATGGTACGCCGCGCTAAAAAATCTTTTCGTTGACCTTTTTTCATCCGCAATAACAACTTTTTTACCATGTCTGTTTTGAGCATGTTGGTTGTCGTGTTCTGCTCCAGATACCCGGCTTTACCCTCAGCCAATGTAGCTGCATAAACTTCAAGGAATGTACGGCATAATTTTTTAACGTCGTTGGCTCCTACCTTCAGCCAACGCCCACTGAGAATAATGCTTGTGATAAGCCGTACAAGATCAACAGTGCATGGTGCAAGATAGGCTTCATCAAAATCATTGATGTCAAAATACACCAGTCCGTTATTTCCTTGAAAACTTCCAAAATTTTCAAGATGCAAATCCCCACATACCCACGTTATAGGAGGCTTGGGCGAGGAAAAGTCCAAAGACCAATCTTCATAAAATAGATGACACGTGCCGCGTAAAAAGCGCACAGGGTTATCACACAAGAGTTTATATTTCAGTGCTTGTATATCTTCGGGGCGGTCGCGGTTATATGAAAATATACGTTCCGTCACGGTGAGCGTTTCTTTGGGTTGTTTGGCTGGTTGTTTTCGCATCATCGTTAATGCTCATTGTAACGGAGAATAAAAATCCAATATTTGTTATAGATGGCGTGGTTGATTTTGCTTTTAAGAGACACGTTCAAGCGAAGGTGCAATACAACCTGCTTACACGGCATTATACCGTAACAACATCTCGTGGTACAACCGAGGGCACCTGCAAATAGAGAGATTTTGTGTATTGCAGTCTATTGTTTTTGTGTAGTCAAAGAAGCTGTTGCAGCAGTCAAGTCCTTCCATATCAGTGCTGCTGCTCCCAACACGGCTGCGTTATGATTCATCAATGAGGATACAAGCAATGTTGTTTTTCCTTTGAAGATGTGTAAGGTATTCTCTTCCATCGCTCGTTGTGTGGGCGCGAGAATCAGGTCGCCGGAGGCTGCTAACCCACCAAAAAGGATAATTGCTTCGGGGCTGAAACATGCAATTACGTCCGCCAATTTGCGACCAAGCAATTCACCCGTTTGTTCAAACGCCCGATGAGCAATCACATCACCTGCCAGTGCCGCACGGGCTATGTCGGCGGCGTTTATAGCGTTTGGTTCGGTTCTGCGAAAAATGCTATCGTCCGTGTATTCCGCCAAAAGGCTTAACACTGTGCGCCGAATCCCGCTTGCAGAAACGTATGTTTCCAAGCACCCGCGCCGCCCGCATCCACACATTCTACCGTTGGGATCAACAATCGTATGCCCAAGTTCTCCTGCAAAACCGTCCGCGCCGTATAAAACATCGCCATTAACCACAATACCACTTCCCAAACCCGTTCCGAGCGTGATGATGATAAAATGTTTCATGCCCCGCGCCGCGCCAAAGAGCATTTCGCCAAGAGCGGCGGCGTTCGCATCGTTCGTGAGTGCAACGGGAACCGCAAATTCTTCCTCTACAATCCGCTTCAAATGGACAACTTGCCCCCAATTCAGGTTTGGCGGTTGTTCGATTGTACCTGTGTAATAATTTGCGCTCGGTGCGCCGATACCGATGCCTTGCAACACGCAGCGATCTTCGACATTGTGCCATAATAAGCGCATTCGGTCGTATAAACGCGGCAAAAAAAGCGTTATTGGTTCGTGAGCAAGTGTGGGAATGGTATCGTCTGCAAGGCAATTACCATCACGGTCAACAATGCCAAAAGCTGTGTTCGTGCCGCCAATGTCAATACCAAATGTTACCTGTCGTAATGTGTTCTGAGGAGGAGTCATATTGATTTGTAGGAATTAGCTTTTTGCATAATATTCAGCTTTAAATGTTGTGTGTTCGCCATTGCGATACAACGCCACAGTAAAATCTTTCGTCAGGCTAAATGCACCAATGTCGCCGTTTTTGCCCAGCGCAACAAATCCAACTTGAAGCTCTTTGTAATGAGTATTTTTTTTTGCAATACGCTCTATGGCAAGCTCACAGGCTTGTTGTGGAGTTTTTCCGCTTCGCATCAGCTCCGTCACCAAAAAACTTCCAACGGATTTGATCACAATTTCGCCAAGACCGGACGACGTAACCGCACCAACTTCATTATCCACATACAAACCCGCGCCGATAATGGGTGAATCCCCCACACGCCCGTGCAGCTTAAACGCCCAACCACTTGTGGAGCAAGCGCCGGAAAGATTGCCGTTTTTGTCTAAGGCGAGCATCCCGATTGTATCGTGATTATCTTTGCTCACGTGCGGCAAGACAAGCGGCTTCTGCTGCTTTTTCCATTTTGACCACTCAGCTTTTGCATTCGGTGTGAGAAGATTTTCCCGTTTGAAACCATTTGCAAGGGCAAAATCGAGCGCACCTTTGCCCACAAGCATCACGTGTGGTGTTTTTTCCATCACGCGGCGTGCAACAGAGACGGGGTGCATAATTCCTTCCAAAGCAGCAACAGAACCAACATTGCCAAACTCATCCATCACCGAAGCATCAAGCGTGACAATGCCCTCACGGTCGGGTAAGCCGCCATAGCCCACGCTTGTATCGTTCGGGTCAGCTTCCGTAAGTCGTACCCCCTGCTCAATAGCGTCTAATGCCCGCCCACCCCGCTCCAACAGGGCAGCCGCCACACGATTAGCGGGAATATTCGGCTCCCACGTTGTGATGATAACAGGCGAACTTGCCGGAGTCGGTAACTTCATCTTGCCGTAAACGGCAGGTTCGGCAAGGGCAAGTGTTGCCGATGCAATTGCACCATGGACAAAATCACGCCGCGAAAAAGAAGAATTGCTCATAGAATTGTCGTCGTCGCAAGCATGGTTGCGGTTGATAAATGAAAGAATTATGCCGTCGTAGAGATAGTGTGTTGTCCTGTCCCTACTCAATCACAATCTCGTCAATAAAAATATATGCTTTGTTGCCAGCGCCTAAATGCCACGCGGGAATATCGCCGTAATTGCGGGCAATAAGTTTCACATACCGTGCAGTTTGCGGCGCGATTTTTTGTGCAAATTGTTTTGTTATGACGGTATAATCGTTGTCGGGAACGTCGGTTCGTATCGTCGCAACGGGCAAAAATACTGTTCCGTTGGTCGAAACGGAAAATTCCACCGTGCGTGGCATCCAAATCCACGGACGAATATCTTGCAAAAAGCCTGCACCAACGTTCGAGATGGTTTGCAGTTTGCCCAAATCCACAACCGCCTCCACATCCGTTCCCCAATAACCTTGCCACGCACCCGCGCGGAAATCCCTGTTGCCACGAATACCATCAATCAGAGCCATTGCGCCACCCGCGGCGTATTGCGGCACGAACGTCGAACGTGTTTGTATTGTCCATTCGCGGGACAAATTCATAAACTCGGCGCTGACCGGAACACTTACGGATGTCGCACCACCGCTTATTCGTGCGGCAATTGCTTTCACCGTACAAGTTGTTCCGATGGTAAACGGTTTGGTGTACGGACGTGATGTTATCGTTGGTTCACTGCCATCCGTTGTGTAAAAGATGCTCGCGGCTGTCTCTGCACAACGAATCTGCACGTCCATTGTTGTTTTGAACGTTCGCGCCGGAGCCAAAATCGAGGGCGATGGGAGAATGAGATAATCGTTGATGGATGACTGCGGTGCATCACGTTCTGCTCCGCCCCACATCATATTCGGTTTGTCGCCCATTGCAAATTCAAGTGTTCCGCCCCGCATTAGGTCTTCATGCTTCAAATACGACTGTGTATGAGGCTTGCCACCAAGCGAAGCGGATTGAATATACAAATTTTTTGCGGAAACGGCTGGCGCTTTGATGATAAAGGTTTTGCCGTTTTCAAGATTGATACGCGCTTCTTTGAACAATGGCGTTCCGATGGTATAGAACGGCAGCCCGGGCGTAACCTGATAGAACCCCAATGCGCTCAACACGTACCAAGCGGACATCTGCCCGCAATCCTCATTGCCCGGCAATCCGTCTGGCTTTGATGTATAGAGGCTGTCCAAAATATGGCGAACCAATGCTTGCGTTTTCCACGGCTTGCGAACGTAGTTGTACAAATACGCCATATTGTGACTCGGTTCATTGCCCTGCGCGTATTGCCCAATCAAACCTGTAATGTCTGCTTGTTCGCGCCCCGTCGTGCGTGGGTCAGCGCTGAAGAGCGCATCAATCTTTGCTTCAAGTTTATCGTACCCACCGAGCAACCGCGCAAGCCCTTGAATATCTTGCGGAGCAAAAAAACTATAATGCCAACTGTTCCCTTCGGTGTAATTAAAATTTACCTCACGAGGGTCGAATGGCGCAAACCAGCCTCCATTCTGCCTACCGCGCATGAACGTGGTTTCAGGGTCGAACATGTTTTTGTAATACTGTGCTCGCTGAATATACGTTTTGTAATCAGATTCTTTATTGAGCTGTTTTGCCATAACTGCAAAACACCAATCATCATACGAATATTCCAACGTTTTCGACACAGATTCCGCTTCGTCTTCTACTGCTATGAATCCTTGTTTTTGGTAGGCTTCCAAGCCAAAATGTTTGAGCGTTGCACTGTGCTTCATTGCTTCCAATGCTTTCTCCATATCAAACCCTCTGCCGTCTTCGGCAATGCCTTTAGCGGCAGCATCGGCAATAACAGAAACGGAATGATAGCCAATCATACAATCTGTTTCGTTCGCAGCAAGCTCCCACACAGGCAGCCGCCCGCCTTGCTCGTAGTGCGTCAGGAACGTATTGATAAAATCCTTTGTGCGCTTTTGGTCAATGATGGTGTAAAGCGGGTGCGCCGCACGAAACGTGTCCCAGAGAGAAAAAATTGTATATTCAGTGTGCTTGCTTGCCGTGTGAATGCGTCCATCCAAGCCACGATAGCTCCCGTCAATATCACTAAAAAGATTTGGTGCGCTCATTGCGTGATACAGCGACGTGTAAAATGTTCGCATCTGTTCTTCCGAGCCGCCGGACACTTCTATTTTGCGTAGTTCTTTGTTCCATGCGGCTTGCGCGGCGGAACGAGCATGTTCAAAATTCCCATCTTTAAGTTCCGCTTCAAGATTTTTCCGCGCACCTTCGATGCTCACCGCAGAAATACCCACTTTGACGATGATGGCTTCGTTGGCTTTTGTCTCGAAACGCACAAACGCTTTCAGATTTTTCCCGTCAGCCTCACGCAATGGTACCTGAAGCGTGTCGTTCACCGCAATGCCAGACGCAACAAAGGGTTTAGAAAATTCCGCCACAAAATAAACATGTTGGTCACGCGCCCAAGCATCCGAGCGACGGAAACCTTCCAACCGATTATTGCCGACAATTTTCACGCTCGACGCAAGCACTTTGTCGCGGTGCAGCAAATCCAGAATGATTGTCGCCTGTTTTGTTGCGGGAAACGTGTATTTGTGCAATCCCGTACGTGGCGTGGCGGTCAATTCCACATCTATGCCGTCATCGTCAAGGCGCACGGCATAATAACCCGGATGTGCTTTTTCGGTGCTATGACGGAAAGCAGAATCATAGCCGGAGACAGCTGCTTTTTTCGGATTGCCTTGCGGAGCGTTTACAAACTGCGGTTCGCCTACCATGGGCATGAACAAAATATCGCCGTAATCCGAAACGCCTACACCGCTTAAATGTGTATGGCTAAAACCATATATCACGGAATCTGAATAATGATACCCCGAACAACCATCCCAGCCATCAAGCCGCGTATCAGGACTAAGTTGCACCATTCCGAACGGCGTGGTTGCTCCCGGATACGTATGCCCGTGACCACCAGTACCAACAAACGGGTTTACATAGCGCGTATAATCAGCTTTGCCGGAGACAGAAGATTTATTTTTTGATTGAGCAAAAAGCAAATTTGTTGATATGCCGAAGGCGGCAAGGGCAAAGCAACAAACAAGTGCGATGCACGAGCAAAGGCGCGAAGAATGGTTTTTCATAACGTTTGTCATTAGTACGAATCAATAAGCGATTGAAGAAGAAGTAATTGACGCAGGGCATCAGGTTCAATATCAGCATTTTGGCGCAGAGCATGAGCGCCTACAGGCATGACGGTTACTCGTCGAATCTCGCCCGGAAGCAGGTCGAAAAAATTATCGCTAAAATGAACTTCACCCTCACGGAGGCTTAAGTACACATTTTTCGCAAGGGTATTTGATTGCAGTTCAATAACCGTGCGACCGCTCTCGCCGCTTATCTTCACGCTTATTTGCGGTTTGGAAAGTGCAGCATCTTTCGGCTGCGTGAAATACACCAAGCGCTTTGCAAGCGTCGAAGCATTATTCCCTGCTCCGCTTTTGAACTCTGCAACCAACACCGTCCGCGAACGGTCAGCCACGCCTAACAGAGCGGCTTCTGGTGTTGTGAATACGACTGAGCTTGCGTTGGCACGAGCCACAACGGGCAGGGAACTTGACCAAAGTTGTGTTCCGTCGAACGAAAGCAACCGTAATTCCAGCATCCCGCTCACATCGGTCAAACGATCAGAAACGAGATAAAGCTCTAACGAATCCTTGCCGTCTCCGGCACGATGACGGTGAGCAGAAAGTGCTACGTCCGCAAACAAGTCACGAACGGCGTAATGCAGCGCCTTCCAGCGCCCAAAATAATCGCGGCTCGACCACGACGTGACTTGCCAGCAATCGTTGAGCTGCCAATACAGGGTTCCCATACAATACGGTTTGGCGCGGCGGTGTGCTTCGATGGCGGTTGTTATGCCTTTTGCTTGCAGCAATTGTGTGACGTACACGTATTGCTCAAAGTTTTTGGCAGGTTTGTAATCGCGTTCCAAATACGCTTGAATACTCGCGTAACCTGTAGGGTGCTTCTGGTGCGCCTTCATTGTAGCGGAGCTAATACTCAATTCTTCGATGCTTAACGAATTTGGTGCTGAGTTCGGTGCCGAGTTCGGCATGGCAAATGTTTTGATTGTCAGCATCGGTGGACACGCTTGCATCCCGTATTCAGACATAAAACGCCCTACTTTTTCTTCGTAGCGCTCGAACGGCTCCAAACCCCACCACACGCCCCAATAATGTGAATCTCCTTCGAGCATACTTTCAGCACGCCCCCAACCATGTTGCGGCGACGAACGCCAGTAAAAACGCTGCGGGTCGTGTTCGGCAACAGCAGCCGGTAATACGTCGTGAAATATACGTTCGTACCAACTCCAGATTCGCGCGGAATCGGCAGAGGAATAGCCATATTGTTTTTGCCAACCCCAATTATGCCACGCCTCATCAATTTCATTGTTGCCACACCAAAGCGCTATACATGGGTGATTCCGCAAACGTTTTACGTTATCTATTGCCTCTTGTCGAACATTTTCCACAAACGCGCTGTCGCCCGGAACCATCGCACAGGCAAACATAAAATCTTGCCATACTAAAATACCCTGTTCGTCGCAAAGGTCGTAGAATTCATCCCGTTCGTAGGTTCCCCCGCCCCACACTCGGAGCATGTTCATATTCGCCATTGCCGCATCGCTCACCAAACGGCGATAATCCTCTGTGGTCACACGCGGCAAAAAACTGTCCGGCGGAATATAATTTGCGCCCTTCATAAACACAGGAACACCGTTCAAACGCACCATAAAACTTTGCCCTGCTGGCTTTGATGCCGAATTCGGCGCAGTATCTTTTTTCTGATCTTTTTCCTGCACAATCTCAAGTGTCCGCAATCCAATCCGCGTCGTGGCAGAATCCAACACGCGTTTTCCCACTCCATTTTCGACTATATCGCAGTGAATCGAATATAAATGCGGTTTGCCCAAACCGTTGCACCACCACCTCTGCGGGTTATTGAGTGAACACTTTATTACCACACGGTTTGAGCCTTTTTGCAACGTGACGCGCTGCTTATTCAATTCTACCCCAAAAAGGTTTATTCCGGCAGGTTGCCGAAGTCGGCAACGTTCGGAGACGTGAACCGTTGTCGTCATCGGACGTGCAGCACGAATTTCAGCAATCACGCTCAACCGCGCTTCTTTGTCCGTGAGCGATTGTTGCACCACGTGAACCGATTCCAAGTGTACCCCACTCCACGCCTCCAAATGTACCGATCGCCAAATGCCACACGTAATAAATCGCGGACCCCAATCCCAACCATAATGATACTGGGCTTTACGGCTCCATACTTTTCCCGTAGAATCATCGCCACCAAGCGTAAACGGAATTTGCTTCGTAAGGGCAGCACCACGCGTTGTTGCCGGGTCGAACACCACACGTATTGTGTTGTTGCCTATTTTCAAATACCGCTTGCTATCAATCCGCCACGTGCGAAACATATTATTCGCTTGCAACACCGACACATTATTGATGTAAACGTGAGCATATGTATCCAAACCCTCAAATACAAGCTCCACTGCGTCGTTGGCGAGCAGCGCCGCAGAACACATAGTCGTTGTTTCATATTCCCACGATTCGCGCTCCACCCACTGAACGCGAGATTCATTCACACCTTCAAAAGGGTCAGGAATAATGCCGTGCCGCAACAAATCTGTGTGAATCGTACCGGGAACCGTCGCTGCAAACCAGTGCATACTTAATTTGCCGGTGCCAATTTTGCGAAAACGCCAACCGTCCTTAATAGGAATAGTGGTCATGGCAATAATGTCTGTAGCACCTGCACACAATAGGCAACATCCTGCACACAATAACCAGCGCGACCAATATGAAAAAAATACGTGCTTCATAACCGTGTATTCAAAACTTTCTCCAAAACTGCTTCCGCAGCCGTTCGTATGGCACGAAGTCGCTCTGCACTTGTGTGTTGGAGGGTGAATTCTGCGCCAGCAGCGGTTCCCATAGCAAGTTCGGCGCGGCGAAATTCCATAGCACTGTCGCGCAATACTTTTGCTGAAGCGTGAACCTCACGTACCCCTGTTTGTTCCACAATCGGCACGACGGTATCAACACTAACGCCGCCGCCGGGCATGATAATGATTCTTCCGGCAGCTATCCGAACCAATCGTGCGAGCAACGGAATCCCCTGCAAAGCGCTTGCTGCCTGACCGGATGTAAGCACACGGTCAACACCAATCGCAATAAGTTCTTCCAACGTTTGTTCTGCATCCCGCGCCATATCGAACGCACGGTGAACCGTGACTCCAAGCGGTCGGGCATTTTCCACAAGTTCGCTACAGCGCTCCACATCAAGCGAGCCGTCAGCGCGAAGAACGCCGAACACCACACCATCTACGCCAATGCTCTTACACATTGAAATATCGTACTTCATCACCTCGAACTCCGCCGCCGAATACAAAAAATCACCACCACGAGGGCGGATAATCGGATAGATTGTAAGTGAAAGTTGTTTTCGTGCAAGATCCATCGTCCCGTAACTTGGCGTGATACCACCATCGGCGGGGCTGGCGCAAAGTTCAACGCGGTCGGCTCCGCCACGCTCGGCTTCCACAGCATCGTCGAGGGAATACACACAGGCTTCGAGAGTGAGGCGATGATTCATACAGACGGCTTCCGTCAATTGTTTTTGCTATTTGACTGATTTTGTGGCTGCTTTAAAAGACTTCCATTTTGCATCGTCCATGGTTCCAAGGTCGAACAAAGATACTCCAGCAGCACCGGCTTTCATAGACACCGTGACTGCTTGCTCTAATTCCGACGGACTCAATGCCGGAACAAACAGCCCGCTATAAATGGGCTTTTGAACAACCAAATCTTTGATTTCCTCTTTTGTTCGTTCGCCTATCCACGCAATATCTCCATAATAAAAATTATGATACAACATCGGTGCGGCAAAATCCAAATTCCATTTGCGCCATTCTTGTCGAACGGATTGCCAGTTCGGAAACACAGCGGCAGAAGTCATTTTGTTATATTTTTTAACCGTTGGTATCAGCTTGCCATTAACCACGTTCGTAACACTGTCATGGCGAAACTGTCTCCATGCCGCATTAGCAGAAGGGTCTTTCAAATCGGTAAGCGGGTCAATTCCGGTTTGGGCTTTGAACTGTGTACGGCAGATATCAGAGTATGAATAATCGTACTCAGGATATTCACGGTCTTGCTTAATTTTGTATTTAGGCTGCAAGGCAGCAGCAATAATCACATCCGGCAAGCGCACATAATCGAAATGTACACCTGTGATACCGTTAATTTGGGCTAACGATTCCACCGTGCCGCGAACAAACTCCATTGCTTCGTCGTTGCACGGGTCTAAAAACTTGTAATAATCAACATACGCGGGCTTTACGACCGATGATTCCCCTTTCCCGTTCACAGCAAACCAATCGGGATGTTTTTTGATAATACTTTCTATATTGCAAGGCATGGTGTGCATCCACGTGTGAATCTCAAGCCCAAGCGATTTGCAGATGGGAATGAGTTTGCTGAGAACGTCTTCCTCCACCGGAAGGCGATTGGTATCAAAAAACGCCATATGATTATTATACACTTCAAGGATGATTCCATCAATACCATGAGCTTTTGCATTGCCGAATAACTGTTTGTAATAATCCGCGCTTTTGCCTTTTTCTGGAATTGTCCACGCATAATTTTTCGATGGTGTTTTTTGTGAATCATAGGTGGTTTCTGCCTTTGCCTTCTCCAAAAATATCTGGGGCAAAGCGAGGGCAACAGAACCAAGGCTAAGTTGTTTGAGTAGTGTTCTTCTTTTCATGTTTTTACGATGTACATTTTAAGGGTTGTAAAAAAATCGTTTTCGATTGACGCTTTGCGTCAGGTTGCCGACCGACACAGTAAAATAACCCGCTTCCAACAAGCGTTTGCCGTCACCATCGGGAAAGCTCAAATGTGCTGTGGGGCTAATCTCAAACGTAAACGTTTTACGTTGGTTGGGTTGTAATTCTTGCTTTTCATAGTGTTTGAGCAGTTTGACCGGACGCGATATACTACCGACTTCATCGCTCACAAACCACAGCACGGCTTCTTTGCCCGTTCGTTGGCTTTTGTTCGTCACGGTCACTGTCGCCACAATATGGTTGCTGCCGCTTATTACTGAATCGGAGAGCGTAAGGTTGGAATACTCGAACGACGAATAACTTAAGCCGTATCCAAACGGAAACAATGCTGTTGAACGCTCCGACGCTGTGTGATGGTATGGCACACAATGCCCGGGAAATTTTGGATACGAAACCGATAATTTCCCGCTTGGGTTGGTTTTACCACTCAATACCTCCGCGATTGCCTGCCCACCCTCGTATCCGGGTAATCCCGCCCATAGAATCGCACTCGCATTTTCCACAAATGGCGTAATAAGGCGCGGACGACCTTCCACTAACACAAGAACGTTTGGTTTACCCGTTTGCTGCACCGCCGTAACAATAGCGGATTGTGTGCTGTCGAGGCTCAAATCACTGATATTGCCATTACTCTCTGCGTAGGGAATTTCTCCTGTGGCAACGATGATATATTCCGCCCGTTTCGCTTTTGCTGCAAACTCCGCCCGCAGCGCAGAACCCACAGCGCCAATGCCATCCATCCATTCAACAACAGCATTTGGAAATTCGGTTTGCAACCCTTCGACGATGGTTTTTGCTCCAATCGGATAACGCGGGTCGTCGTCACGGCGAGGACCTTCCCAATTCAGCGACCACCCACCACCCAAGTTCCGACGCGACGTGGCGGAAGTTCCCACAACAAATAATGAATGGACGCTTTGCGGAAATGGCAATGCTGCCGAACCCAGTAATGGAGCGTTCGTATTTTTAAGCAATACTAATGATTCCCGCGCCGCTTCTAAGGCTTTTTGACGATGCTCCGGTGCGCCAATCCGCGAAAAACGGTCATTGCGGGGATAAGGATGCTCAAACAACCCGAGCGCAAATTTGAGCCGCAAAATACGCCGCACCGAAGTATTGATGCGCTCTTCCGATACCGCACCCTCCCGCACAAGCTCATTCGTAATCCGACAAAAATCCGTTGTGAATGGTGTCATCGCCATATCAATACCCGCATTCAGCGCAAGTAACGTTGCTTGTTTTTCATTTTCGGCGATTTTATGGCGAAACACCAAACCACGAATATCTTCCCAATCCGTAACCGCCACGCCTTGAAAACCCATCGCCGTTCGGAGCAAATCCGTAAGAATGCGCTTCGAGGCGTGAACCGGCTCGCCGTTAATGTCGCTGCTGTTAATCATTACGGTTGAGATGCCCGCATCAATCGCCGCTTGGAACGACGGACGAAACACCTCGTGCAATCGCTGGTTGGGAATGGAAGCCGTTGTTCTATCCCATCCAGATTTGGGGTCGGAATAACCCAAAAAATGCTTCGCGCAAGCAGCTAATTTGTATGGAGCGATGGCAGTATCATTTTGCAGCGCTGTCACGTAGAGCGCTCCCATTGTTGCCGCGACGTGTGGGTCTTCGCCAAAGGTTTCGTACAACCGCGACCAATAGGGCTGTACACCAACATCTAACACAGGTGCAAAAATCCAATGATGACCTAAATCCGCCGATTCGCGGGCGGTTATTTCCGCCATCTGACGTACAAAATCGTCGTTGAACGTCGCGCTTATATTAATGTTATGCGGAAAAATGGTTGCTTGCGAAACATAACTTGCGCCGTGCATATGGTCAACTCCGTAGATAATCGGAATATGCAGCCGCGATTCCCTCATGGCGATGTGCTGAAGCTGGTCGGAAAACTCGAACCATTGCTGCGGGGAAACGGCTATCCCATTCAAAAACGAGCCAATATGGTAGGTGCGGACGAAGGAAAGAAGTTTTGTGGTGTCCAAAATCGGCACAGAATCATGAGCCGAAATCATTGTATAATTTATCTGCGTCATCTGCCCAATTTTTTCTTCCAGTGTCATTTGGCTGAGAAGTGATTCGACCCGTTTTTCGATGGGAAGAGCAGCATTATGGTAGTCATCATGGGAAGTACAACCCACCAAGAGTAGCACACACAGCGCACAACCAGAAAGTACGTGGATAATCTTCATATTCGCTTTCTCACAAATAGGTTTTCAGTGAATCCATTGGAGTATCGTTTATCGCCCTTACTCAATGCTAATTTCATCCACCATGAGCCACGGTTTATTACCTGCACCTGTTTTGCCAACGGGGATTGTGCCGAAGTTTGTCAATTTGAGTTTTACAAACCGCGCCGAGGCAGCACCAACCGTAAACACCGCTTGCTGACCGGCTTTCAGAACATCGTTTTGGTCAAGTTTACCCACCGCACGGAATGTTTGCCCGTCATCCGAAAGCCAAAGCTCTACGCTGGAAGGCGCATAAATCCATTGTCCTTCGCCAACGTACCAACCAACACGAACTGTCGAACATGATTGCGCCGTTTGTAAATCTACGGTTGCTTCACAATCTTTTCCCTCGAACCCAAGCCACTGACTTCCTTTGAAGCGTTTTTCGCCGCGAATACCATCCACCAGCGTAAATGCACCGGCATTGGTGTATTTTGAATGAGGCGGCTCCGCAAGTTGAACACTTTTTCCCGTCGCTTTGTTGATGCCGAGTGCTTGTTCCGTTACCGTACTTTTACGTTCCGTGCCTTCGATAACGGCAGCTTTTACCGTAACGCTACGCTCTAACGCGAACGGCGCTGCGTAGCGTGTGGATTGGGCAGTTGGTGCGCTGCCATCAGTTGTGTACGTAATAAACCCAGACGCGCGGTTCGTATTATTTTTGAGCGCTTGTGATTGCAAACTCACTTGCAAACCGAACATGCCCGATGCTGCGGAAAACGGGTTCAAAGAAAGCTCCACCTCGAACAATGATTTTGCATAGTTTATATGCCATTTATCGAGTATGGGCAAATGTGCAACAAGCCTTGTGGTAAAATCATCATAATTTTTGCGCTCTGGAGCCGTCCACACAACCTCCGCAAGCGCACACAAACGAGGAAATACCATATACTCAATATGGCTCGCTGTTTTCATGTACTCCGTCCACACGTTTGCTTGTGCGCCGAGAATATATTTGCGCTCATCGCCCGAAAGCTCGGCAGGAATTGGTTCGTAGCCATACACCTTCTCAAGCGGAAGGTATCCACCGATAGCAACAGGCTCGCTCGGATTGCGCGATTGGTAATAGTCAAAATAACAATGGCTTCCGGGCGACATCACCACAAAATGTTTTTCCTTGGCAGCCGCAATACCGCCTTCTATGCCGCGCCACGACATCACCGCAGCGTTTGGCGCAAGCCCGCCCTCCAAAATTTCATCCCAACCAATAATTTGCCGTCCTTTGCTGTTCACAAACTTTTCAATACGCTGAATAAAGTAGCTCTGTAAGCCATGTTCATCCTTCAAATTGTACTTTTTGATGAGTTCTTGGCAATACGGGTCTGCTTTCCAACGGGTTTTGGGGCATTCGTCGCCGCCAATGTGGATATATTTTGACGGAAAAAGTGCTATTACTTCCGTCAGGACGTTTTGCAAAAACGTAAACGTTGCTTCTTTCGGAGAAAACACATCGTCGAACACGCCCCACGTTTTGCCTACCTCAAACGGTCCGCCCAAGCCGTTTTCGGCTGGGCAAGAAAGCTCAGGATACGCCGCAAGCGCCGCAAGCGCGTGTCCCGGCAATTCGATTTCAGGAACGATGGTGACGTGCCGTTTGCAGGCATATTCCACCACATCTTTGATTTGCTTCTGCGTGTAGTAGCCGCCATGCCGAACAGTGTCGAACTTTTGTGGAATGTCATCGTTGTAATGCCCGATAAGCGTCCCTTTGCGCCATGCACCTACTTGAGTAAGGCGCGGATATTTTTTGATTTCAATACGCCAACCTTGGTCTTCGGTCAGATGCCAATGAAACGTATTCATTTTGTAGAACGCCAACATATCAATCGTTCGTTTGACAACCTCCACCGGCTGAAAATGCCGCCCAACATCAAGGTGCATCCCCCGCCACGAAAAACGCGGTGCATCTTGAATAACAGCACACGGCACTTCAATGCTCCGTTGTTTGTCAGTATGAGAAGCAGCACCAGCCAATTGAAGCAACGATTGCAATCCATACCACACGCCTGCACCCTTGCCACCGCGAATAGTGATGGTGTTTGGAGTAATAGTCAATGTGTAACCGTCTTGAGGCAATGATGAATCGCCATTGATCAGCTGGATACTTGCTTTTGCAGAAGTCGGCATCGAAGAAGACACGCGAAGCTGTACACCGCATACAAGGCGGAGATGTTCAACAAAAAGCGCGGCATCATCTCGAAGGTTTGCACTACCCGCAACGACCACAACACGCTCAGAAAGCATGAACAAACCTGATTGACGTTGCACGGAAGCGGGTTGCGGGATGATGGGCAACCCGCCGTTGCCGGCTGAATTTGTTGTCTCAAGCTGTATAGCAGCAAACATAGTGTATGGCATTACTGCACAACTACATAGCAGACAGAGAATACACAAGCGAATAGTCATAGTGTAGGCTAAATAAATATTGAGAAAAATTTCAAGGTATCCTTAAAGGCAATGTCATTAAGTTAAGCCCCTCACCCAAACCCTCTCCCAGAGGTAGAGGGCTTCAAATCTCCCTCCTTCTCCCTTTGGGAGAAGGTCGGGATGAGGGAGATTCCTTAACTTAATGCCATTGATCCTTAAAGGCGCGAAGAACTCATCACTTTTTTGAAACCTCATTGATTGCCCGCAACAGCGACGTGGAATCATGCGTGTCGTGTCCTACTTCCCAAATCATAATGCCACCACCCTGCTCTATTGCGAGCTTCGTTTTTGCCTTCATCGTTGGAATTCCGTTGTAAAAGCAGCCGTTCACCTCGTCTTTCGTCGGTGCAGTCTTGTCTTGCTCCACAAGGCTTTTGTACGAACCGTTACCATTCTTTGATGGTTTACCGTAAAACGGTACGCCGAGGATTGCTTTTTCTTTGGGAAGCCCTTTTGCTAACCAATATTGAAGCGCTTGTTTGGCAACGTCAAGCGACGAATGTGGAGGGGTTTGTGCGTCATACGCCATGATGTTGATAAAATCTACCACGTTGAACACCGAAGGCAAAATGCCATCACCAGTTTTACCACCAGACACCACGGCGGCGCTCAGGATTTTTTTTTGCTGATGTAATTCCTTGCCAAGCGCGGTCATCAGCGTATCGAAATACCGCGCTGACACACCAACAATGCCGTCTCCGGCATCGGGATATTCCCAGTCCATATCCACACCGTCGAGGTTGTACTCCTTCACCATCTGCATGACGGTTGCGATAAACGTTTCGCGGCTTGTGCGCGATGCTGCAAGCTGCTCAAATGCTGTGTCGTTTCCTCCACCATCACCCAAATCCCAACCGCCGATAGCAAGACAGGCTTTTACGTTTTTTGCATGAGCAAGCGCCACCATCTGCTTGAGTGATGCCGGGTTTTGTAGAAAAACTCGTCCATCGGCTTTGGGCGTTGCAAACGAATAATTGATATGTGTAAGTTTGTCGTATTGAAGACTATCTGGCGAGCCATTCCACGATGCCCAATATCCAATAATGGGAAACGTTTTATTGGAAGCAGATTCGGTAGGCTGTCCGCCACCTGCACGACAAGAGGAACAAAACAGGATAAAAACGCAAGCGATGGGAATACTACACTTGATGGGGTGAAAATGATTGAGCATAATAACGTGACAACATGTTGATGAGAATTAAGGGTTTGCAGACAACATCTCAAGTAATTCCTTTCGTTTGGCGCGAAAACTTTGGATATCCATATCGTACCAATCCAATCGGTACGCCACTTGTCGCGCCATTTCTTTTGTTTTTTCGGGGTATTTTTTTTCTGCCATTCGGAGCAATTCATAATCCACAAGACCGTCACGCATAGCTTCCATACGCACCGAACTCCAAATTTTGCCTTGCCCGTTTCGGCTCCCGGGATACACAATCCAGCCGTCACCGCCCGGCATCACATTTCCTAACTCGGGAATAACACCACTTGTTTCGCCAAAGGGGTTGCTGCCCCACGCATTCCAGCCCCAATGCAAGTAGCCTGTAGCACCAAAACGATAGTTAAGCCAATGCAGAATGCGGGTTTTTAACAATGGCTGTTCGATAAAGCGGTTAGCGTAGTTTCCTTGCGGCGCAAGACAAGTGTAAAACCATACTTCCTTGCCCGGCTTGTGGCGTTGTGCCTGATAAAAAGCACTGTCTTCATGGAAAAAATTTAATTGCGGAACCCAAACGTCAATCGTCTCTTCGACATCTTTGCTATGGCAAGCCTCAATAATGCGAAGTTCCGGCGCAACGCTCCGCACAAAACGTGCAATAGCAATGTACGATGTGGTATTGGCGGGGATCGGCTCGTCGGCAAGATGCTGCATATAACGTTCTAACCACCCTTTTGCCTTTAAGTGTTCCACCAATGCCCGCAAATACTGACGGTAAAAACGTTGTGCGGTGGAATCACTTATTGGTTTTGAGGTAAATTCTATTTTCCCCGAGCCTGCCCGTTTTTCCGGTACACCTACGACAAACGCAGTCTCCCACGTACCTTCGCGTCCGCCTATATGCCCGCCCTCAATCCGCCCAATAGTGCCTTCCTCTATGAAAATAGACACCATTGTATCAAACTTCGCAAAATCGAACGTGTATTTGTCGCCCTTCACAGAAAAATCCATCAAGTGTAAAGGACTTATGAGCGCCACATTTTGACGAAAAGACTTCATCGCACGAGCGCACAATCGAACGGTTTCCCAATACGGCTTGGAATAGGGTTCAACATTATTGCCATTGTTGAGCAGTTTGAGTTGCTCCTCGCCCAAAAAGAACCAATTCGTCACCCAAAGCGTTTGTGGGGGTAACGTGACGGGATAAACAACGATGGTAAATTCCTTCGTGCGTTCAAATTGTTTGCCGTCCGCCGTTCCCATTACTGTTACGCGCCCTTTGTATGTGCCGGCAACAGCAGTGGCGGGAATTGGCACGGTAAGCCAGATAGATTGTGGTGTTCGGGCAGGAATATCCCGCGTAGGTTCTTCTATGATTGGGTCGGGATAAAAACCGGACGGGGATACCAGTTGATCAAATCCACGCACAGGCACAGAGCGGCTTACGTGGACATACCCCACAAAACCCGTTGTGGGCGCAAATTGACGCGCTGCGTCAAGCGGCTTGCCCTGCGCGTCACGTATATCCACACGCACGGAGCATTGGCGAATGTTGCTGTCGTGCCAAAGCACAACCTGGAATCCGGCGTGTTCGCCACGACAAACGTTCATCTCCGCAGGTGCATCGGGGAAATAGGTACGGTCGGGTAATACTTTTTCTAAGGGGTCAACAAAAGCAAGAATGGGTTGTGCTTCTGCTGCTGCATAAACGAACATGGAAGCAAGAGCGCAAAACGCAGTAACAAGAGCGTGTACTCTGAAAAAAGAAGCATAGTTCATAGTCGTTTGCTTGTGATTGTGAACGAAAATATATCGTTATGTGGAAGCAATGAACGTTGCTGTTTTCGATAACACGCAATCATTTGCTGACACTCTCCGCCATTAGTAATTTTGTCAATGCTGCTTGATAATCGTTTGGTATCTGGTCTGGACGACTCATAGTGATACTCAGGTCTCGCAAACGACCATCCCGCAAACCATAAACCCAACCATGAACCGACAACTCGTGACCGCGTGTCCATGCGTCCTGCACGATGCTTGTTTGACACACATTCAGCACTTGTTCGATCACATTGAGTTCGCAAAGCTTGTTGCAGCGGTCATGCTCTTCGGCAATGGCAGCCAATGAAGATTCATGCCGGGAATACACATCTTGAACATGGCGCAACCAGTTATCAACAAGCCCCAATCGCTCTTTGCGTAAGGCGGCGCGGATGCCACCGCATCCATAGTGACCACATACAATCACGTGCTTCACCTTCAACACATCAACAGCAAATTGCAGAACAGACAAACAGTTCAAATCCGTGTGGACAACCACATTAGCAACATTGCGATGCACAAATAATTCGCCCGGCAAAAGCCCCACTATTTCGTTAGCCGGAACACGGCTATCGGAACAACCAATCCAAAGATACTCCGGCGATTGTTGGCGAGAGAGTTTCATAAAAAAACCCGGATCGCGCTCCTGAATCTGCGCCGCCCACGCTTGATTATTCTCAAACAGTTGATGTAGTTTGCTCATCGTTAATTTCAGCAATGCTGCTCCTTATTTGTGGTTGTATTTTGTTGTTTATCACAATCGAATTACCGCAAGCGGTCGCTTCCAATAAAACATCTTCCGATACAAACAACAAATACGCACACTTCAAGGTTTCGGCAAAGAAGAAATGCTACTCTTCAAAAAAATCATTTGCTAAAAAGAACGGGGAACAGCATATCCGCCACAAGTTGATTGCCTTTATCATTCAGATGAACTCTATCGTTCGTAAGGATTCCCGACTCAGCATTTGTAGGATTATGGGCAAAATTATATTCCAAAAATGCCTTACGGAAATCGCACAGAGAGCAAGAATACTGTTTGGCAAGGCGGCGGATAATATTCGCATAATGATTCAAATCGCCATCTTGTGGGTTTGAAGCATCCGTTCGTTCACCAATAACGGCTGGTGTACAAAGAATCACCTTGATTGATTTTTCTTGGAGCTTTTTGATGATGGCACTATAAAATTTTTCAAATTTGTCCGCATCCGTGCCTGTTCCCAACAATGTTTTGTGCCACACGTCATTCACGCCGACGAAAATAACAACCACCGAAGGGTTCTTTCGGAGAACATCCTCATCGAGTCGGCCATACAAATCATACACTTTATTGCCGCTTACGCCCGCCCCGACAAGCTCGTAACTACTGATACCCTCTTGCACAAGACGTTGTTTTATTTTTGTTACATACCCGCCAGCGTTCACACCCAATTCGGTAATGGAATCGCCAAAAAATATGACGCGAGTGGTTGATTGACTGCTCATAGAGACAGTAGTTAGGCATAGAGTGGTCAGGCTTACCAAAACCGCAAAAAGCAGATGTTTTGCCGTTGTTCTTGCTGTTATTATCAGTGTTTTCATTGGGTCACGTTGTTTCGTCTTTGTGAGCGCCGCGCCGTAAGCGACCACCGGCTGATTCATATACCCCAGCAGCTGGCACAAGTTCTGCAACCTTGCCCAAACCACGCGGCGGCATGTTATTATACACCGTTTCGTAATTTCCGGCGGTAATGACATAGGTTTCATGCCAGATGCCCACGTCGCCATTACTTCTGATGGCTCGGTTAAACGCCCTCCACGCCGGATAATGCTGCCCGTCTTTATCTTTGGCATAGCGCTCCAAATGCTCGAACGACCGCCAATATTGGATGGAAGTTCCTCCACTGCTCTCATATCCCAAAAAACCGCTCTCCGGCTTTGCTGCAAGCTCCTTGAGCATTCTGGGCATTGCCAGCGCTACTGGCAGCCATTTGTGAATTTTCCAAAACTGATTAATGCGCATTCCAATCAGAAAAACGACAAAATCGCCTTCAATTTTTGCCGCCATGCGTTGGTTGATAATTGCTGCCATATACGTACCCTTTAACGGTGATGAATATAATGAATACTGAGCGGGTGCGCTTCGGTATTGAACACAACCTTCTTCAAATCCAAAACGTTTTCCGGAGCAAAAAGCAGATACGCGTACTTTAAGGTTTCGGCAAAAAAGAAACTTTCCATTGAGTCTTCTAACTCAAACGTTGCAACATTTTTTACGGCAGCATACCCAACGTCAGTTTTACATTTGTTGAGAATATCGCCTACCATCCGTTTTCCCATCTGTACATACAGGTCGTTTTTGGTTGTGCGATATAGATAAAAACAACTCTCAATATTTTCGGGACGCAAGGGATAATCGCCATACTGTAAAGAATCCGTCCGAAAATTGAAGCGCTCGGGTTCAATGCCAAAATGCGTCCACATATAATAATTTCCGGTTTGCACATTTTTTGCCGTAACCACATCGCCGGAAAGCGCTGCCAACCCCGCATAAAAAGCGTCTAATGCTCCGTAAACCGGGCGTGTTTCTTTGCCGGAATTCATATCAACGCGGGTACAATACCAACCGGAAGGCACTTCTTTCAACAACCATTTTTTGATAGCCGTATTTGAAACCTCCCATGCTTCCTTACATTCTTTGTCGCCAAAAAGCAGCCATGCCTTGTACAAATACTCGTAATACGAATCAATCCTGCCACTTATATGGCTCTCCGTATTTGTCCATATGCCGCTGGTCACATCAATAAGCGTTCCAACTAAATCAAGGCTACTGCGCCGTTTATAAATCTCCAGCGTTGCTTTTTTAGCAACCTTGTAATACACAGAATCGCCTGTGCATTGAGTGAGTTTCCCAAATTCGAGCAAACACGTTCCTATTTCCGCTGGATTACTGATGGAATCTCGCACCCGTCCGGTTTGAAGATGCACATACCGATATGGCATTCCCGTTGGAGACGCAAAGGCAGGCAAAAGACGTTTGCCTAAATCCTCAGCCAATTGCAAAAATCGTTTGTCGCCATCTAATTCATATGCAGAAAGCAAACCACCAAGCAAGCGAATCGTAATTTCAAAAAACTGCACTTCTTCGTTCACATCAAACCGCAGTTTGGAAAAAATCAACTCTTTGCTTTCTTTTGCCTCCGTCTTCAGTCCCAACAAAAAAAACGTATCGAAAGCATCCACAGGTGTCATCAAAAACGAAGTGCCATACCAGTTGTGTCCTTTTTTACTAATGGGTTTGAGAGCATCGTATCCCCACGCATACTGTTTGTAGCCACTCCAAGCACGTTGGCACGCTGTTTTTACCGTGTTCTGCATTTCATTTTTCTGTTGCTCCGTCATATTGCCGGAAGCAGCAAGTTGCGCCGAACACAAACTATTGCTTGCCAGCAGGACTGCAACAGTCAGCAAAAAAAGCACTCGTTGTTTTGTCATTATCGGTTGTGATGTTGTTAGCCGAAAAATTTAATTTGTTCGTGAAGGGTTTTTCAGGCGAATTTTTGCCAATAATAATTCTCCGACCCGCTTGCCTTGTTGTTGCCCATTTTCGATAGCGGCACGGTAATGAATCCCACCGTATAATCGGCTCACGGCGGCTTCTTGCGCGGCAGCGTTGAAGGAAGGAAATTTCCGTATTGGTAGCCCGTATTCCGTTTCTGTTGTGTCGTCAAACCCAAAATTATCGCCAAAAAGCGACGTAAGCGCCGCAGCCGCAGCCGTTGAAATCACGGAGTGCCCGCTTGGATATTCCGGAAACGGTGGTGTTTGCAGAATCGGTTTCCATTCTTCATCAATCGTAGCGTTGATATAGCTTTCGGGGCGAACAAGTTGGCTCCGATATTTTTCATCCCAACATGAAATAAAACCATCGAATAATGCCAATGCCGTCAGCGCATATCCTGCCGATGCACGAACCATGTCCGCCCCAACCTTCCGTGCAGTAATGCCCGCAACAGACATCCAATGTCCGCCCGGAGAAAGTTTTTTCGTCGCAAAATTTAGGTGTCCCTGAATATTCAAAAAAAATGGATTGCAATCCCAAAAGCTCGCAATGGCGCGTTGTTCCGCCGTTGGGTTCTTGCCAATATCATACACTTCTTTCGCCTGTTTGTAAAACTCTGATGTTTTGTCCGTGCTGAACGTAGGCGGCGGCACGGGTTTACATTGCGAGGCAGAATCTAACACCATCGTTCGTATCTTGTTCCAATGCGGGTCAACGGCAGCCATGTAACCGGGCGGCGTGGGAATCCATGCTCCGGGTGTTTTTTTGAGCGAATACCGTTTCATAGCACGGGTTTCTTTATAGCGGTCTTTTGCCGCCCACGAAAGAATAAAGTCTGCAACGCGCTTACCAAAGGCTTTGGAAGAATCTATAACTTCTGGTGGATACCCTTTTGCAGCGTACCCCGCATAAATCACGCGTACAGAATCCTCTAATGCTTGTTCCGAGAACACGAGTTTTTTTGCAGTTTCCACAAATGCCGCTACCGCCGCCAACGAATAACTTACGGACTTATCCGCACGAGCCGTCGCGGTGGGAACAGCTTGCAACGAACGGATTTGCCCTGCTAACGAAGCGTATTCTTTGGCATCTTGCACTAAAACTTCATACGCCGCAATGCTCGCATACACATAAATGCGACTCGCAACAGTCGGCGGAAAAATATCATGCACTATCACACCCGTCAACGCTTGTTCGGCACGGTAAAGCGGGTTGGCATCACGCTCCCATCGTTTCCACTGCTCTTGCGGTGCTGCCGGAGACGGTTGTGCACAACAATTCAGTGCAATGAAAAAAAATCCTATTGATACAAGTGATTTCACGATATTCTCCCTACATATTCTTGGTATGCTTGTCATGGTTTTTTCCAACGAAACACCTGAACAGGTTCGTCGTTTTTCGCAATAACTAATACATTTCCACCTGAACCGCTTTTTACGCTTGCTATTGCCCGCACATCGCCGCCAGCGTAGAGTCCACTTTCGTAAGGCATTTGCGGAATAAAATTCCCCTTTTCAGTGCCGTATCCGGCAGTGCCGTAGAGCAACACGCCCAACCCAGCATCACAACGACCCATCTGCGTACGGTATGGATAAAAATTTCCAACACACAAAATATCCTTGCGTCCGTCACGGTTAAAATCATCCACCACAATACCGTGAACCTTCGAGAACTGCGCCATAATAGGTAAAGCTTTTATCGTAAATCGCCCTTTGCCGTCGTTCCAAAACACACTGGTAGCGGCATAATCACACGTAAACACTGTTGCTTGTGCTACTTGCTCTTTCGGAAAGATCGTTTCGAGGGTTGCATCGGCGTAATCGGCGTATTTCACGAACTTTCGACGAAGCGGCGTAATCTGTTCCAAAAGCTCATCCCGCGAGGGGTATGGATATTTCTTTCCTTGAACGTAATAACACAAAATTGGGTCAACCACGCCGTTGTTATCGAAGTCGCGGGCGAAAATTTGCATCGGCTGTTCTTTGCTGATGTGGAACTGACTATTCACACCACAATTGCCGATAATCATGTCCATATCACCGTCACCATCAAGGTCGCTCATGGTGATGGTTGTCCACATCCCGCTTGTATTCAGTAAACCCGCCTCTTGCGAGGCATCACGTAAAATGGTTGTGCCTCCCTGACGCATTGCGTCCCGTTCGCTGAGAAATAGTTTTACAGGCATCCAATCACCCGCAAGCACGAGGTCAGGGAGTTTGTCACCGTTCATGTCTTGCCACGCAGCACTTGTGACCATGCCGGGTTTGAGTAAATCCTTACACACGGATTCTGTAACATCGGTAAAACGAACCGAACCGTTTTTTGAATCATTACGGAGAAGATAACTTCTGCCTGCAAACGGGAACGAACCAGGCTGGCAGCGTCCACCAACGAACAAATCTACATCACCGTCGCCATCAAAATCTCCTGCGGCAATAGCTTGTGTGCTGGTTGGCATAGAAGGCAGAGCATCCGTGGCTTTGACAAACCTTCCTTTGCCGTCGTTTAGATATAATTTGTCTTGATAGGCAACGGAATTGGGTTCCGGTTCATTACCGCCAAACGCGAGATACAAATCTTTGTCGCCGTCGCCGTCTGCGTCGAAAAAGAGTGCGCCGACAACATCGCAAAGATTATCATCCTTCCATGCTTGCACGGGTGCAAGCGCAAAGCCGAAGTCGGCTTTTTTCCCGTCGCTTTGCTGAAGATTTTGTTGAAGATACAGTGCGCTTGCTTGTTCCATCGCACCGCCTAAAAACACGTCGTCCAAACCATCACCATTCACATCCGCCGTTGCAAGCGCTGGTCCCATCCGCGAGAGTTGGTACGGCAAAAGAAATTCAGACTTAAAATCTACAAAGTCATTCTCGATATGCGTAAAATTCAGCCCCGATTGTTTTGTTATGTCGCTGAGGAATGCTTGCTGCTTGATGAATGCGTCAAACGGCTCGGTTCCTTTTGTTAGCTTGGCATCGTTTTGATTGATGGTCAATATTTGGTTTGCTGCCACTTTGCTGAGAATACTTTCGGAGCCATCCGCCCAAAAGATTTTTACTTCTTTTACCGTCGTATTGGTTCCCAATCCAAAATGAAGCGTATAATCCACCGACGATTGATAGCCACGCACGGGATATAATTCTTGCAGTTGCCGTTCGCTGATTCCGTTGGATTCACACACAACAAGCACTTTTGCACCGAGCGCAAACGTATTGTCACCACGCCCTTTCAGGCGGATGTTCAGATAATTTGCTTGAAGCTGTGTTTCTGCATTATTGCGATAAATTGACGCAGGCTCGTTTTGATGGTTGATAATCATATCCAAATCGCCATCATTATCCAAATCCGCATACACCGCACTGTTCGAGACGCTCAAACGATACAACCCCCATTGTTTGGTTGCATTGGTAAATGTCAAGTCGTGATTGTTGCGAAATATGTAGTTAGAGAGTTTTGTTGAAGGCATTTTCTTCACAAGATCGAACGTACGAAATTTAATATTCCCCTTTTGCGCCTCGTCTATTCGTGCATCGGCAACCGTATATTTGAGGAAATCCATATTCGTATAATCACGCAAATAACCGTTCGAGATAAACAGGTCTTTCCAACCGTCATTGTCAACATCAGCAAAAAGAGCCGACCAACTCCAATCTGTGTTCGATACGCCCGCAAGCTGCCCTATTTCGCTAAACCGCAAATCGCCCCGTTCGTCCTCGCCCTGATTCAAATGAAGCATATTCCGCATCGTTTGATGATGATATCCGCTATCAACCAGCAAATGATATTGGTCATATTCATCTGCGCCTTTGAGCAATTTTTGGCGACGATTATCCTCCGGTAACATATCAAGCGTCATCACATCGGGACGCAAATCGTTATTGTAATCCGCAACGTCCGCTCCCATCGAAAACTGCGAAATATGCGTAAACGATTTGCGAATGGATTCTCGGAACGTGCCATTTTTGTTGTTGATGTAGCAATAATCTTGCTCGGCGTAATCGCTGGTTGTGTAAATATCTGCCCAACCATCGCCGTTCAAATCACTAATGGTCACGCTCAAGCCATAATTTATCGGATTGTTCACGATGCCCGCTTCACGGGTAACATCGGTAAATAATATTTTCCCATTTTCGGAGTCATTGCGGAACAGGCGGTTGCCATATTCGAGGCTTGGTGTGGAGCGCGTTTTGCGGGTATTCAGGAGCGGATTGTAGGTTTTAACGGAGTGATTGAGCAAAAACATATCCAAATCGCCATCAAGGTCGTAATCAAAAAAAGCGGCTTGCGTTGATTGCGTACCGGGCGCATCTAAACCATATTCTTTTGCTTTGTTGATAAACGTCGGTGCGCCATCACGGGAACCAGCCGGAACGCCTTGATTGATAAAAAGTTCGTTGACTAATTTTTCAGGCGGCAGTTTTCCGGAATGACAAACGTAAATGTCAAGCAACCCATCCCCATTCACATCGGCAATACTTACCCCTGTTGACCACGTTCCATTGCCCGCCACTCCTGCTTTGCTCGTGATGTCCTCGAACTTCAATTTTCCTTTATTCAGATAAAGTTTATTTTGTACAGTATTTCCCGAAAAAAACAAATCGGGCAATCCATCATTGTTAAAATCCCCCACACCCACGCCATTACCGTTGTAGAGGTATTCATAATTCAGCACGTGGAGCGAATCGGTCTCTTCGAGCTTGTTTGTGAAATTCACGCCTGTTTCGGCAGGCGAAAGCACCGTAAACAACACAGCGTCGTTTTGAGGCTCCTTCCCACCCTCAAAAGCGGCAAGAGCACAACAGACCATGATCGTAATGGTTACCACTATAGATGTTTTCCTCATTGCGAGATTTGCTGGCTTCGGCAAGGTCATTATTTGGCTCATTGTTTCGTAAGGATAGTGGTTGAACACAGTCGCTTATGCGAATCAGCATCATTTCATCGTGAATATGTATTCTTGAAGGCGAGAGGAAAACGGCGGTAAAAAGTGACCCACAAAAAAACTATTTTGTGGGTCACGTTGACGCAATGCGTCAGAATCACTATCAATACAAATGCCCTTGCTATTGCTTATCCCACCACACGCGACCTGTAAGGACGTTACCACCAGTAATGCGACCGACAGCCTCACTGTAATTGGTAGCATTTGCTGAGGATTCCAAGGCAGGATAGACCAAACGGCGCGGGATTGTACCATTCGTTGCATTACCCGGATACACAACAGGTGTGAGTTTCGGATAACCAGTGCGTCGCCAGTTCGACCACGCTTCAATATCGTTCAGATAGGTTGCTACCCAAAACTGCGTATTGATTTGTTCCAATTTCTCATCCGTCGAACCAGCCGATTTGAATGGATTTGCTTTGAGGAACGCATCGGTCTCCGCCTGCGTAATCACTGCACCAGCGCTAAATTGTTGGATAGCTTGCATTCCTTCGCTCACGGCTTCTTGGTACAAAACATCGGCACCTTTGCCAACGTTATAACCACGAACGGCTGCCTCTGCCAACAAAAGTTTCACTTCCGTTGAAGTAATGATAAACGTTGGTCCATCCATCCGTGCAACGGTTTTGTTGTTCGGGCGAGTGTATTTATCAATCGAACCAGGATAACCCGGAGCTTTGGAAAGATCTGTTGCCGCGCCTCCAAGGTCGTACCCATTGGGCATGCCAAGCTGGTCATCCAACTTTGTGCTAAGGTCTCCGGCACGTTCACCGAGCCACTGCAAACGAGGGTCTTTATTTGTCTTCAGCAAATCAACAAATGTTTTACTCAAGCGCAAGACGGTAATTTCATACCCAAGATTCATTACTTGGCTCAGACGATTTACGGTTGCGCGGTCGCCGCCGATATCGTGAGTAACAAACGCATTATCATTAGCATTTTGGAATACACCGCCTGCTACTGCTTTTTCTACCCATGTTTTTGCGCCAGCCGCGTCAACTTTGCTCAAACGCGAACCCAAGCGTACCATCAACGAATACGCGAGCTTCCGCCATGCAGCCACACGAGCCGTGCCGGAGATTCTACCGTAGAACAAATCACCGTTAGGCATTGGCTCGGCATCGCTCAAGCCTTTTGCTGCTTCATCCAATTCTTTCAACATATCGGCGTAGATAGCAGACTGTTGGTCGTATTTCGGGGTAAACGAACCACCGTAATAACCACGGCCACCGTCGAAATACGGCACATCGCCGTAAATATCGGTCACTCTGTGGAAAATAAGCGCACGAATAATCCGCGACATTTGGTACAGGTTTTTATACTGTGCTTTACCTTTGGTTTGTTCGACCAAATGCTGCACGGGGCGGATTTGTTCGTCGTACGCACGTTCAAAATAGGAAGCGGCATAACCCGAATTCAGGTTGTATTTATCTCCTGCCCAGTATCCTTGAACGGTAGCAAAATGCTGAATCATCACCGAACAATAGATAAGGTTTGTTCGCCATGTTTCATAGCTAAAATCTGTGCTTCCCGTGTAAGTAAGCTGCGACGTGGTCAATAAATATTCCGCGTTGAACGAGTTGTCATCGGGGCGCACCGGGTCGGTGTTTAATGCCTCGAAGTCCTTTGTACATCCCGTTGCCATAAGCATGACAACCGCGAACGCGACAAAACTTCTGTAATATTTGATACTCAAGTTCATGGTAGTTTCAAAAAGTTGACGCAATGCGCCAAGTTCATAATTGTTAATTAGAAAAAAACACTGCAAACGCATTTCCATGAAATTCGCCTTAGAATTTCACATTGAGGTTGAACCCAATAGCACGCGTTGGCGGCACACCAGCAAGTTCAAGACCTTGAGCATTGCTTACATTGATGTTTGTCTCAGGATCAATGTTTGGTGTCTTTTTCATAAGAATTGCCAGATTACGAGCCACAAGCGACAACGTTATTTTTTTAACGGGTGTGCTTTCTAACCATGATGTCGGAAGATCATATCCAAGACTGACTTGACGAAGTTTGATGAAACTTGCGTCATAGACAAACGGGGTGCCTATTTGTCCACCGATACGACCATAATAGCTTTGAATAAGTCCTGGTGTAACAAGTTTTGTGTTTGCTTTTCCATCTTCGGTAACACCAACACCAGTAATACCAGCATCACGACCCGGCAATGTTTCTTTATGCAAACCAAATTGGTACAAGTACGCATTGGTAGCAGAGTAGATTTTGCCGCCGAATTTGAAGTCAATCAACACACCCAAACTAAAGTTACCGTAGCGGAAATCATTTTCCCAACCACCCGTGTAAGGATGAACGCCACTGCCCATAGACACCAAATCACCTTGTTTCGGCAAACCATCGGCATCATAGACGATAGCGCCATTTTTATCACGAGCAAAATCATTCACGACTATTTGCGAAAATTCTTCACCAACGCGGTGTTGAATAAACGCTACTTGTGTGCGTGATTGTGCAACGGTTAAGCTGGTTTGACCTTCAGCAAGAGCAACAACTTTGCTATTGTTCACACTAAAATTGAACGAAGATGTCCAACCAAAGTCTTTTTCTTCGAGAATTTTACCGGAAATCAAAAGTTCAACACCAGTATTTTGTAGTTGACCATTGTTAATAATTGCCGATTGGAACCCAGACGTAGCCGAAACAGTTGCCGTAACAATCTCGTTTTTCGTATCTTTTTGATACCATGCCGCATCAATCGTAAGGCGGCTGTCAAATAATCTCAACTCCAAACCCACTTCTAATTCCGAAACGCTCAACGGCTTCAGTTTTGTGTTAGGTAGAATATTGTCGAAACCACCGATAGGATTACCACTAATTTTGCTGGCGTTGATGTTATAGTAGAGCTTCGTTGCGTAAGGGTCGGTATCGCCACCCACTGTTGCATACGCCACACGAATTTTACCAAAGGAGAGCCAATCTGCTTTAAGTGCTTCAGAGAAGACAAAACTACCGCTCAAAGAAGGATAAAGGTACGCGTAGTTGTCTTTGGAAACTGTAGAGAACCAATCATTACGAGCCGTTGCGTTCAAAAACAACATTTCTTGAAACGATAATTCTACTGAACCATAGACTGATTGCACTTCTTTTTGGAAAATACGATAGCTCGGTACGCTCGTGATAGCATACTGTGGATTGTAAATATCGGGGAATACAAGAGAGTTACCCGCAGCGCCATATGCTTCTGTTTTTGACTTTCTAACGCTTGCACCGACGGAAGCTGCGAGAGAAATATCGTTCGTTAATTCTTTATCCATGCCCAACAACGCATCAGCATTCACTTCCGATGTTGTTTGGCTGGTCTTATTCACACTACCAAAAGAACCAGTTGATAGATATGCTGTGCCTGCCGGAGTAATGCTGTTGGTCTGGAATGTGAAGTAATCCTGTCCAACACGACCTTGCAGATACAACCAATCCGTAAGATTGTACTTCACGTTTGCCGAAGCAATAATTCTATTCTTTTGCGTCGCGTTCAAAAACTTGTACGCTGCAAAGTATGGATTGGTCACAAATGGATTGTCGGTAAAGTCCGTCAACTCGTGAAGGTATTGGTCAGTGCCGTTTCCATTCGGACCTTTAAGAATAGAAGCACTCATGCTTGTTGGCAGTATGCCGATAGCAAAATTACCATTGCCGGGAGAGTCACTTTGCCCCGGGCGATTGGTTGCGTTCTCGGTAGTGTAAATCACGCTGGCTTCACCAGACAGTTCCGGCGACAGTTTGAATGTTGTTCCAGCATTAAATGTTTTTCTGTTCAGGTCGCTATTTGGGTAAACGCCAGTATTACTCAGGTTAGAAGCCGACAATCGGTAGTTCGTACTTTCACTACCACCGCCGACAGCAACCGTATTCGTCCACGTGAGACCACCTCTGTAATAATCGCTTAGATTGGTGGATTGAAGGGAATATGGGCGAGAGACTCCATCGAATTGCACAACGCTGCTACCGTCCAATTTCGCACCCCAACTTGACAACCCAGCTACTCTTGCACTTGCAGCACTTGTTGGTTTGTTACCTCGTACCCCTTGTCCGTATTGGTCTTGTTTATCAGAATAATCACGGATGCTTTCAAAAACCATATTGGAGTTGAATTCAACACCAATACCCTTTTCGCCGCCTTTGCCGCGTTTGGTTGCGATGATAATCGCCCCATTTTTTGCACGTGAACCGTACAACGCAGCAGCCGTAGCACCTTTAAGGACGTTCATGCTTTCAATGTCGTCTGGGTTGAGGGATGAAATACCATCACCCGCATCAAAACCACCCCACTGACCAGCACTGCCAAGATTACTGTTATCAATAGGAATACCATTGACAACATACAAAGGCTGATTATCGCTCGAAATGGAGGTATTACCACGAATAACAACTCTGGATGAACCACCGGCACCCGAAGCAGGCGCACTAACATTCACCCCAGACACCTTGCCGACCAACGCATTGGCAACGTTGGTTTCACGAGCTTGTGTCATCTCGTTGCCTTTAACAACAGCAGTCGAGTAGCCAAGTTTTTTTGATTCTTTTTTAATACCGAGAGCCGTTACAACAACATCTTCAAAGAGTTTCCAATCAACTTCCATTGAGACACTGATACTGCTTTTTCCAGCAATAGGAACTTCCACCGTTCGATACCCGATAGACGAAAATACTAATGTTCCTTGCGGGTCGGAAAGCGGGAATTTGAAATTTCCTTCTTTATCGCTGATTGATCCTACTCTACTACCTTTAAGCCGCACAGTTACTCGTGGCAAACCGACGTTTGATTCTTTATCAATAACCTTTCCAGAAATCGTTGCATCCTGTTGTGGTTGCGATAACTTTTCTACGAGCATCGGTGATTCATTGATTGCGGCAGATGCTGAGAGTTCTTTCAAGGACTCTGCATTATTGCTTTGTTCTGCCACGAGTACGTTTTTTTTTGCGCTACCAACCTCTGTATCATTGCTACGAATAACAAAGGTGTCGTTATCAATCTTCTTGCAACGCAAATTCGTACCAGCCAATATTTGGTTGAGTTTTTGCTCAACATTATCGCCCGTTTTGATTGTATTGTCATTATTGACATACACATCGCGAATCAAAACAGCATTATGATTAAAACGTAATCCTTGTTTTGTTGACAAGTCATCCAATAAAGTTTTTAACGGCACATTATTATTGTGTTGCCCGCTATTATCAGCGAATCGTTGTGCTAATGCTTGTGCTGTTGCGACGTGCGAAACGCTCATCGCCAGCATAAGACTGAATAAGCAGAGCTTTGAACGGAAAGAGTACCTAAAGGTATTCATAGCGTTACAGTCCTTTTGAAACTGTGAATGGAGTACGTGGATTAAGTGTAATGGTAGCACGGCAATGTATCGTATTATTCACGAACTATATTCCGCCATATAGTTGCTCTCGGGTGCGGATCCAAAAGCGTGTGAATGAGATGCTTACAAATGTGACTACCCCGATATATGTGCAGTAGAAGTAGAAAACACGCTTGTTTTCTGGCTGACCCAACCGAAATTGCCTACTACTTCGGCAAAAACCGGATGTGCCCGTGTTGTTGCGCTAAATTTATCGCTCTTGCAAACGATTAATAGAGATTGTTGTGCCATCGCGGGAAATCTGAAGCTGGAATGACTCTGCGATTGCAGTCATAAGGAGGTTTACATTATCTGTCGGCACATTGCCTGTAAAAAGCAATTGTGCAAGCCCTTTATCGTGAAATCTTATATCGAGATCGTAATTTTCTTTGAGGGTTTGAGCGACTTCGCTAAGCGGAGTGTCTTCAAACAGGAATTTGTCGTCCTTCCACGAAGAAAAAAGTTCCGTTTTTACTCGCTTTTTTATCAATGTACGTTTGCCGTCTTCGGCATGGCATCGTACTTCAGATGCTTCACCCGGCAAAAGCTCAATCGGGCTAACGTTTTCTTGCGATGAACGTAGCCGTATTTTCCCCTCGTTTAATACAACCATTGTTCTGTTTCGGCGCGTGTTCACGTTAAATTCTGTCCCTAACACTTCCACCATCGCATCGGCGGTTTGTACATGAAATTTCACGGGATTGCCGGAAAACTGCTGTTTAGACACTTTAAAAAATGCCTCACCTTTAAGAATTACTTCACGGTCAGAGGCAGGGTTCCATTGGTACGACAACTCAGAATTGGCATTAAGGACAACCTCGGAACCGTCCGGCAACGTAAGAGTCTGCGTTTCACCAAATGTTGTTGCGTACTGTACGGACGACGGTGACGACTTGTAATAGAGTACATAAATCATTGAGCATATAAGAACCGCAATTGAAGCTGCAGCTGCCCAATAATAGCGCTGGCGGTTTACTATCGTCTTCGGCAGGTGCAACAGTGTGAATATCCGTGGACGCGCAGACTTTGCTGCTCCGGCGATGCTGGCGCTTTGTTGTGTGCGAGACACATTTGTTGCCTGAATACGTTGCCATAGAGTCTGTTGAGTAGCCTCGCTGGCTACAACAGCATTCACACGAAGGCTCGTGACGAGACTGCGAGCCTCCTTGATAAATTCTCGTTGCTCGGGGTTTTCCTGAAGCCATTGCTCCCACTGACGAGAAGCCTCTACATCGGAACCCCGCACGAATGCGCGAAATGATTCGTCCGATGCTACTTCAACGACCGATGTGTAGTGTTTATTATTCATCACAATACCTTACAATAAAAAGACGTAGTTAGCTACTTTCGATCAGCCATTTTTGGCTTTGTTCATTCTCAAAAAAAATCCCCGCTCTCTTTGGTGTTTCCGGCAACACCGTAAAACATTCTATAGAGCGGGGATAAGGAGTCGCTACGAAGAAGCTCTACAAACTGCTAAAGGGAGCTTCTACAAAAATCTCTACGATTGTGGTAAAAAAACTTTAAACTATTTTGAATTACTGGAGTGTGGTAAAAAAACAAGCTCCTGACACTTGGCGAGTCTATAGGAAGGGAGAGCTATAGAGAGTACACTTTGACGTATTGCGTCATAGTAGAACGTGGAGCAGAAAAATATTGACCAGAACAATTATCCCCATCAACAACGTACCTGCGTTTGCCTTTAATGTTGCCAAGGCTCGATAGATAAAATTATAGACTGTTTCAATTTCCACATTCATTGTTTCCGCAATTTGTTTGTGCGTAAATTCCTCATAATAGGCAAGATACAGCGCTTCTTTTTGTCGTTTCGGCAATTCAGCTATCAGTTTTTGGAGCTTTTGTTGAATTTCTTTTGTTGCGTCGTCTTCAATAAGAGATAATTCGTGCGAGGGAATAATCTCAAACTCAAAGGTGGGCAACAAACTTTCTGACGACACAAGGTTTTTCCGTTGCTCAATCGTACCAACAATTAATCTTCGGAGCGAGCGAAATAAATAAAATTTTATGGATGTGGTGGCACCAAGCGTTTTGCGGTGTTCGTAGAGATAGACAAACAAATCATGAATACAATCCTCCACAACTTCTTTGTTGCGATGTAGATGGTAGGCATAGCTATAGAGTTCTCGAACATAGTTCGTATATATCATCTCATACGCCCGCTCATCCCCAGAGCGGAACGCATCCCAGAGTAATTCGTCTGTAAACCCAGGGTCTGGCATGTGATTTCTATAAAAACGTTATGACACCATAAATTTATGGATGGGACTATAATTTGGAAAAAGAGATGGCAACTACCTTCATCCGAAGTTTAGATGAATTTACAAAATCCATATTCAAACAATTAAACATGGAACGCTTCCATGTTATTCTCCCCCAAGTATAACTTGTCATACTTGTGCTTCTTTTTTCAAAAAGGTTTGCAATTCACGAACGTATTTTTTTCGAGTTGCCTCGCTCGCCGCATGAAATCGGTCAAATGTTTTGCGAAGATCACTCAGTAATTTTACATCTACCGTTTCACCATTGACGCTTGGGGTTGTTGTGATTGAGTCGTTTGATTGTTGCCTAATTTCTTTGCGAAACTTCTGCAATTGCTTTTGAACTGTTGCCGATTTTTGACCAGTTTCTTTAGCTATTTTTTCCGGTGTCAAGCGGTTTTCACCTCCCGTTGGTCGCCCATCCCGCGCTGCTAATACTTGCTCTTCAAAATCCGGATAGAGTATTTTGTATAATGCTATCCATTCACCAAGCATTAACTGACGGCGAAGGACATTATCCTTAATAAGAAATTCACGCTCTTGTTCCTGAGTAAAGGGTTTTTTCTGATCTTCAATTATGTATTGAACCGGCACGGTCTTCAACCCTATTTCTTGAGCAAGTTTAAGCCGATTATGACCTGCCAGAAGTGTGCCATCCATCTTTGCTACAAGCGGAACGATAATACCGCGCTTTGCAATATCCATACGTAAACGGGAGAAATACTCATCAGACTCCTCACGAAAATACGCTGTGTTGAGCGGGTTAGCCTTGAGCTTACGCAACGGTTCTTGGATGGGGTCAGACAACTGCAACCCATGTCGCGTGGTCACTGCAGCAGCATGACCAACCGCGGCATCTACGCTTGAGCTAAAATTCTTTTTTGCCATTATGCTACCTCTTCAATGAACTCACGGTTTAAAATTTCCATCACAACATCACCATAATCTTTTGCTGCAATTGAATGTGGCGCATAGCGGAAAATATCCATTCCTCGCGCTGGAAACTCTTTAAGGGCAACGTTTTCGCGGATATACGTTTTGAAAACTAATCCCGGAAACATCTCATGCAGTCTTGCAGCAGTATCGCGGCAAATGACCTGGTTTTTTGCGTATTGCGTTATGAGTACACCCGAAACTCGTAGCGTTGGGTTGATGAGCTTTTTTTGAATCATGTTGATAATATCCAAAATCTTAGATAGCCCTTTCAGCGGTAAATATTCAGCCGACACGGGAATAAAGACCTCGTCAGCCGCAACGAGTGCCCCTTTTGTACATAGATCAAGTGTTGGCGGGCAATCTATCAAAATATAATCGTACTCGTCACGAATAGTATCCAATGCTTTGCGAAGAATTTTTTCACGCTCCATCGTGTTAAATAATTCAATTTCAATAGAACAAAGATCTAAGGTTCCGGGAAGAATATCCATCTCGTTAGGGCGGCGAATAATAGCCTCACTCACCGTGCAACGTTCGTGCATAACATCATAGAGCGTAGGATATTCCTCATCGGATAATCCTACACATGTTGTGAGATTTGCCTGTGCATCAGCATCCACGAGTAAAACGGTCTTACCAAGACGATACAACCCCGCACCAATATTGAGCGCAGATGTAGTCTTACCGACCCCGCCTTTGTGATTGACAAAAGCAATAATCATAAAAACTCCTTGAATGAATATCTTCAATGAAGATAACGCTGGGAAGAAAAGTCCGATATTCTGTAGTTGCAGCAAGTACAATGATACAGAATTTTAAAATAAAACCCTATTTCTGTCAGAAGTATGGTCGGCACAAGGGCAAAATCATGGAATAAGAATAAAGAAGGGGTAAAAAGCAGGGGTATGGAAGATATTACCGTACAATCCTTATATTCGCTCTGGCAAAACGGCAACATCACAGTTGACCATGGTAAAAATTTTCGTAGAATCTGCGCGGCGAGCTTCGTAATCACTTACTTTGATAAAAAGTGTCTCCGCTCCGCCCAAAAGCCGATACACACTGCCAAGAGGTAGTGTTGTAAATGTCATCAGTTGTGAGGTTCGTTGTTTGGGTACTCCTTTTTTTTGCGCTGATGGTTCCTCCTGTACCGTATTATTTAACAAGTCTAATGAATTAGGTGCTTCGGTAATAGAAAATTTTACCGCGCTCACCGCCCTGCCAGACTTAAAATAGTGTGGTTGAACACGCAAATGGGAGCGCTGGTGGATTTCGTGTAGAGCTTTTTTTATGACCATCTGATTCAGCTTTTTAAATTCTGGGTATTCTTGCTGCTGAATCCCTAACAATGCCCGAAAACGGTCTATCGCTATTTCTGGCGTTTCGCCATATTTTTTGGTTGCATCATAATAATCCGCAAAAAGCTCGTACAGCGCAAAGCCGTGTTTGTCGTGAAACGTGTTTTGCAAGGAAAGTGATATACGCACATACACGCGAGGATGATATAACAGTTTTTTGAACTGCGGTGAAAATGAATATTCTATCACCCCTCTTCCTCGATCTTCCCAACCAGCAAGAAGCGGTGCACCACCACGAGATTTATCAACATCCCATTCAGCTTTTGTATCTTTTGCTAAAAAATTCCATTGCACAAGCGTGGTTGCTAAGGTATTGAGCGCCCCCCGAACAAATTCATAATCGTTGGAATCATAGCTCAAGTATTCACCAAGGTCTGCCACACTTATGCTGTGAGCTTCTTCCGTTAACAAGCGGTCGTACGCGTTCGCCAGCAAGACATTCCAGAGCTTCCGCTCGAAAAGCGTGATGTGGTTCGTTATCTGAACCGCCGCGCTATGTTTTTTCAGAATTGATTTTTTCTTCATAATACAATGTACAAAAGGTGAATAATGAAGACAAGAAATTTTCACATATTTTACAAATTGAATATCCATAGTGTGGAAAACTTTTTTTTGCATTTTTTTTTCGTCCTGTAACCGTTCACCTTTCGTCCTGTAACCGTTCACCTTTGTATATTCAAAAAACGCATAAAACCTCAAAACAACGTTGTTTTTCCGTGCGCCTAAACTCTTTAAACAGTAAAACGTTTAAACCTCTTAAACATTTCCCCTCGCAAATTTCATTATTCTAAAACAGCAAAGTTCGCTAAGTACAAGTGATGAACAGCACTTGCAACTTTATCACGAAGGTAGTAACTTACAAGAAGTTATAGAATAAATCGGCTCACCTTCCTTTTTGGATCTGAGAATAATATTCGGGAAATGACCTTTGGGGATTGAATTATGAAAACATATACCACACGCAATTCGTTACGCGATGCGTTACGAAACATATCTATTACCCGCCTTCTCGCTGTACTGTTTTTTGTTGCTACCCAGAATTATGCCTTGCCAGAGACGGTGTTTGCACAAGCTGTCACGACCTTTGCAGGTAGTGGCACTGCTGGCTTTATGAATGCAACAGGTACAGCAGCACAGTTTAGTTCTCCCGTTGGCGTAGCCGTAGATGGTGGTGGGAACATTTATGTGGCTGATAAAGTAAATAATCGCATCCGCAAGATAACATCGGCAGGAGTCGTAACAACACTTGCTGGTAGTGGAACAGCCGGATGGATTGATGCAACAGGTGCGGCGGCACAGTTTAGTGCACCTCAAGGGGTGACGGTCGATGGTAGTGGAAATGTTTATGTGGCTGATGCTGGAAATCAGCGTATTCGCAAAATAACATCGGGAGGGGTCGTTACAACACTCGCCGGAAGCGGAGCAGCTGGTTTTTTAGATGCAACAGGCGCGGCTGCACAGTTTAATTTTCCTTTTGGCGTAACGGTGGATGGTTCTGGTAATGTTTATGTGGCTGATTTTCTCAATAAACGCATTCGTAAGATAACATCGGGAGGGGTTGTCACAACACTCGCCGGAAGTGGAGCGGCTGGTTTTTTAGATGCAACAGGAACGACTGCACAATTCAATCTTCCTTCCGGTGTGGCGGTCGATGGTGGTGGAAATGTTTTTGTCGCCGACCAAAACAATAATCGTATTCGTAAAGTAACATCGGGAGGAGTTGTTACAACACTCGCCGGAAGCGGAACGGCAAGCTTTGCTGATGGTACTGGAACGGCTGCACAATTTAACCAACCTGCCGGAATAGCAGTTGATGCTGCTGGAAATGTCTTTGTTGCTGACCAAGGTAATAATTGTATTCGTAAAATATCTTCTACAGGTATAGTTTCAACACTGGCAGGAAGTGTGACGGGTGGTTTTTTGGATGCAACGAGTACAGCAGCACAGTTTAACCAGGCAACAGGCGTAACCGTCAATGGTGCAGGTGTTGCCTTCATTGCTGATCAGGGTAATGAACGCATTCGTGCAATTTCAGTTCCACCCGCCCCAACAGTCACGAGTTTTACGCCCACAAGTGCTGGTGCCGGAACAACTGTTACTATTACAGGAACAAATTTTTTGGGTGCTGGTGCCGTAAGTTTTGGTGGTGTATTAGCGACATCTTTTACCGTGGTTTCTGCTACACAAATTGATGCTGTCGTGGCTGCGGGCGGAGCGAGCGGCAATGTGTCCGTTACAACAGCAGGAGGAACGGGACTTCTCGGTGGATTTACCTTTATCCCTGTACCAACGATTACGAGCTTTACACCAACAAGTGCAGGACCGGGACTCACTGTGACCATTACAGGGACAAGTTTTACGGGCGCGACCGCTGTTAGTTTCGGCGGAACCGCGGCTACCAGTTTTATCGTCGTCTCTGCTACGCAGATTACTGCCGTCGTTGCCGCCGGCGCTTCTGGAAACATCTCGGTTACAACTCCCGGAGGGACGGGAACGTTAGCAGGGTTCTCCTTCGTGCCAACACCGACGATTACCAGCTTTACGCCCACCAGTTCCGGAACAGGACTCACTGTTACCATCAATGGAACAAACTTTACGGGCGCGACGGTTGTGAGTTTTGGAGGAACCAATGCAGCGAGCTTTATTGTCGTCTCTGCTACACAAATTACTGCCGTTGTTGCCGCTGGAGCAACCGGTAGCGCCTCCGTTACTACGCCAGGAGGCACAGCTACACTAGCCGGATTTACATTCGTTCCGGGACCGACGATAACGAGTTTTACGCCAACGAGTGCGGCAGGGGGAGTTACCGTTACCATTAACGGAACGAACTTTACGGGCGCGACCGCCGTTAGTTTCGGTGGAACCGCAGCAGCCAGCTTTATCGTCGTCTCCGCTACACAAATTACTGCCGTTGTTGCCGCGGTGGGGGCTACAGGTAATGTTGTCGTCACAACTCCTGGTGGGACTGCAACGCTAGCAGGATTTACCTTTGTTCCTGCACCGACCATTACCAGCTTTACACCAACAAGTGCCGGACCGGGCATGACCGTCACCATTAACGGAACAAATTTCACGGGCGCGACCGCTGTAAGGTTTGGTGGAACCAATGCTGCTAGCTTTATCATCGTCTCCGCTACACAAATTACTGCCGTCGTCGCCGCTGGAGCAACCGGTAGCGTCACTGTCACTACACCCGGTGGGACCGCAACGCTAGCCGGATTTACATTCTTTCCGACACCGACTATCACCAGCTTTGCGCCAACGAGCGCTGGCCCAGGACTCACCGTCACCATTACAGGGACTGGATTTACTGGTACTACTGCCGTTAGTTTTGGTGGAACCGCAGCAGCTAGCTTTATCGTCGTCTCCGCTACACAAATTACTGCCGTCGTCGCCGCAGGGGCGACCGGTAATGTTTCCGTTACTACGCCAGGAGGTACAGCAACACTAGCCGGATTTACATTCTTTCCTACGCCAACCATTACGAGCTTTACACCAACGAGCGCAGCTGCTGCGGTGACGGTAACTATTACCGGAACAAATTTTACTGGAACAACTGCCGTTAGTTTTGGCGGCACAGCCGCTGCTAGCTTTATTGTCGTTTCCGCTACACAAATTACTGCCGTCGTGGCTGCGGGGGGTGCGACGGGAAATGTTGTTGTTACCACACCAGGTGGTACCGCGACGCTAGCAGGGTTTACGTTCACCTTTACAACACCAACAATAACGAGTTTTACGCCAACGAGCGCTGGTCCGGGGGCAACAGTAACTATTACCGGAACGAATTTCACTGGAACGACTGCCGTTAGCTTCGGCGGAACGGCGGCGGCTAGCTTTATCATCGTTTCCCCAACAACAATAACCGCTGTGGTCGCGGCGGGAGGTGCTACTGGAAGTGTTGACGTGACCAATCCGAGTGGGACTGCAACGCTAGCTGGATTTACCTTCTTCCCTACGCCAACTATTACCAGCTTTACACCCACCAGCGCGGCGGCTGGAGCAACAGTGACCATTACCGGAACAGGATTTACTGGCGCGACTCTTGTACGCTTCGGCGGCACGAATGCCGCGAGCTTTATTGTCGTTTCTGCTACACAAATTACTGCCGTGGTCGCTGCCGGAGCCACCGGTACCGTGCGGGTGACAACACCTGGTGGAACGGTGACCTTAGCAGGGTTTACCTTCATTCCTACGCCAACTATTACCAGTTTTACGCCTACAAGTGCAGGCCCGGGACTTACCGTTACCATTACTGGTACAAACTTTACCGGAGCGACCGCCGTTAGCTTCGGCGGCACTGCTGCCGCTAGCTTTATTGTCGTCTCCGCTACACAAATTACTGCCGTCGTGGCTGCCGGGGCGACGGGGAGCGTCTCCGTTACTACACCCGGTGGTACCGCAACGCTAGCTGGATTTACATTCTTCCCGACACCGACTATTACCAGCTTTACACCGACAAGCGCTGGTCCGGGGATGACCGTTACTATTACAGGGACAAATTTTACGGGAGCGACTGCTGTAAGGTTTGTCGGTACCAATGCTGCGAGCTTTATTGTTGTTTCTGCTACACAAATTACTGCCGTTGTTGCCGCAGGGGCGACCGGAAGCGCTTCCGTTACTACGCCAGGAGGTACAGCAACACTAGCCGGATTTACATTCTTTCCTACGCCAACCATTACGAGCTTTACACCAACAAGTGCCGGTTCAGGACTCACTGTTACCATTACTGGTACAAACTTTACCGGAGCCACCGCCGTCAGTTTTGGCGGCACTGCTGCCGCGAGCTTTATTGTCGTCTCCGCTACACAAATTACTGCCGTTGTTGCCGCAGGGGCGACGGGGAGCGCGTCCGTCACTACGCCTGGTGGTACCGCGACCCTAGCCGGGTTTACCTTCTTTTCTACACCGACTATCACCAGTTTTACGCCCACAAGCGCAGCAGGGGGTGCCACCGTAACGATTACCGGTACAAACTTCACGGGCGCGACCGCCGTCAGTTTTGGTGGCACTGCAGCAGCCAGCTTTATTGTCGTCTCCGCTACACAAATTACTGCCGTCGTGGCTGCCGGAGGGGCAACGGGAAATGCATCGGTGACAACTCCCGGTGGGACTGCGACACTAGCCGGATTTACCTTTATCCCAGCACCAACCATTACCAGTTTTACGCCCACAAGCGCAGCCGGGGGTGCCACCGTAACGATTACTGGTACAAACTTCACAGGAGCCACCGCCGTTAGTTTTGGTGGCACTGCCGCCGCTAGTTTTATTGTCGTCTCCGCTACGCAAATTACTGCCGTCGTGGCTGCCGGAGGAGCGACAGGCAGTATTTTTGTAACCGCACCAGGAGGCACAGCAATATTAGCCGGATTTACGTTTATCCCTCCAGCACCAACCATTACTAGTTTTACACCCACAAGTGCATCGGGTGGAGCAACCGTAACTATTACCGGAACAAATTTCACAGGAGCGACCGCCGTCAGTTTTGGTGGCACTGCCGCCGCGAGCTTTATTGTCGTTTCTGC
>JANYIG010000173.1 GCA_025358765.1 Candidatus Kapaibacterium sp.
CGCCCGAAAAAACGACTGGTTGGGAGGTCGGGGCTGATTTGCGCTTTTTTGGCGGTAAGGTAGGACTCGATGTTTCCTACTTCAACGACTCGCGTGATGGGCAGATATTTGCCGTGCCAGCAGCGGCTTCGACGGGGTATAACTTTCAGCTTTTGAATGCAGGATTGATGGAAAATAAAGGCGTTGAGGTTGTTTTGAACGTGAACGCGGTGAAAACACAAGATTTTGCGCTCGATTTTACGGTCAATTTCAGCCGTATTCGCAACAATGTGACGCGCTTGGCTCCGGGTGTGCAAAGTGTATTTTTGGGCGGCTTCGGTAACCCACAAAGCGCAGCAGTTGCCGGCTCACCGATTGGGCAGTTTTTTGGCGGTGTTTGGCAGCGTGATGCAAATGGCAATATCGTTATTGATGACCAACGCACCATCAGCGGTGCGGCAAATCCAAACTACGGCTACCCGCTTGCCGATCCTGTAAGCAAACCATTAGGTGATCCTAATCCTGATTGGCTTGCTGGTTTCCGCACGACCGTAACGTATCAGGGGCTTACGGTTTCGGCGCTATTGGACGTTCGCAAGGGCGGGTATCTGTGGAACGGCACGCGCGGCGCATTGGTGAATTACGGTATGGCAAAAGAGACGGAGGGTCGTGGTGCGACCAAGGTGTTTACTGGCGTGAAAGGACATTTTGATGCAAACGGAAACTTAGTGACCGCAGGACAGACAAACGATGTGTCTGCTGCTTTGAACGAAGCATGGTATCGCGGCAATGGCGGCGGCTTTGGCAATGTTGCCGAAGATTTTATGGAAGACGGCAGCTGGGTTCGCTTGCGTGAACTCACGGTGTCGTACAATCTCCCATCATCGTGGTTTGAAGGTACGGTGCTTAGTCGTGTAGGCGTGTCGTTTACTGGGCGCAATCTCTGGCTTCAAACAAAGTATAAGGGCGTTGACCCCGAGACAAGTTTGAACGGCGCTTCGGGCTCTAGCGGTTTGCTTTCCAACAATGGGCGCGGGCTTGATTACTTCAATATGCCCAATACGAAAAGCTATGTGTTCGGCTTGACGATTGGCTTGTAATACCGTTAGCCGTACCCATCGTGACACATCAATATTTCTTCACACTTTAAGGAATACTACCAATGATTATCATACAACGAATGAAAAACTCTGTTCTCTTGTGTGCTTTCGCCGCCATAGTTGCGTTGGCACTTGTGAGTACAGGCTGTAGCAATTGGATTGACTCAGGGTTGAACGTTGACCCAAACAATCCGCCGGACGTAACAATGAACCTGCTTTTGCCAACGGTGGAAGTTGGGCTTGGATATCATGCGGGCGGCGATTTAAGTCGTTTTGCGGGGTTGGCAATTCGCCAACTTGCCGGAACAGACCGCCAGTTCTCAAGTTTTGAGATTTACCAATACGTCGAGACCGATTTTACTTCTATTTGGAATAATATGTACGCTGGGTCTGCCGGCGGTGGCTTGAATGGCGGGGTATTGATAAACGCTGCGATTATGATGCAAAAAGCAACAGACCTCAAATCACCACATTATCGAGGCATTGGACGGATTCTCACGGCGATGGCGATTGGCATGGCAACCGATACATGGGGCGATGTGCCGTATTCCGAGGCGCTGCGCGGTGTGGATAACCTTACGCCGAAGTTCGATTCGCAGCAAAATATTTATGCCGCAATTCAAGCACAACTCGATTCAGCGATTATTGATCTGTCAGCTTCAGCAAGCAATTTCCGTCCGGGTGCAGATGACATCATCTTTGGCGGCGACCGCAGCTTGTGGATTAAAACGGCAAAAACGCTGAAAGCCCGCTACTGGATTCACTTAACCAAGATGGATAACACGGCGGCGGCGAAAGCGCTTGCGGCGCTGAATGGCGGCATTGCTGCAAACGGTGACAATATGATGCTTCAGTTTTCAACAGCTGTGACGGCACAAAGCCCACTGTATCAGCATTTGACGCAACGAAGTGGTTATGTGTCTATAGGTGCACAAATAGTAAGCATGATGAACACGTTCAAAGACCCGCGCCGTGCAGCATTCATTGCTCAAGATGACCAAGGCGGGTACTCGGAAAACTCTGTGCCGGGTCCGCTCTATGGCTCCGATGCTTCTGCTGTGCCGCTTATGACGTTCACAGAAGCGAAATTTATCGAAGCAGAAGCGCAGTTTCGCGCTGGCAAAGCAACGGAGGCAAAAGCGGCATACACGGCTGCCATCAATGCTTCCATGGCGCAATCAGGTGTTCCTACTGCTGATGCACAAGCGTATCTGACGCAATCGAAGGTGACTCCTTCGGGAGACCTCACGCTACAAAACATTATTGAGCAAAAATACATCGCGCTGTTTACTCAAGCAGAAGCGTGGACGGATTGGCGACGCACGGGTTTCCCACTGGTGCAATCTACAACAGGCGTACCAACACAAATCCCACGTCGGTTGCTGTATCCACAGTCCGAGCGAAACTATAATCCAAATACGCCAACAGGTATAAACCTTACAACCCGCATCTGGTGGGATAAATAAAACATCCATACATCACTTCAAGGGTGTTCGGTATCACTATTCACAACACGGACACCCCATAATTACTCTTTCTATTTTACTTTTTTATGACGCACCATCGAAACGATGGCGTCAAGGAGAACCTGTATTATGAAACGAACTTTACCAATAGGTATCGTGATTTCCTTATTCCTAAGCGCAACCATGATGTTTGCACAAGGAACAAGCGAACTTCGCGGAACCGTGAGCACCCGTAATGGTGAGCCAGTCGTGAGTGCGAAAATCACGGTCGCTTCTAAAAATGGTGATGCCGTCAAACGTGGTGCTATTGCTAATCTACAAGGCAAATATATTGTCAAAAATATCCCTGCGGGCGAATACGACGTAACGGCGAGCGCGATTGGTTTTAAAGAGCAAAAAAAAACCGTTGTTGTTCCCGCAAATGGTAGTGTTGACGCTGATTTTGGGCTGTCTTCCTCTGTTACCCGTATGGAAGAAGTCGTCGTAACAGGGCAGGGCGCGGCTACTGAGCGCCGACAACTGACAACAACGGTGGAATCTATCAACCTGAAAGACATCGAGAATGCGCCAGTGCGGTCTATTGACCAACTGTTGCAAGGGCGTGTACCCGGTCTTTCATCGTTTACGCCCAGCGGACAGCCCGGCACAGGCGCGAGAATCGTCACGCGTGGCGTTAAAAGCGCTCTTTCAGGCTCGAATCCAGTGATTTACATAGACGGCATTCGTGTGGATGCCGGCGACAACAATCGTCTTTCGTTTGGTACGGGTGGTTTGGTTAGTTCTGCGCTTGCGGATTTATCTACCGACAATATTGAGCGAGTGGAGGTTATCAAAGGTGGCGCAGGCTCTACGTTGTATGGCTCGGAAGCTGCTAACGGTGTTATCCAAATTTTCACCAAAAAAGGTACGCCCGGCGATGCTCGGTGGCGCTTTACGGCTCAAACAGGTACAGATTTGCCAGAATATAAATTCACCCAAGAGCCCGGCACAAAAGCGGCATACAAAAACGGTTTTTTCCAAGGCTACAGTCTGAGTACACAAGGCGGCAGCGAAGCAATGACCTACAACGTTTCCGGTGCTATGTCCGACAACACAGGCATACTCTATAAAGACCAAGGGCAAAACCGTAGCTATAATTTTTCTGGTGGATTGAACGCAAAAGCATCGGACAAAGTGCAACTGACGTTTTCCATCGGCTATGCCCGGAATCAGTTTCAGCGGTTGGCAAACGCAAATAATGCGACTTCTTTTATCAATGATACAGAAGGTGAATCCTTATTATCGCTCTACGCGGGCAATCCAAGGTTACGTGTGCCGGGTAATGTTGCAAGTGGCATCAATGCTGACAGTCTGCTTCAGTTATACTCCACTCCTTCGTTCAATGGCACAGCGAACCGCTTCACAACGGCGTTTAATGTGAACTACAAACCGATGGATGGCTTTACAAACCAATTCACCATTGGATTAGATTACCGCAAAAGCGATGAGCGCATTCTGTTTCCCCTGGCAGCTGACCCAATTTATGGCGCTCCGAGCAGTATTTCACGCTCCGACCGCGAGTTGAGTACATTGACGCTCGGCTACGTCGGCACATTAGACTTACCCAAAATTGGCGATTTTGGTCATAAAATCTCTGTCGGCGCACAAGCGTTTCGTATCAATGACGTAGAAACCAACGCCCGTGGAGAGTTGTTTGCTGTGCCTTCCAACGACATTGACCAAACAGCCCGCCAAACCACATTAGAAAGTGTCTATCAAACGTTTAACGGCGGCGCATTTGTGAATTACAAAGCAAACCTGTTCGACCGTTTTTTTCTTGATGTTGGTTTGCGTGTAGATGCTAATTCTACTTTTGGCGACAAAGTCTCAACCGTGGCGTACCCGAAGGTCTCCGGCTCGTGGAACATTTCGGAAGAGGCATTTTATCCATTCAAAGATGTCGTGAATCTTTTCAAAATCCGCGCCTCCTACGGCGAAACAGGGAATTTTCCGCCAGCATTTACCCGCGACAAACAATTTACCGTCCGTCAGTACCGCGACCAGCCAACCATTGATTTTGGCAATCCGGGCAACGTCAACCTGAAGGCGGAACGTACGCGGTCGGTGGAAGCTGGTTTCGACATGGCGCTTTTCGATGACCGGATTTCGCTTATCTTCGATTATTTCAGCCAAACCACCGTAGATGGGCTTTTCGCAAAACCTAATGACCCCGCAAGCGGTTTGGGAGTACAACAAACGAATCTTGGAATCATCACTAATAAAGGCATTGAAGTAGCCGTCAGTGGTATTCTTGTGCAAGCAGAAGACTTTCAGATGGGATTTCGTGTCGCCTTTGCCACACTGAAGAACAACGTCGAAAGCCTTGGTGGTTCTGCACCGTTTAGCGTTGGCGGTTTTGCTTTTGCAAACCTTCGTGTGGAGGAGGGCAATCCCGTTGGCGTGTTCCGTGTGAACGTGCCGATTGTTGACACAAGTGGCGCAAAAGCAGGTCAATTCAACGGTTTATCGCAGTTGAATATTCTGCGCGGCACGCCCACGCCGACGTACACAGGTTCGGCGGGGCTTGATTTTACGATTGCCCAAAACCTAACCATTAGTGTGTTTGGCGAGTTTGCCGGCGGGCATAGCATTTTGAATCAAGCCCTTTCTCGCCGCATCGTCAATGCGCTTGGCAACCGCGACCTTTCTACTGCTACCACGCCTGCGGCATATCCAGTGTATCCCGATGCTGCTGCACTTATACCGAAAAACCCAACCACGAACGAGCCGCTGTACAGTCGCAACACTGCTTCATCGTATTTGCTAGAAGATGCGAGCTGGTTCAAGTTGCGCGAAGTGAATGTCCGTTATCGGATTCCGAGCATACTTCGGGGCGTGACGGTGTTTGCAACGGGGCGCAACTTGCTTATTCTCACCAAAGCCGGCGCAGACCCCGAAACAAGTTTTATCCGCGCTGGCTCGACTGCGGGCAGTGGCGTGGATGTGGGCGGTATTGCCGGCGCGACGGTGCTGAATCCCAAAGCATTGCGTGTTGGCGTGGAACTTAATTTTTAATTCTCATGAGCCGAATCTGGATAGCCGGATTCGGACAGCCGGATTCGGCTTTCAACAACGTTTAAGGGTCAATGTCATTAAGTTAAACCCCTCTCCTAGAGGGAGAGGGCTTTAAATCTTCCTCCTTCTCCCTTTGGGAGAAGGTCGGGATGAGGGAAACTCCTTAACTTAATGCCATTGCGTTTAAGGGTTGGTATAAAAAAATACAATGCCAATGTCATGCCAACGAAGGTTGGCATCCACGACGCTCCACAAGCCAATAGATTCCGGCATTCGCTGGCATGACAGTTGTTTGATACCTTAATTTTTTAGTCAATTCTAAGGAAAATAATACAATGAAACCTAAAACCTCACTATTCTTTAGACGCATTGCGTCTGTGCGAGCGGCTCTGTTTTTTACGATCCTCGCAGGTGTATTGCAAGGATGTAATTTGCTCGACCCTTCGCAGGTAAATAATCCGCAGATTACAGCCACGAGTCTTGCCGAAAACTCTACCGGCGGTGCTGCAGGCTTGCTGGTGGGTTTGCAACGCCGTTTTTCTAATGCCGTTGCAGTATCCTGTACGTTGACCGAAACTACGTCGGACAACTATGCGAACACAACGTCGTTTGTGTCGGAGAATCTGGCAAACCCCCGCCTTATTGTACAAACCGACCTTACCCTTAATTCGACCGATCCCGCCGGGGCGACCGGTGGGGGTGGAATTTACTATCAGCTTCAACGGGCAAAGGCGTTGGCGGATTTCGGCTTGCTAACAGTTGTCCCAGCCGACGCGCAAGTCACTCCGGCACAGGTAGCGGAAATACGGTGGTATCGTGCTATGGCACTCATTGTCCTTGCAGAAAATTTCTCTGCCTTCCCAATAACAGACCAAGGGCAGGTTATTACTTCCAAGGATGCGTTTACCGAAGCCGTGAAGGAGCTGCAAACAGCATTGGCTCTTCTTCCAGCCACTGGTGAAGTTGTCAATCGCTGCCGTTTAGCGCTTGCTCGGGCATACCGAATGCTCGGCGATAAAACAAATGCAGCGAAGTTCGCCACCGACCTGTTAGCCGCAGCACCGAATTATTTGTATCTGGCACAATTCGACAATAACAGTGCGCTCTTGACGAGTGATTTTGCTACCATGACCGTTATACGCACGGATAACAACTTCCAGCCGCTTCCGCGTTTGGATTTTCTCGACCCAAAATATTCCCGCCAAGACGCGCCAATTCCAGTGCTGAAAGCTGAAGAGGCGCATTTGATTTTGGCAGAAATCGCCCTTTCAAATGGTGATGCCGCCGGTGCACGAGCAGCAATGACGAAAGCCTCCACGCTTGCGCGGAGCCGGAATAAGAGCCTTCCAGTACCGTACTCTCCCACGGACACTCTTTATGTGGATAAAGACAACCGTCGCGGCATTCGTCCGAATAATTCCGGCACAGTGGTACGTGCCGATGCAAATTCGCCCTACATTCCGGGGTTAGTGCAGCGCCGAAGCGGTTCGACGGTAAATCTCTATCCGATTTCGTTTACGAACCAAACCGCCGATAGTATTGCGGCGCTTGCTTCTCAGGCGGCTTCGGAACATGTCTATATGCTATATCTGCTCCGCCAACACATATTTTTCGGCGAAGCTCGCCGCATGAGCGATTTAGGTATTCGCTTACCTGTAATGTTGCGCGAATCCGAAACCAACCCGAACCAACCTGTTGGCTCGCCCGGAACGCTCGTGATAGTGCCGGACTATATTCCGCAAGGTGACGAATTGGACAGATACAGCCCAGCGCCTGTCGGTACGGCAACGCAAGTAACGATTCTTTGGGACATGAACCGTGTATTAACCAGTAATATCAAAAAAGTCTCGCCGTTGAGCGGCTTCTAACCCGGAATCGCGGCACATTCTATCAATGTGCGGTTGGGTTGAGACATACACCGTAGCACAGATGAATGCTCATGAGCGTAACCCATGGCGTATTCATCTGTTGCTACGTTTTTGTGCTATGCGAATTGGCTGCAAGCAAGTGACAGCAAGGTTTGTAGAGTTTTCAAAGTGAAACAAATTCTCCGTGTCGTCGTACAAATACGTGGAATATATCCAGACGCGTTGCGTCTTTTTCACCTTTTTATCACTCAGGAGGATTGTTATGAAACCTGTTACCAGACGCATTGCGTCCATATCTTGCGGCATGATGTTCAGCGCTACGGTGTTTGTACTCACCACATTT
>JANYIG010000205.1 GCA_025358765.1 Candidatus Kapaibacterium sp.
ACTACCCTCAAGCGCATCACCCCTCTGCAAGCCGCCACGAAGACGTGTTACGTCTTGCTTCTCCCCTTATAAGGGGAGATTGAGTGGGGTTCTTGCGCGTAAGGTTTGATGCGGTTTTCAGGAATTTATCTAAACTTCAAACCAATCCACAAGCAACTAATCTATTTTTAGGAGAACGACCATGAAACGGAGAATATTTCTTCAACGCCTTGCCGCTACTGGCATTGTACTACCAATGGCGATGGGATTCCCGCGCGTCCGTGCATTTGCTGCATCGCCGGATGGTTCGCCGTTCGGACGCATTACCTCCGCCAACAAAGACCGCATTTTCGTGATTGTGCGCCTCGCCGGTGGCAATGACGGATTGAACACCGTTGTTCCTTACACCAATCAAGATTATTACACGGCTCGCGCGGAAGGTAGCATATTCATCAAAGCCGATGAAGTGCTAAAGCTATCGGATTCACAGACGATGGGCTTGCACCCAAGCCTGAAGCCGATTTGGGATTTGTACAACGAAAAGAAAATGACAATTGTGCAAAATGTCGCATATCCGAGCCAAAATCTCTCGCATTTCCGTTCGACGGATATATGGCTCTCCGGCTCTGATGCGACGGTGTACGACAATTCCGGCTGGTACGGGCGCTATTTGGAAGGACAATACCCCGATTATCCGGCATCATTGCCCAAAGACCCTTTTGCGATTGAGCTTGGAACCTACCTCAGCACGACTTGTGTGGGCGCAAACAATAACATGGGCGTAGCAGTCACAAGTCTGGATTACATCCCTGCACAAGCCGCCGCCGACACCGTAGCTGCAACACACGCGGGCGACGAAGAATCCTACATCCGGGAAATCATGCGGCAATCGAATGTTTTTTCAAATTCCATTTTGGCTGCTGGTTTTAAACAACAAACAAACAAATCCAAATATGGAACAGACGCGCTGGCGCAAGGTTTGGCAGGCATTGCACGGGTGATTGCGGGCGGTTTGGCAACGCAGATGTACATCGTCAACGTCGGTGGTTACGACACACACTCCAACGAACTCAGCGCCCAAGCAACATTACACGAGACGTTTGCCAACGCAGTGGTGGCGTTTCAGCGCGACATGGAGGCGTTTGGATTGGACAAAAAAGTATGTTTAATGACCATCAGCGAGTTTGGTCGTCGTCCGCAATCGAACGGAACAGGCACAGACCACGGCTCTGCCGCGCCAATGTTCGTGTTTGGAAGCGGTGTTCGTGGCGGGCTTATCGGTAATAACCCGAATTTCTCTGACCTCGATACCAATAAAAATCTCAAAATGCAATACGATTTTCGGCAGGTCTATGCTTCGGTATTGGGGCAGTGGTTTGGCGCATCGGAAGCAGAAATCACACCTAAGGCGCTCCCTCGCCACTTTGAGCAATTGCCCATTTTCCAAAGTTCGGCAACAATGACCGATGTCCACAGCACCGACGATATCAACGCAACGCTTTCGCTCGGGCAGAATTACCCAAATCCCGCATCAACAATGACGACCATCCCCGTAAGCGGTATCCTAAGCGGCTCACAGGCACGATTGAATCTCTTCACGCTTGACGGACGGTTGATAGCCGCACAAGAAGTCATGCCCGGTCAAACTTCCGTTACTGTCAACACCGAAGCGCTCTCGGAAGGCACGTATATGTATGTGTTGAATGTGGGCGGTGTTGCGCGGATGAACAAGATGGTGGTAGCGCGGTAACTGCTTCCGACTTGTGACACTTTGTTGAAAAGTTTTGATGTGGTATTTCATAACTGAAGTTACGCTTGGATACAATTCCCCTTCGTCAGCCGTCTTCGGTGATGAAGGGGTGGCGCACCGTCTTCGGGGCGGCGGGGTAGGTCTTCATCGCCGGAGGGGAAACACCCCGTCCCCTGACGCAATGCGTCAGTGAAGACGGCAGGACACCCCTCTTTTAGGAAAAAGCGGGGAATTTCAGAGCAAAGCGTAACTTCAGTTCATAAATACGCTGCAAGCTAAACAAAAAAAATCGCAATACCTGATTATCAGGTATTGCGATTATTTACTTTATTACTCTCAGTCAATTCGACAGCCAATCAAGAAGGGTCAGGAGTTAAAAACGACAGCGCCTCACCTTCACAGGGAAGAATTTCTCACGTTCGTAAACAATCCACCACATCCAGATATGCTGCTCGTCGCGCCGGAAAAAAGCCAGCCGCTACACCAATCGCCATCAGCAATCCAACCGCAATCAGCGCCACTGACCATGATAAATCAGGTTTGCCTACGTACTCTTCAATTGGCAACATTCCTAACACTTGAATGATTCCCAAGGCAATCGCAAAGCCAATCACCGCGCCGGACATCACGACCAAAATCGCCTCTGCCAAAAACTGGAGCAAAATCGTTATCCGTTGTGCTCCAACCGCACGGCGAATGCCAATTTCTTTAATGCGTTCTTGCACCACCACAAACATAATGTTCGCTACGCCCAAGCCGCCCACTGCCAGCGTGAATGAGCCAACTACGCCTAAAAAAATATTCAACCCCAAAAAGAAATAAAACACAAACTTATCCATTTCTGCCGTGTCCCAAAGAAAAACAGCTTCTTTGTCTTTCGGGTCAAAACGGTATTTTTGCGCCATCACTTCGTAGAACCGTTTGGACACATACTCGGCTTGACGCGGGTCTTTGAGGCGATAGAGCATATTATGCACCCATGAATTGTTAAACATCGCCTGATAGGTCGTAATCGGGATAAATGCCCGTTCCTCGTCCGGAGTACCGTAATTGGAGTCTTGAACTTTCTTTTGCATCACGCCGATGACCAGAAATGGTGAACTGCCCATCATAATGGTCTTCCCCACCGCCTCTTCGCTTCCAAAAAGAATTGATTTTGCTTTATCACCCAACACCACTACGCGGCGACGTTCCGCAATGTCAGTCGTGTTCAGCCAGCGCCCGCCCTGTTGCGCGTACACATTCCGAAGCTCAGAATACGAAATCTCAACACCCGTGATGCCCGGTCGCAATGTATTTTTCGCATACACCGCCGCTGTTGTTGTTTCTTCGTATTCAGCCGTAGAAATGGCAATTTCGGGGATTCGTTGTTCCAACATTCGTGCGTCTTCTTCGTGAAGCCGGATGCGTCTGCCGATGTTGAACCCCGCATATGGCTTGGTTGTACGCGAACCAAATACGACAACGATTTGCTCGCCCATGCCGTGCATATTTTTGGCGGTTTGCTTTTTAAAGCCCTCGCCAAACGCCAGCAACACGACGATTGCCACCGTTCCCCACACAATGCCGAACATCGTTAGAAACGCTCGCAGTTTTTGGGTGCGAATATTGAAGAAAAATTCTTGTAACGCAGTAAACATGATTAATCATTAGTCAGAAGTCGTTGTTCATTTGTGAATTAGAGGTCGTTCGCCAAGATTATCAACGAAACGATTTTTCTTCATCCCAACCTTCTCTCAGCCACGGAAACGTGGCGGTGAGGGGCTTATGTTCATGATATTAGGTCGTTTGTCGTTGTCCCTTTGATGAGAAGCCACAAGCCGAGTGGAATTTCAAAAGCAGCCATCGGTAACCACATAAGCATAGGGACGGCTCCCTGGACAACACCAACAAGTTGCAACGGAAGCCCAACAACAAGCACTATGGACGAAAATACGCCGAGCCACGCCAGTGCGCTTGGAATCATCCGCCCACGGAGAAGCAACAAGGAGAAAAATGTACTCCCTATGGCAAAAAAAATTGCCCCGATAATGGGATATAATGATCGTGCATTCAATATGAGCGCCCCAAGCGCTTGTACTGCTAAGACATTTGGTGGGTTTGCTTCAGTAGCCGCCGCAAGTGAGAGCAGTCCCAATGTTACCGGGATAAAAACAGCACCTATTACCCCTTCGCCAACACGGCATACCAACGACAACATAGCAAGCTCAGGGTCTTGTTCACGGGTAATCGAGTACTGTGTTACACCCAAAACCAAAGCCAAAAAGCAAGTAAATAACCCAAATATGATGTTAATACGCAGGTCTGTCGCGTGTTGCACCATATTCGTGAGTTTCGCAGCGGTTCCTTGCCCAGCTGTCGCTCCACCAAATACGAGCATTTGGGTGATGCCAACAGCGATGTAGAGGAGAAAAGCAGAGCCAGCGACGCGGGCGTTTGTTGTGCGAGTCATATTATTCCTCTTTGTTCAATGATAGAGTCTTTGTTCTTGGAACCGCTTAAAAAATTAACAATCGAATTGTAATGCCAGCGTTTATCCTTCAATCTTCTTCATTGGTGGTTCTACGATTTCCGATCCTTCGGTGATGCCGTCCAAAACTTCAATGCTGATAGCATCGCTCAAGCCAGTTTTGACGCGCTTTTCGGTGGGTTTTTCTTTCGGATTTGGGTTGGGAAGCAACACAAAACTGGAGTCGCCGCGCATAACCACCACACGCTCAGGGATGGTTAACACGTTCTCTTTTTTCTGCACAATGATGTCAGCATTGGCGGAATACCCAGCGCGGAGTTGCGCCATTTGCTCTTTGTCAATATCCGCTTTGATGTCGAATGTTGTGGTATTGTCTTTTTTAATAGCTTTTAAGCCGATTTCGGATACAACAGCGCGGATTTCCACGTTCGGCAGCGCACCAATTTTCATTGTAATCGTCATCCCAACTTTCACGCGCCCGACGTTGATTTCGTCCACTGTGCCTTTGAAAATGAGTTTTTTCATATCGGCGATGCTCATCACCGTTACGCCCGCTTGGTAGCTGCTTTGTGCGATAACGGGGTCGCCAACATTCACCATTTTTTGCAGAATATAACCATCGGCTTCGGCGCGGATAATACTTTCGTATTTTGTGTTATTGATGCTCGCACGCCCCGATTTCAAAAGCTCCACCCGTGCATTGCCTGTTTTCAAGCGGAGTTCAGCCGCATTGTATGCTTGAAGAGCTTTTTCGTATTCCTGCGTGGAAATCATGTTCTTGTTTTTCAGGCCTTCCAATCGGTTTTTGTCTTTGCCAAGAATATCTACGTCATTTTTGGCGGTTTCTACTTCTTGAAGCACATCGGCGAGTTCGCGCGGTGTGGGAGCAGGTTTGACCTCAATAAGCGGGTCGCCTTTGCGAACAAAATCACCCTCATCGTGGAATATCTTTGCCACAACGCCAGAGACTTGCGATTTCACTTGAATTTCTTTTTCCGGCTCAATGGTGCCAACGGCAAGCACTTTGTCGGTAATCGTGCCGCGCTTGACGCGAAGCGCTGTAGAGACTTTCCCCTCATCTTTTTTGGAAAAACTGTTGACGGCAAAAAATGTGATACCGCCGACAACAACAATTCCAAGCGTCCAATACGTAAGTTTACGTTTCATAGTTGTGTTCGTAATAATGCAAATGGATAAACAGTGTGTGTGAGAACTTGAGGGTATGTACGCAACCTTTGGGGACAAGGTTTCATGCGCCTGTGAGAAATTTTCAGAAGATATTTTTTGTGAAACTTTTCGTAACTGGCTTCGTAAAAGCGGCAAAAAAAATGCCCGTTTTTCGTGTGCGGAAAAACGGGCATTCGCATTTTTGCTTGATAAAAACAGCGTTACAACTCTTTCAACAATCGTCCCACGATGTCCACTGCCGAAACATTATCCGCCTCAGCGTTAAAATTCGTGATAATGCGGTGACGCAGCACCGGCGCGGCAACGGCACGAATATCATCCATGTCAGGCGTGGTTTTGCCGAGCAAAGCGGCGCGGGTTTTTGCGCCCAAAATCAAATACTGCGATGCTCTCGGACCCGCACCATAACTCAAAAAGTCTTTTACAATTTTCGATGTGTTTTGCTCCGATGGGCGCGTAGCATGGACGAGTTTCACGGCAAATTCAATAACGTTGTCCGCCACCGGCACACGGCGCACCAAATCTTGGTACTGGAGAATCTGCGCCGCGCCCAAAACGGGCTTCACATCCACTTTTGCGCCACCCGTAGTGAGTTTCACAACCTGTACTTCTTCCTGAAATGAGGGGTAATCGAGCCAAAGATTGAACATAAAACGGTCAAGCTGCGCTTCGGGCAACGGATACGTACCTTCTTGCTCAATGGGGTTTTGCGTGGCAAGTACGAAAAATGGCTCTTCTAACACGTAGGTCTGACCTGCTGCCGTCACGCTGTGTTCTTGCATCGCCTCGAGCAGCGCGGCTTGGGTTTTAGGTGGTGTGCGGTTGATTTCGTCCGCGAGCATGATGTTCGTGAACACGGGACCTTTCACGAAACGGAAATTTTTGTGTCCCGTGGTCATGTTTTCTTCGAGGATTTCCGTGCCGGTGATGTCGCTTGGCATTAAGTCGGGTGTGAATTGAACGCGGCTGAACTTGAGTTCCAACGCCTGCGACAACGTGCGGATGAGCAAGGTTTTTGCCAATCCCGGAACACCCACAAGCAAGCAGTGACCGCGTGCAAACAACGAAATAAGAAGTTGTTCGACAACATCCTGCTGCCCGACAATAACTTTGCTGATTTCGTGACGAATTTCTTTAGAATGTTGCGCTAAAGATTCAATTGCTTTTACGTCGCTCATAAAAATTGTAGGAAAGTAACTGGTGTAAAATATAGTGAATGAAGTAACGTTCGGTGTTCGTTCAAAATAGCGAATGCCAATTTACAACTTTGCTTTCAATCCCACATTAAAAACACGTCCTTCGGTCGGTCCCCAAACAAAATTACCATTAAAATTATCGCGTCCGGGCGTACCTAAATAAAGCGGCATCGTGCGTGTTTGCCGCGTGTCGAGCAGGTTTTCTACGTTCACAAACACCGAGACGCTGTGTGTGAGCCAAACTTCCACCGAACCGCCCCACGTCGTGACCGTTGGCGACGTTGTGGCGTAAGGGTTCGTGGGAAGTTGCTGCGGCGATTGCAACATAAAATCGCTCACAAGGCGCACCACATCCGGAATTGACCACAACACAGCCGCGTTGATAAAATGCGTAGGCGTGAAAAGTTTTGTGATGGAAATGCCGCCATTGCTCTCGCTCACGTCGTTGTAGGTGTAGCCGAAAATTACATCAAATTCGTCCTGCTGCGCTTGTAAGATAAATTCTGCGCCTTGCGAGGTCAGTTTTTCTCCCGTGTTGACCCACATAGATGTAGGGAGTCCAGAAAATTGCAACTGAGCGCGATCACGAACTTGGGTATAAAAAACATTCACATCCGCCGAAAACAGCCATTCATCAACCACCGCTTTGTATTTACCATTCAAACTCAAGCTGCTGGCGTTTTCGCGTTGTGTAAGCGTTAAAGGAGAAACATGGTAAAATCCCCGTTCTTCCGCTACTTCATCAAAAATTGTGGGCGCTCGCCAGCCCGTGCCAGCACTTGCGCGGAACGTCAGATGGTCGTCGGGGCGGAACATCAGCGACATGCGCGGCACAAGCACCGCGCCATATTGGTTGTGCTGGTCGAGGCGCACAAACCCAAGCGCCGTGAACAACGATGAGAATTTGTATTCGCCTTGTGCAAAGGCGGAGAGCGTTGTAAACGTAAAATCCCGTTTGCCCGTGAATTGGTCGAACGAGTCCTCGCGGAACTGCTGACGCTGCGCCGAAACGCCCACGAGCGCTTGAAACGGTGTGCCGCGTTTTGTCCAATCGCTTGCCCAATGCGCGTCGGCGTAAAAAATATTTTCCGTGCCGTTGAATGGCACAAGCTGGCGGTACGAATCGCGCCCCGTCTGCACGGCTGACAGATTCACACTCAGGCTGTTTTGTTCGTCCAATTTTGCTTCAAACGCCGCCATACCATCAATACGTCGCGTTTTTGCAGCAGCAGAAAAAAGCGCAGCGTTGCCCTGCGAAAAATCCTCCGGCGCAGCCATCAAACCACCCAAACGGTCTTCCGAAATGTAGTTTGCAGCAACCGTCAGGTTCGCATCGGGCGAGAATTGGTAAGTCAGTTTTGGATTCACGTGGAAGCGGCGTTGCAACGGCACGTCCACGTATCCATCGCCGTCAATGTCCCGTCGTGGCTGGTTGTTCGAGGTGACGTGCAACGAAACGCCGAGATTATCAAACATCTGGCCGTACCATCCGGCTACGTCAAACGCCCCAAGCGAGGTATAGCTCGCCACAAGCGTTCCTTCGGGCGTTTCGCTGCGGGGAATTTTCGTCAAAAAGTTAATAATGCCGCCAATGGCATCGCTTTGCACACCAGCCGCAGCGCCTTTAATAATCTCCAACTGGCGCAGATTCAGGGGCGGAAGCTGTAACACCGAAAAATTCATATTCAAACCACCAAACGCGGGGATTCCGTCCACGAGAATCTGCGTGTAGCGCCCATCAAGCCCGTGGATACGCATGGTTGCTGCACCCAAAGCGGAGCCAGTGCCTTGCGCCATCAGCCCGGGAAGCTCGCCCAACACCATCTTTGCCGAACCTAAGCCCATTGTAATAGACTCATCCAATTCCTCCGCCGGAATGACTTCCATCCGCACTGGCACGTCCGAAATCGCCCGTGCAAGCCGCGTGGCAGACACAACGATTTCATCGCCCTTGCTGGACGAGATGGATTTCAAGACAATCATGAGCGTGGTGTTTCCATCGCCCTTTACCTCCACCGTATCCGTGAAATCTCGAAAGCCGATACATGCCACGCTCACCGCATAACGACCGGGCGTGAGGTTTTTGATAATAAATTCGCCTTGTTTGTTCGATGCCCCACCAGTGCGCTTGCCAGTTGTGCCGCTCGTGATTGTGAGCGCTGTTGCAAACACACGTACATTCGCAATAGCGGCGCTATCTTCGTCCATGACTTTTCCGCGTAGCATGAGGGCGCTCTGCACGACGTTCTGCGCCCATGCTTCCGTCGCACAGACGCAGAGAATCAGAACCGCAACCGCAAATAATAAGGATTTCATTGTTGTATAGCCTTTCATGGTATTTTTACTTCTTATTGTTTCTTATTTTTTTGCGGGTTTCACAACGGTTCCATTTGCGTCCAAGACCATTTCCATTGTGGATTTACCACTTTTAAACCCAACTTCGTATTCAATTATTGCGCCTTTTGTGATTTTTTCGGCTGTTTTCAACGCGGCTTTCGGATATTGTGCTAAAACTGCCTTCGCAACCGCTTCGGGCAATGCCTTCACGTCCATTGCTTCTTCAACCTCAAGCACCGTGCCGTCTGCGGCGTAGATAACGTCGCGCGAAAGACTACCGTCTTTGCTTTCAAGCTCATAGACGGTCTTGCCGTCTTTTTGTTCTTTAATGTAGGTTTTGACGATTGCTTTGGGATACGCCTGCGCGAATGCCGCAATAATGCTTGCAGGAACGTCTTTTTTCGCTATTTTTTTCTCAGCTTGCGCGAATGCTACCATATTGACCGCGCATACCAGCAAAAATACGCTGACACTTGCGAGCATGGCGTGTCCAGCTTGTCTGGTTTTGAGAGTGATGGCTGTACATTGCATATAAAACCTCGTAGAAAAAGAATGATAAAATTGATTCTGTGTGAACCTTCTGTAACCAAGATACAGTCCGAAGATGAAACCACGATGAAAACGCATCATTCATGACATATTTGAAATAAAATTGTCCGTAAATGAACACCCGTTGTACTGTTAGCGGACAGTAATCAGCGAGGATGATGTAAGAATAGCACCATGAAGACCGCATAGAATCAGGCTTTTACCGCTTGGCATGAATATTGAGATTGTCACGAAAAAATATTCAACACTTTAGCAGTCGAATTATGCTCCAGAGTTACCTAAAAATCGCCCTACGTCAGTTGATGCGGAACAAAATATATTCAGCAATCAACATCGTGGGCTTTGCGCTTGGGATGGCGTGTTGCATCACCATTATGCTTTGGGTGCAATATCAGTGGAGCTTTAATCGCTTCAACGAAAAACTTGACCGCATGTATATCCTGCGCCGCACCGAACAGCTCACGAATGAGATTAGGACAATGACAGCGATGACCGGACTGCCGTTTACGTACGCCATATAAAAACAATTTAACCAAGTATTATCCAGAATTTTTATGATAACGCTCTCGAACATTGAAAAATATTACCAAAATGGCTCCATAAAGACGTTTGTGTTACGGCGGGCGACTTTGAACATCAAACAAGGCGAGTTTGTTTCGATTATGGGACCCTCCGGCTCCGGAAAATCCACGCTTTTACACATTTTGGGAATGCTCGATGAGCCTTCGAGCGGTGATTACACCTTCTACGATGAGCCTGTTCACAAACTCAGTGAACGCCAACGTGCGGAGTTGCACAAAAAGTACATCGGCTTCGTGTTCCAAAGCTATCACTTGATTGACGACCTGACGGTGTATGAAAACATCGAAGCACCGTTGCTCTATCACGGCTTTAAGTCTGGCGAGCGCAAAAGTATGGTAGCGGATATCCTCGACCGTTTTGGCATTGTAGCAAAAAAGGACTTGTTTCCAAGCCAACTTTCCGGCGGACAACAACAGCTTGTGGGCATTGCGCGGGCAGTAATTACAAGTCCCAAAGTGATTTTGGCAGACGAACCGACGGGCAATTTGAATTCCAAACAGGGCAAAGAAATCATGGAGCTTTTTGTGAGGCTTAACAGTGAGGGTACAACGATTATTCAGGTGACGCACTCCGAAGTAAACGCACAATACGGTAAACGCATTGTAGAGCTTTTGGACGGTTGGGTGGAAAAGGATTCAGCGGTGTGAGTGGTCAGAAGTTTAATCCTTGACCCTTATGAAGCCAGTTCAAGAACAATGTGTTCCTGCGCTTCCCAACAAAAGCGCTTGGATGCTTGTTCGCAGGCAATACGGAAGTCAGTTTTTGCTTCAGGGGTAAGGCATTCGTTGATTATTCGAGCGAGTTCTTGTGGCGTAGCATCTGGCGCAACCAACCGCCCGATGGCGTGTTCTTCCAGTACATGGCGCATGGCGGGCAAATCGCTCACGAGCGAAGGAATACCAGCCATGCAATATTCAAAAAGTTTATTTGGCAGCGCCAGCGTATAGCTGAACGAAATTGGCTCAATGAGCGTCATTCCTGCATCGGCGGATGCTGTCCAGATGGAAAGTTCATCGTACGACACTTTTCCGGCAAATAGCACACGGTGACTCACACCCAGCGTTTCTGCGATCTTGCGAACGTGGTCGGCATAATCGCCGTCGCCAAACAGCACAAAAACTGTATCCGTAAGAAATGGCAACGCTTCCACGACCTTCATAATCCCCCGCCCGTGAAAAATCATGCCCTGATACACCAGAATCCGCGTTGTTGCTGACAATTGGAACCGTTCGCGGATAAGATTGAATCGCTGATGCGGTTTATACGGCGGTAGGTTCATCACAACCTTCGGAACGGCAATGCCGAAGCGCTTTGCAAGGTATTCCGAATCAAGCTGCCCGGAGGTAAAGATTTTATCCACAAACCGAACACAAAAGCGCTCCATTGCAGCAATCACGCGCTGTGTAAACGCTCGTCCCTGCAAGGTTCCTAATGCGGAATAAATTTCGCGGGAATCATAAATAAATTTTGCACGATGAAATGCGGAAAATAACAAGCCAAACGGCAACGAATACCCATCCGCAGCCCAGTATGAACGCGCCTTCACGCGAAACAGAAGCGGAAACACCTGCCGCGCAAAATCCAACCATCGCATCACAAACCGTCCTTGTGTTTCACCCGCAAGCGGGATGAGCGTGATACCGTGAGCCAAAAGCGTTGTACGAGCAGCATCATTCCCTAACGAGATAATACACACCGATTTGCCGTGTTTGACGAGTGTTCGTGCGATGTTAAGCGTTCGTGCATCGTTCAGCACGGTGTACAACAGGATAATGCAAACATCGAAGCGAGAATCGAATATTTGGTCATTCGCCATTGGTTGCTTGGTCATTGGTCGTAGATTTGGTGCAATATTCGGCAACATATTCGCTCAAATGAAGAAGCCCGCCGAACCTCAGAACTTGAGGGACAGCGGGCTTTGACGTTTGTGTATTAAAGAAAAAATCTTACATAAGAGTTTTAACCGCACGGTAGCCGCCTAACAAAATCAGCGAACCCACAATAGCGATCCCCACACTTTTGAGATTAAAGCCAGACACATCGCCCAACCCAATCATAGTGCCAATCCAGCCGCCCAACATCGCACCAACGATGCCGATGACGATAGTAACAATCCAGCCGCCTGGGTCTTTGCCCGGCATAATCCATTTAGCCAACGCTCCGGCAATTAAGCCTAAACAAATCCACGAAATAATGCCCATTGTGAACTCTCCCTAAAAATATGAGTAAGACAAAAACCGCATCGGCACTGAATAATGCTTAATACGGCAACAAATGATTGAAGAAATTACCAAAAAATTTATCGAAGAAAGAGCTTATCCCGCACGTCCCGCATGCTATTTTTCATAGTGCGGAAATAACGAATAGTTTTCGGAATGACGATGAACGACACTATCACGCCACTTGCCGCCAAAACCAGCAAGATGATCGGGTAAAATGCCGCAAGCGAGATGGAACCTACCGCCAGCACGTCTTCGCCAACGCTTGCAACGGCGTTTGTGACGGGTTCGGGGCTGGTATTGATGGCAGCGCGAGTTGCAGCTTTTGTGCCATGTGAACTGAGTGCCAAACTGCCACCCAAAAGCAGCGCCACGCCTCGTATAGCGGGGTCGAAGTTCGCAAATGCCGCAGCCGCAAGCACCGCACCTGCTGGTACGCGGATAAACGTATGAACGGCATCCCAAGCGGTGTCAAGATAGGGGATTTTATCGGCAAGAAATTCCACGCAGTACAGGCACAAGGCGGTTCCTAACACCCACCAACTCGTTACGAACGACAAGTCACCCGGAAGCGGTATGTGAGCGTATTTTCCCAGCAAACCTAACGTCGCTACCGCCGCATAGAGGTTAATGCCCGACACCCAAGACGACCCAACTGCCATAGCAATAGTGTTCGTAAGCGTACCGCTGGCAGCGCCGCTCACTATGCTCGTCATTGTTGAGGTTGAATCCATTAGTTACGATTGTAATGGTATGTTACCTTGTGCGTTACCAGAGTGGAAGACCTAAAAGTGCTGCGAATGCTTGCAGCGCGAAGGTTGCTCCCACGCCGATGAGGACAATCATGGCAATCAATAATATGCAAATAATACCCACAATCCAAGCACTCGTGCGGTGCGTGTCGTGCGGTTCTTGTAAATATCGCTCTAAAAGCACCAGATTACGCGAATTTGCTTTCAAACGAAAGTCCATCGCGTCGCCCAATACCGGCACAACGCCAACAATCATATCAATCCCAACATTCAACAGCATTCGCAACATGATGGATACTGGAGCGCCGCACTGCGAGGCTATAAACACCAAATATCCCGAAAGAGCAGCCCCTGCCGCGTCACCCAAGCCCGGAACAAGACTCAAAATCGGATCAAGCCCGAAGCGCATCTGTGTGCCGGGAACACGTACAAGGTTATCCATCACGCGCGTCAAGCCCCGTGCGGCTTCTAAATGTTGTGCAAGTCGGTCGGGAGATGTCATTGATTATTTGGTCATGAGTGCATTGGTCATTGGGTTCGTTCGTGCAGTTGCTCTTCTTTACCTCGTGCACTTCCGCCCGCTTACTCCAAAACGACCGCCGTGCCGTTGACGCTCACCATCAGCATTCCGTTGTTTTCGCCTAAGACTTCGTAGTCCAAATCTACACCAATGACGGCATTTGCGCCCAAACGCTCTGCTAATTCTTGCATCTCAGCAAAAGCGGTTTCGCGGGCGCGAGCAAGCTCCTTTTCATATGCACCGGAGCGACCACCGACGATATCCCGAACGCCCGCAAACAAGTCGCGGAAAATATTTGCACCAACAATCGCTTCGCCCGTGACAATGCCCAAGTATTGCTTGATGATGCGCCCTTGGATGGATTCTGTTGTTGTGATAAGCATATTAGTGTGTGATATTGAAGTTTAGATAAATTCCTGAAAACCGCATCAAACCTTACGCGCAAGAACCCCACTCAATCTCCCCTTCTAAGGGGAGAAGCAAGACGCAACACGTCTTCGTGGCGGCTTGCAGAGGGGTGATGCGCTTGAGGGTAGTCAAGATTATCTAAACTTAAATGATAAACAGGCGGCATTATCTTAAATCTAATGTATCAGCAACACCGCCCGTGATTCAGAATAAAGTTCAGAATAAAATTTCTGCTTAAATTTCTGCTACTGCACGTTCCACCAAACGCCGTGCAACGGTTTGAACGCCCGTGTAATCGAAGTAATTTGTGGTCATGTCCAAAAAGCCTGCAACGTAGTCCAAACGGTCGTCGGAGACCTCAATGAAGTTTTTGAGATTGCCGACAACACCTTCCGCCGTGATGCCGCGTGACGACACAAAATTATCCATCCAATCCTTCATTGAATGGAACGCATTACCAACAAAACCTAATTTATCCGAACCCGGAATCAGATTGCCCATAGCGTTAAACACAGGATTGCTACTGAAGTCCAATCCACTCATCGTGGATTCCACCTTGCGAAGAAAATCTGGTCCAAGCGGAATCAAGCCATCAAGTGTGACAAGCGCTGCAAGGCGCATGATGGATTCTTTGCCATAATCGCCGACCGCCGCCATAAACTCACCCATGCCGTCACCCGGAATGCCGTTGATTTTGTAGTACGCCACCACTTCCGCCGTAAGTTTTAAGCAGAAATCTATCATCTGCGCGTTGTCTGCTTGCGGTGTAATTTTTTCGAGGAACGACAAAAACGATACGCTTTCGCCGATTTTGTTGGCAAGCGCTGCTGCACCAAGTTTACCGCCCATGCTGTTTGCCGTTTGGTACAGCCACACAGCACGTTGGTAGCCTTGCTCGGAGTCGTTGTAAAGATAAATCGCACGCTCACCGATTTGCCGTATCATTTCGGGGTCTGTTTCGCCCGTCACGGTTGTGATGGTATTTTCAAAGCCCGTCAAATTCGTCCATTGTCCGGGAACAAGGAAATCTAAGCCTTGCAGAAGACGAACCGTCATGCCGCTTGAGGGCAGCTCGTCCGTAAGTTCAACGATTGTTTTGCTCATACTATTTCAAATGGTAGATTACAAGTTACAAATTCTTAATTCTTAATTCTTAATTTTCAATTACTTCATCGTCGAAAGCCCTTGCAGATTGAACTTTGCAAGCCATGCGTCGCGGTTAGCTTTTGTGAAACTTGGATCGCGGGAAAGCACTTTCACTTGATAACGATTTGCGACAAGCACTGCGCTTGCCATAGCGCCTTGGTCAACGGCTGGGAAACCGCCTATCATACGTGTGCTGGATTTGAATTTATCAGCCGCGCTTGGATTTGCTGCAATGTCGTTGATAGCGAGCATAGCCACTTCTTTGCCGCCTTTTTTGAGTTTGTACTCAGAAAATCCCTCTTTTTCTTGGCTTGCAACACGTTCAAAACCGTCACCAGCCGCCGGAAAGAATTTATTGAATCCACCGCCTTCTTGCGGCTTTGGCATTGTACCTTCTTTGATGGCTTCTTTTTTGGCATCAAGCTGCTGTTCGGCTTTTTTCTGTGCCTCCGCCCAGCGCGGGTCTTCTTTTTTGCCGCAACTAACCATCACCAGCATCAGGCAGAATGCCGTGAGCAAGCTGATTCGCTGAAACACGCATATGAAATTGTTCGCGCGTCCGTTCATGCTTTCCTCCAACACAAATGAAATGAAAAAACAGTAGTTCGTAGCGCGAACAACTTAGTGAAATCCTTCGTGAGTGCAAAAATAAAAACGGTTGTTTTTTCAGTCTTGCAATCCGACCATGATACAGCGATACAGCGCAACGATAGCGAAGGTTTGGTTTTACCCCTTGAGTTGCGTAAGTTCTGCGGCATTATCATCCATTGAACAACAATTTTCTATGACAACATCCCCCGTAATGTACATTCCGGGCGCAGTAGATATCGGCAACACGCGCATAAAAATTCTTGCTGACGGACATTTTTTCGTGCATGAATTCAACGACGGCTGGAAAGACGCTATGCACAAATATTTATGGAGTTTCCCCGGAAAGCAGCTTCTGCTTGGTGTTTCATCAGTGAACCCCGTAATATTCGCTGAATTTGAAACGGAAATGCGAAAGCGGAGCAGTATCAAAATTCAAGCGCTTTCGGGAATGCTCCCGCAACAGCCATTTGTGGATGTGACGACGATTGAAGGCATTGGCAGCGACCGCGTACTTGGCATGATAGGCGCTTTGCATCACGATCCAACGCTCATTAAACCTGTTATCACGATTGATTGTGGCACGGCTATCACGCTCAACGCCGTGAATGTACACCGCAAATGTGTAGGCGGGGCAATCTTGCCGGGTATCAGTACGCAATTACGCGCCTTGCATGAATCCACACAGCTTTTGCCGAGTATTGAAGCGGCTTTTGAAGATGTATCGTGCGGCACAAGTACGACACAAGCGATGCGGGTGGGCGTGGTACATGGCGCGGCGGGTGCGGTACGTGGTATTGCGGAGAATATAGTACACCGTGAATTTGACGGACAGCAACCGCTTGTGTGCCTCACTGGTGGGGATGCGGGCTTGCTTCAGCGAGCGCTTGGAAGCTGGAGTGTGGAACCGATTCATGCGCCCAACCTTGTGATGGAAGGTATTGCTGCCGTGATGGCACATTGGATGGAGCGATTTATACAGCAAACGGCACATAATCATCTTGCGGCATAAAGGCAAACGTACGTTATGGCTGAAAAACCTTCTGCAAACGTTGAAGAAACGATTGAAGCGAGGCATCCCAGAACTTCCAATCATGCCCACCCGGTAATTCATGATATTCATAGCGAAATGCGGCTACACGGAGTAGATTTGCAAATTCGGCATTGCCGGGCAATAATCGCAACCTATCCTGAATCCCAACCGCCAGATATATGTAGGGAAGCGCTTCAGGGGAGATTTTCTTAGCCTGTTGTTTCGCTTGATGAGCCACAAGCAAGGCAAACACATCATGATCGGTACGGAATGCTCGTTCATTCTCGCTCACAGGCGACGTTGTGCTGCCACCAAATGCTGCAAAAAGGCTTGGAATGACGAATATCGCCGTTGGGTTTGCCACAATATTCACACCTGTCGCCACCGGAACAAGGTCGCGCGGAACGGTCAACACAGCGCTGAATGCACCCACACAGCGAAATCGGTCAGGATATCGCAGCGCGAGCATTGTTGCGCCATAGCCGCCCATTGAAAGCCCAGCGATTGCCTGCCGTGTTGTATCTATGCGATATTTGCCCTGTAGTTTCTTCTGCACCGCTTGTGGAATCTCGTTTGCAATGTAATCCTCAAAACGGTCGCGGGGATTCGTGAGCGAATTTACGTACCACGAATTTTCGCCATCCGGCATCACGACAATAAGCGGCGTGGGGAAGCGCCCTACGTATTGCACCAGCTCCGTCCTCATACTCCAATCGCGGTGCGAACCGCCGAATCCATGCAGCAGATACAACACGGGATACGCCATCGTAGAATCGTAAGCCGTAGGCAATAGCACCGTGAATGATTTCATCCGCCCAAGCGCTGGCGAATAGGCGCTGTCGGTGCGAAGGACAAGCGGACGTGCAGTAGAGACTTGCGCCCAAACGTTGAATGATAAGAATAACGAGGCAATAACAAAACTCAACATACACCATGGAATACGAAATTTATTCCGCATAGAATACTGAAGCGCTCTGTAATGAGGTCTGCTGCATATACCGTCTCCGGCAGAGCAGAGGCAAAATGAATTTCGCACTCCAAAGTCTTGATATCCGAACCATTGCATAGAGTAGATGGGGTAAAAAGTGAACAACGAACGTTTTGAATGTAAGTATCAAAATTCCGGTACATAGACAGCATAACCCCGCGGTGGAGCCCAAAACTCTGCGCTTCCACTACCGTCGGAGCGTTTTTCTTCGGGCGATTCGGTATCGTTTGCACTCCACCACGCAATGGGTTTGAACGTCATGTTTCGCCACCGTGTCTGGACGCTACTTCCGCGCCAGCCTTCCTGCTGTGTATTCATAACGAACATCAAACCTTTTTGCTCGCCCCAACCGTTGCGCTGCATAATGTAGAGGTGTTCTTCGAGCCAAAGAATAGACGATAAGCCACCTGCGTACTCCTCGTGAACACGGGCAAGTGCTTCGATGCCGTTTGGTGTACCCTCCTTCGCCAGATCCCACGTGTAATAATCCTGCCAGAATACGCATGGATACCCTTCGTGTGTGAGGATGAAGGCGTAGGCAAGCATTTTATCCCGGACAATCGGCATATCACGCACAATATCGTGATTCTCCACAAACGTCACAGCCTCGCTCGGACGACTGGTAAGCAGTGTTCCCGGGTGCGGCAGGTTGCGGAGGTTGTAGTTTGGATTGTCGCACATATCCTTCAAACGACCGCGTAATGGGAAATCAAAGGCGCGAACGGGGTTGTCCGATGTAGCATTGGCGCGACTGAGCCATTCGTCAATGATGTCCGGCGTATCCCAGCATTCACCCACACCGAAAGGCTTGAAAACCTTGCCATCTCTGATGTAGCGCTGCCCCTGAAGCGCATCAATCACCCACACGCCAAACCCCTTCACAAAATCGTATCGGAAGCCATCAAAACCAATTTCTTCCACCAACCACCGCGCCAGGCGCGAAAATTCACCAAAAACATAAGGATTATAGTGACACAAATCCGGCATTCCACCAAAAAGATCTTCGTCCTGTGCGCGATAAGGCGACGGATGAAAACACTCCCAGTTACGAAAAAACTTACCGCTTTTAGGAGTAAATTTTGTCCAAACTTGTTGATTGATGATAGGATTCAACTCCTCCGCATCGGCACCGGCATTGTGATTCAGCACGAGGTCGTTATACACCTGCATGTCTTTTCCATGTTCGTCTTTTTTGTGTGCTTCGTCAATCAAGGCTTTCAAGTCGTCACGAGTTCCGAAGCGTGTGGGGATGCTACCTTTCTGGTCGAACTCGCCCAAATCATAATAATCATACGGATCGTAGCCCATCGAATATCCGCCAGCGGCTCCTTTGCCTGTGGGCGGAAGCCACAGTGCGGTGAATCTCGCTTTTTTGAGTGTTGGAATTTGGCTGCGAACGTGATTCCACCATTGTTGTTCCTTGTTTTCGTGCTGTGGACAATCCCAATAAAAGGCTTGCATAATAACGCCCATTAGTGTACTCCTTCGGAAGGTATAATTATTGAATAGAATTCGTAATCGGTAGATTTGCTGCCAATATTAGCAAATTTTTCGCTTCGGGCGAAGATTCCTTTCGCAGTGAGCATATTTTTTATGGAGCAACGGCAGTCAAAAATCCGCGAAGACGCTTTCGAGAAAGAAGAAAAGTCTTATTCCCTTTTGGGTGATAGAATGCTATTTTTTATTTCCGGCTGTCCGCTTCTTAGCGGGCTGTCGGATTGACGCGGCGTTGTATTCGACAGCCCGACCCCGTAAGAACAGGGAATCGGACAGCCGAATAAAAGACGG
>JANYIG010000291.1 GCA_025358765.1 Candidatus Kapaibacterium sp.
CTCTTGTGTTTGCCCTCACCCAACCCTCTCCCAAAGGGAGAAGGCTTCAGAAGACATTGATTTTCTTTGTCTTCGCTCCTTCTCCCTTTGGGAGAAGGCGGGGGATGAGGGGCGAAACAGACAATTTTATCTAAACTTCAATATGGTAAAACAAAAAAATCCCCCTTCCGACGTACCAACGGAAAGGGGATTTGGAGGAGTGTGAGATGTTCTAAGGCGGCGGCAGTTATAGCATAAATCTAAATGGTATTTTCACTGCGCTGCTCACGGGAACGGTGTTGCGGGTGGCCGGCGTAAATTTGCAGCGCTTCACGCCGTTTAATGTTGCTGCAATCAATTCTGTCGTTTCATCATCCTTCGGAAGGCTTGCAGACTCAAAGTTTATGTTGGTTGCCTCACCTTGCTCGTTGATGTAAATCACCACATCAAAACGACCTTCGATTTTCTTCGCCAATGCCTTCACCGGATAACCGATACATTTTCTGAGCGCGTTCATATCAACCTGAACGGGCGTATAAGCTGGGGTTTGACCCGTTGCGCTTTCATTGTCCGTAAGCGCCAGCGTTTGAACGACGATTGGGGTCGCTGCTGCTGTGCTTTGGATAACCTGAGTCGTTGTCTGCGTCTGTGATGCACGTGGTTGTGAACTCTGTTCGGACTGTTGCGCCGTAACAGAAACAAAAGCAGATGCGAACACGACAGCGACAGCAACGAAAAATTTGGTAACGAAAAATTTGGTAAATTGTGCAGTACACAGCGGAACAAATTGTGGATGTGCTGTTGTGTGGTTCCGTATTGAACTCATACCAACCTCCTGAATAGTAAAACAACAATAATTACACTGCGAAATTAGTCTGTTAATTATGAATTTACTGTGAATTTAAAATTAACAATTTCAAATTGATTCACTGTGAGCGAAATTTCGCTGTAAATTGCGCTGCGTAATCCCTTGTAAAGCTCATAAAGGCTTGATGTATTTCTTTCATAAAATTTTTTACCGTTGATTTCTTCTACTACAACCATTCGTTATCGTATGCCGCAAACACAAAATGCCCAATACGCTCAACACGCTCAAAATTCACAACCGCAACAAATTTCTTTGCGTGATTTTTTTCGTAATCCCGATCGTGCTGGTTATCAGATTTCACCAGACGGGTCGCATATTTCGTGGCTTCAGCCCGTTGAAACCGAAGACGGTCAGAGCCGCATGAATATTCACGTGCAGCTTCGTAGCGAACTTGGCGACCCACGCACGGTGGTGTGCGTCACAAGCGAGACGGCACGGGACATTAGTGGTTATTTCTGGAAAAACAATCAGCGTATTTTGTACGTTAAAGATTTTGGGGGCGACGAAAATTTTCATGTCGTTGCGGTTGACCGTGATGGGGCAAATAGCAAGGATATAACGCCCTTCGACGGCGTTCGTGCACAAATCATTGATGCGTTGGAACACGACGAAACGAACAAAGATTATATTCTTGTGGGCTTGAACAAAAACAATCCCGAAATTTTTGATGCTTACAGGTTAAATATTGTGACGGGTGAACTCGCGCTCGTGGCAGAGAACCCGGGAAATATCACGGGATGGCTCACTGACCACGATGGCAAAATTCGCGGCGCAGCCACAACCGATGGCGTGAATACAACGTTGTTGTACCGCGATACGGAGGACGAGGACTTCCGTCCATCGCTTACAATGAACTTCAAAGAAACTATTGACCCGCTATTTTTTACGTTCGACAACAAACACCTCTATGCCTCGTCCAATCTGGGGCGTGACAAAAGTGCGATTGTGAAATTTGATCTTGCAAACGCCAAAGAATTGGAAGTATTGTTCGAGCATCCTGATGTGGACGTATCGCAGCTTGCTTTCTCGCGTCATCGCAAGGTTTTAACGGCGATTTCGTATTTAACGTGGAAGCGTGAACGGCGTTTTTTGGATCATTATACCGAAAACCTCTACAATCGTGTTTCTGCAAGGCTTGTGGGGTATGAAACTATCATTGCCGACATGACCACAAACGAAGATGTGATGATTGTCCGCACGTACAGCGACCGCTCGCTTGGCGCATATTACCTGTTCGACTTGAACAAAGACACGCTGACAAAGCTCTCCGACATAAGCCCATGGCTGCATGAGAAGGATTTATGCGAGATGAAACCCGTTCATTATACTTCGCGCGACGGGATGACTATCAACGGCTATTTGACACTTCCGAAGGGCGTTCAGCACAAGAATTTGCCTGTTATAGTGAATCCGCACGGCGGTCCATGGGTGCGGGATTCGTGGGGGTACAACCCCGAAGTTCAGTTTCTTGCTAATCGTGGTTATGCCGTATTACAGGTGAATTATCGAGGCTCAACGGGCTATGGGCGGGCGTTTTGGGAGTCCTCGTTCAAGCAGTGGGGACGCGCCATGCAAGACGACCTTAGCGATGGCGTAGCGTGGCTTATTCAGCAGGGCATTGCTGACCCGAACCGTGTGGCAATTTATGGTGGTAGTTATGGTGGTTATGCAACGCTGGCGGGGCTGGCGTTCACACCAGAGCTGTATGCCTGCGGTGTTGATTACGTAGGCGTGAGCAATTTGTTCACGTTTATGAAAACCATTCCGCCGTATTGGAAGCCGTTTTTGGCGATGATGTATGAAATGGTCGGCAATCCAGAAACCGACGCAGACCTTTTCAAAGCTGCATCGCCAGTGTATCACGTGGATAAGATTCAAGCGCCGCTTTTGGTCGTACAAGGCGCAAAAGACCCACGGGTGAATATTGAGGAATCAAACCAAATTGTTGAGGCATTACAACAACGCGGTATTGACGTTCCGTATCTGGTGAAAGAAGACGAGGGGCATGGTTTCCGTAACGAAGAAAATCGTTTTGAATTTTATGAAGCGATGGAGCAATTTTTAGCGAAACACTTACAGGTGGATTAACGTATGACGGGAATAGTGAGCATCGGTACAGAGAGTGAGAACAACAGAGGGATGAATAACACTGAGGTGATTATGAAACAGTGGAAACGAACGATCAGAGCCATTTGTGCCATTGCGAACACATTTGTGGGCGCGTTGTTTCTATTTTTTGTGTTGTGCGTTTCGATGAAACTGTCCGTCATGGCGGGCGAAAAAATGAATCAACCGCTCAAGCAAGATAGTGTGGGGCGTGTGGCACTTACTTCGTCAATCTTACTACGAACGCCGGAACAGGGCATTTTCTGGCAGGGTGCTATGTTGCCCTATATCTGGAAATTTCATGAAGGTGATAATCCAGCATTTGCATCGCCTGCTCTGAACGATCGTTCATGGAGCGAGTTGCCTGCGATGTTGATGCTCAAAAAGCTCAAACCGCAGGATTGGCAGGGTATTGGTTGGTTTCGCCTCCACATTGTGATTGATTCCACACTACGGAATCAAGCGGTTGCACTGCTGATGTATCAAAAAGGTGCGTCGGAGGTGTATTTGAACGGGCGTTTAGTGCAGCAGTACGGTATTGTGTCTACCTTAGCCGCTCAAGAGCAGCGTTTTAATCCAATGACAACGCCGATAGCACTCCAATTTGGCGACGTTGGTGAATACGTGCTTGCTGTGCGTTATTCCAACACACAGGCATTTGCTGAATTCCGCCGCTATGTAAACATTGAATACAGTGACATGGCGGGTTTTGAGGTACACCTGAAAGCGCTTAATCAAGCATTTGCCGACGACACGGAAAAAACACGCTTTCATGCTGTGCCGTCACTGATTGCGTTCGGTGTTTTGGCAACACTCACGCTCATTCATCTCTTTCTTTTTATTTTTTACCCGCAGCAAAAGGCAAACCTGTTTTTTAGCCTGTTCTCGGCGACGGTGCTATTCCGTTTTTTTGTGAACTATTACATGAGCGTCGGGACTGACCCCGCACTGTTCATGCTGTTCAACGTTTCGCAGTATGTTTACACAACCGTACTCAGTGGGTTTTATCTTGCATTTTTGTATGCCATTTTTTATCCCGTAATACCGCGGCGTATCTGGCTGATTGCGGTACTCTGCCTTGTCTGTAGCACATTGTTGGTGACCTTTGGAACCACCAAGACAACGGGGCTTATGTGGACGCTTTTTTTGGCGGGTTGTGCATTTGAAGGTTTACGAGTTGTGATTATGCGTGGCATTCTTCAACGGCAGAGTGGCGCATGGATACTGGCTTTTGGGGTATTAGATTATGCATTTATGTGGCTGGTGCGGAGCGGAATGAAAATCTTTTCCATGCTTGGCTGGTCGCAATCGTTTATGGACATGACGATGGAAACGCAAGAGCTTGTGACGTTTGCGGGGTACATGAGTCTTCCGTTTGCTATGTCCGTCTATATTGCGCTGTACGTCTCGCGTACGAACCGCAATCTGGCACGACAGCTCGTGCAAATCCGACAGCTTTCCGAACGAACGTTGGAGCAAGAGCGTATTGCCAGTGAGCAAGCAATACGGCAAACGCTCCTTGAAGCCGACAATAGCCGCAAAACCCACGAACTTGAGGAAGCACGGGCGTTGCAGCTTTCGATGCTGCCAAAATCTGTGCCGGAGCATCCGGGTTTTGAAATTGCTGCCTATATGGAAACCGCAACCGAGGTTGGTGGTGATTATTATGATTTTAAGATTGCATCCGATGGTACACTCGTCGCGGTTGTGGGAGATGCTACTGGACACGGCATGAAAGCTGGTTTTCTCGTGTCTGCCACAAAAAGTTACGTGCAAACTCTTACGCGGCACGATAACGGCGCAGAGCTGTTGCAACGCATCTCGCGCGGTATCCGCAACATGAATATGCGCGGCATGTATATGTGCTTGACGATTGTGAAATTGATTGGGCGGCAAGCGGTGATTGCCGTTGCGGGGATGCCACCGATTCTGCTGTATCGCGCAAAAACGCGAACCGTTGACCGTTTGTTGATTAAGGCATTGCCGCTCGGCAGTATCGCAGATTTTCCGTACACAGAACTGACTGTGCCGCTTGAGGATGATGACGTATTGTTGATGATGAGTGATGGACTACCGGAACTATTTAATGCCGAAAATGAAGTACTCGATTACGAGCGGATTGAAGAGTGTTTCCGCGAAGTTGGCTCTCTCGCGCCACACTCTATCATAGCAGCGCTGTTGGAACGGGCGGGAGTATGGTCCCAGGGCGGCATCATGCACGACGATATGACGATTGTCGTACTCAAAGTAAAACCCATTCCCGTTCCCACTAGCATAAGCAATGGACATACCCCCACACTCGAATATGACGTGTCGAAATTCGCTGCAACGGAGGCTGTATGAGCGAACCACGGCAAACGCGATGGATGTTGCGAATTGGTGTGGTCATCGTATTGCTCGCGCTGGGTTATGTCGTGATTCGTTCGATTGTCACTAATGCAGCCAACACCGCAAAAAACCTTGCTGAACAAACCGCAGAGGGCATCAAATCCGTATTGAACATTACGCCGCGCGTGACGATCAACGGTTTGACGGTGATTCAGCAAACTTCCCCAATCCTTGAGTTGGCGCTTATGCAACAAACACTCTTTAAAGAATATTCATGGCAACATACTTATATCGGAAGCACAAAAACATTGATGTTGCGCGGTGAATTTATTGCGAAGGCTGGTTTTGACTTACACGAATCCTTTACGATAGATATTCTTCAGCCCTCTTCTGGTGAGCTTTCTGTACAAGTGATACTTCCTAAACCCCGATTGCTTTCACTTGAAATGAAACAATATTCTGTAGCAAAGGACGAAAGCGGCTTCTGGAACTTTATTACCGCCGAAGACAGGGAACATGCGGTCAATGCGATGCAACATGAAGTTCGTGCAAGCGTGGAGCAATCCGATATGATGGAACGGGTAAAAACGGAGATGGAGCGCCGTATCCGGGAGATTATCACACAACGCAGCGCTGGTGCGGTGAGCAATGTCCGTATCGAATACCCGTCTTTACAATGAATAAATCCGAATCATAAGTAGAGAGCGAAAGCACGATGAATGCTTGACTATCACGCGAAAATATGGTAGTTTCCGACAGAGGATGTCCATAAAATAATGACCACATAAAACACTAAATTTTTTAGGATTTTTGATCCACAACTATGGCAACAAAAAAACTTCTTCCTATTGGACTTGGCATCGGTGCTGGTGTTGTTATTGGCGTTCTTATTGCCAATTTTTCTATGCCTGCACTGTCTGGAGACGGCGTGAGCGAGCAAGTACGCAAGTTTCAGAATATTCTTGACAACGCCAATCGGAATTACGTGGATGACGTGCAGCCCCAAAAACTCACCGAAGCGGCTGTCAAAGCTATGTTGAACGAACTTGACCCACACAGTGTTTATATTCCCGCCGAGCAAAAACAGCGCGACGACGAGGATTTTCGTGGCAATTTTGAGGGTATTGGTGTTCAATTCGAACTTTTACTCGATACCATCACCATTGTATCGCCGATTGTTGGGGGTCCCAGTGAAAAACTTGGTATTCGTGCGGGTGATAAAATTGTGAAAATCAACGGTGAAAGTGCTGTAGGGATACCTGATATACAAGTAATTAAGCGCTTGAAGGGAATGAAAGGCACAAAAGTGACCGTTTCTATCAAACGCGCAAGCGAAGCAAAACTACTTGATTTTACGATCGTGCGCGATAAAATCCCCATTTATAGCGTGGATGCTTCTTTTTTGATAGACGGCACAGACGTTGGTTTTGTGAGCATTAACCGCTTTGCGGCAACAACGGTGGATGAATTTACGCAAGCCGCGAGAGACCTCAAGAAAAAAGGCATGAAACGCCTGATTTTGGATTTACGTGGCAACCCCGGCGGTTTGCTGGAACAAGCGTATGAACTTGCGGATGCGTTTATTCCAGCCGGGCAAAAAATCGTGTACACGCGCGGTCGCCGCTCAGAGTTTAATGATGAATATCCTTCCACGGCGGGCGGCGAATTTGAGACATTGCCTCTGATTGTATTGCTCGACGAAGGCTCTGCATCGGCAAGCGAAATCGTAGCAGGTGCGATTCAAGACCTCGACCGAGGATTGATTGTAGGCGAAACATCCTTCGGAAAAGGCTTAGTGCAACGTCCCTACGATTTGCCCGATGGTTCTTCGTACAGGCTCACCATTTCGCGTTATTATACGCCGTCGGGACGCTCCATACAGCGCCCCTACAAAAATGTGAAAGATTACAAAGCCTTGGCAGGCAGAACTGAAGCCGAAGAGGGAGACAATATTCAACACAATAGCGAAAAAGTAAAAAGTGATAAGGCAGATTCTTCGCGTCCGGTGTTCAAGACGTTGAGCGGGCGTAAGGTGTATGGCGGCGGCGGGATTGTGCCAGATTACGTGGTGAAACACGATACCGTAACTAAACTGTACCGCGAAGTGGCAATAAAAGTATTACGCGAGTTTGGCGATGCGTATATGGCTTCCAATGGCGAAAAACTACGTGTGGCGTACAAGGCGAGTTTTCCGAAATTCTTGAGTAGCTTTGAGGTTGAAGAACCAGCAATAGAGCGTCTTCGAGTGATGGCAGAAAAGAAGGGCATCCAATGGGACGAAGCGCAATACAAAACCGATGAACGCCAGATGAAGACGTTTCTGAAGATGATGGTTGCTCGTGCTATTTGGAATATTAACGAATCGAATGCGGTTGAAGTGACAACCGATAAGCAAGTACAAAAAGCGATGCAACTTTTCCCTGAGGCAAAGAAGATTGCACGGATGAATTAAGGGAAAAGTTCAAAAGGTTCATCTCAGTACCGAACGCTTTGCGGTACAATGAGCGCAGAGTCAGGGAGCCACGTACCCGTGGGGAGAGTTTGAAAATACCAATGTAGCCTTCTCTTGTTATACTGTGTAGATTCTCTGCGCTCAAATCCGTTCTGTACTAAAAAAGTTCATAAAAAACGCCCACGAAATCGTTGGATTTCGTGGGC
>JANYIG010000242.1 GCA_025358765.1 Candidatus Kapaibacterium sp.
ACTGTTAATCAGAGGGTCGTAGGTTCAAGTCCTACTTCCGGAGCACCGCAAAAAGCCCGCAATCGCTACGATTGCGGGCTTTTTGCTGTTCTTGCCTATACCCTTGCCTTTGTACTTATCTTACTCCTTTTTGGACAATAGAACCGTCTTTTATTCGGCTGTCCGATTCCCCGTTCTTACGCAGGGCTGCTAAGTTCTTCAGATTCCCCTTCGCCTGCCGTCTCCGGCTGGCGAAGGGGTGTCAGCCAGACGGCTTCCGTCTGGCTGACGGGGTAGTGGGAATAGCACGTGAGACAACACCCCGTCTGGCTTCGCCAGCCACCCCTCTTTGGAAAGAGGGGAATTTTCAGATGCGGCTTTACAAGCCTTGTTTCGAGCCTGATATATTCAGAACTTAGCAGCCCTGCCGTTCTTACGGGGTCGGGCTGTCGAATACAACGCCGCGTCAATCCGACAGCCCGCTAAGAAGCGGACAGCCGGAAATAAAAAATAGCATTCTATCACCCAAAAGGGAATAGGTTCCGTAGTTTTCAGCTTCTATGATGAAGCCTAAATGATATTTTTTGCTATTTTACGCCATAATGATGTTACCCGCCGCATTTTTATCCATCGTACTGGAGCAATAACATGAACCAAGAAATTGTAACGCTTACCGAAGATGTTACCCAATCGCCATTATACAGCGCAGACTTAGCGCCCGTTCCAGTAGAAGGGCGAACGTGGAACAAGTGGAATTTGGCGGCTCTGTGGGTGGGAATGGCGGTGTGTATTCCCACGTACATCCTTGCGTCGTACATGATAAAATCTGGGTTGTCATGGCAGGCATCTCTTGTGATTATCGGGTTGGCAAACCTCGTGATTACCGTGCCGATGGCATTAAATGGTCATGCCGGTGTGCGCTATGGTATTCCATTTCCTGTGATTGGACGTGCGGCGTTTGGTACAAAAGGTATCTACGCGCCCTCGATTGTACGCGGGATTGTTGCATGCGGATGGTTTGGCGTACAAACGTGGATTGGCGGTTTGGCATTCTATTCCATCTGGAACGCTGTGACCGGCTCTCAAGGGGAAACGGGTTTGAGCGCGGGCAAATTTATTGCATTTGCATTATTCTGGATAGTGAACATTTATTTTATCTGGAAAGGTACCGAAAGCATTAAGTGGCTTGAAGATTATTCTGCACCCATTCTCATCGTTATTGGTATCGTGTTAATTGGTTGGGGCTGGCAAAGTACGGGAGGATTTGGCAGAGTGCTGGAGCAAGGCGCACAGTTGCAACACCCTACCGCCATACTTCACAAAACTGAAGCAGGATTTATGATAGAACTCCAGCCACTCAAATCATTGAATACCACCACAAAAGCAAGTGAATATGCGCTTTGGCTTCCTCAAATATCTTCTGCTGCCAACACCATTGAACCAAACTGGCAACCAATATCTTCTGACAAAATTTTGCTTTCCACCGCAAATCTCGCAGGTGTGGACACAACAGGTTTGCTTTCTCAGGCGAAACCCGTGCAATTGCAGTTGCGAATGCACGATGCAGCCACTGGCAAGTATGTATATTCCAGCATAATTCAGGCAACACTTGCAAAAGAAGAGGAAGTTACCAGCATAGTATGGAAATATATTTTATGGTTTACAGCAATGGTGGGCTTTTGGGCAACGATGTCGCTGAGTATCGCTGATATAACACGGTATGCAAAATCACAACGCGACCAGATTATAGGGCAGTTCATCGGATTACCCGGCACGATGATGTTTTATTCGTTCGTTGGTATTTTCGTTACGTGCGCGTCTATCCTCAGTTTTAGCGATATTTTGGTATCAGAAGATGCCCCGTGGGATCCCGTCACGCTTGTATCAAAATTCCACAGCCCTTTTGTGGTTGTTTTTGCACAAATAGCAATGATTATCGCTACATTGAGTACGAACATCGCCGCAAACGTGATTGCTCCAGCAAATGTGTTTGCCAATCTTTTCCCGAAAAAAATTAGTTTTCGTGTTGGCGGCGTGTTGTCGGGGTTGATTGGCATTGTGATATGTCCTTGGTTGCTCTTGGATGAAATAAGCAATGTGCTGATCGTTATTAGTGGGTTGTTAGGACCCGTGTTAGGAATTATGCTCTGCGATTATTTTATGTTGCGAAAAAAAATCCTTCACGTTGCCGAACTCTACAAAGCGGATGGAATCTACTCCTACCGTTCAGGCTATAACCCTCCAGCAATGATAGCAATGCTCGCAGGTGTTCTTTTGGCTGTGGTAGGAAAATGGGTTCCAACGTTAGAGCCGCTTTTTCATCTTTCGTGGTTTACTGGTTTTATCGTTGCTTTCGGTGTGTATTATTCTTTGTCGAGACGAAGCTGAAACAAAATTTATCCATAACGTTCCTTCCGTTTCCCAACTGTGCAAATGCATATGGCTTGACATCAAGATTTTTTTGTTGCAAAATCTTCCGGCTATCAAACTCTCTTTGTCAATGTACATAGAAGCGCGTTTTCAAGATGTCACGAGGGCTTGGAATAAAAAATAGGAAGGCTGGCTCGTGACGAACACTCGCAGATAGGATATAATCAATCATTTCGGTCACACTCTAATTTCTCGCATTATTATGAAACGAACTTCGTTGTTTTTGGGCATCCTTGCCGTATTGTTCTTATCTAAAGCTCCAACAGCAACAAGCCAGAGCTACAATTCGTTGTGGATTCCGGACACACTTTCAGGTAAAAATTTCAATCTGACGATTCGTGACACACTGAAACAAATTGTCACGGGGAATCAAACAATCACCGGTGGAATCAACGGAAATTTTTGGGGACCAACGCTATTTTTCACCAAAGGCGATACGGTGCGGATGACGGTGCAAAACAAACTGAATGATTCCACCACTATTCATTGGCACGGAGCGCATTTGCCGGCGGTGATGGATGGCGGACCGCATCAAGTCATTCCACCCGGAACAACGTGGACACCGTATTGGAAAGTTACGAATGATGCAGCCACCTACTGGTATCATCCGCATCTTCACGAAAAAACAATGGAGCAAATTACCAAAGGCATCGGCGGGCTTATTATTGTACGGGATAACGTGGAAGCCGCATTGCCACTGCCGCGTAAATATGGCGTGGACGATATCCCTCTTGTGTTGACGGACAGAAGTTTTACGTCGTCCAATCAATTTTCGGTCGTTCCCTACGGCGACTCAATGATGACCAACGGTGTGCTACGAGCACAATTCACCGTGCCTGCACAGGTGGTGCGCTTTCGTATGCTGAATGCGGCGATTGAACGCTCCTACAACATCGGTTTTAGCGATGGCAGAACGTTTTATGTGATCGCTGCTGATGGCGGGCTTTTGAGCGCTCCCGCTGCCGTCACACGTTTTCTTCTTTCGGCGGGTGAGCGCGTGGAAATTCTCGTTAATTGTGCGGGGCAAGCAGGAACAAGCCTTGATATGAAAGCCTATAATTCTACGCTCTCAAACTTTATTCCGGGCGGCGAGAATTTTCCCAATGGACCATTTGCCAATTTTCTTGGCAAAAAAGATTTTACTATTCTCCACATCAACATCGGCGCACAAACAAGTTCACCAATTATTGCCATACCAACTGTCCTTGTAACAAACACATATCCAAGTGCCGCCTCTGCCGCATTGACGCGCAACCTTACGCTGACCGACAGCACGGGAATCAAAGGTCTCACTATTTTAGGACCGAACGCCTTTATCCTTGACCGCAAATTGTTCGATATAAACTTTATCAATTATAAAGTACCGCTTAACAACACGGAAATATGGCAGCTTACCAGCACATCGGTATTTGCTCATCCGTTTCACATTCACGATATTCAGTTTTATATTCTTTCCCGCAACGGCGCTACACCGCCCGTGTATGAGCAAGGTTGGAAAGATGTGGTGTTGGTAAAGGCGAGCGAAACGGTGCGGTTCATTGCAAAATTTGACGATTATGCCGATGCGACGCATCCATTTATGTATCACTGCCATATTTCACTGCACGAAGACGAGGGCATGATGGGGCAATTTGTTGTAACATCCTCCACAGACGTGAAAGATGCGACTCCACCATCAACGGAATTTTCGGTGTTTCCTAATCCTGCAAACGACAAAATATTCATCAAACTCGCTGATGCCAGCAATGAAGCCTACTACGTAACCGTAACCAACGTACTCGGACGTGCAATCCTCATGCTACCACAACCACAATTAGAGGGCGGTATTGATATTTCCACATTCAGTTCCGGCGTATATTTTGTGCGACTGATGGATAAAAAAACAAAAAGCCTCACCATTCAAAAATTCATTAAGCAATAACGCTATGAAAAATAACGTGAAATCGCTTTTTCTTTTTATCGGAATGGTTGCCTTTGCGCTGGTGATGCAAGGTTTTAGCGCATCGGAGCCTTCTTCCGTTGGCAAAGTAATTCTCCCTTTTAGCCTAAAAAACGTGGATAACACCAACATTTCATTTGCCGACTTTCCCAACGCAAAAGGTTTTATTGTGGTTTTTACGTGCAATCATTGCCCATTTGCAAAGCTGTACACAAGCCGTTTGAATAATCTTCATCGGAAGTACGAAAAAATGGGCGTTCCGTTGCTTGCCGTAAACCCGATGGATACGCTTGTGTACGAAGAAGAAACGTTTGAACTTATGCAACAACGTGCGAAATCGGAACACTTTGCTTTTCCGTATCTTCATGATGCGATGCAAACAGTTGGCAAAAGTTTTAACGCGCTTCACACGCCGCAAGCCTTTGTCATCTGGAAAGAGCGCAACAACTGGGTTGTGAAATACTCGGGTGCAATAGACGATAACGGCGCGGAACCATCGAAGGCGACATCGTTTGTGGCAAAAGCAGTGGATGAACTTTTGCAAGGAAAAGCAGTAAGTAGTCCGAAAAATAAATCCATAGGCTGTGCTATTTATTACCGCAAATAACATATAACACAGAGGCGTTGGTTCTCATTGGTTTCCGTTGGAAAAACCAGTATTTAGGAAGAAAAATTGCGGCTATGAGCTATGGCTGGCATGACGGTTCCTGTACAATAATCGGAATACACTCTAATGATGAAAATATATCACGCGACCGCAAGTTTTGTAACGTATTTGTCATCTAACGGTTTATATGCTTGAATGAGAATATTGCAACAGGAGGAATCGGCTTGTTAAGTGCAACAGCCGCATATATTCAATGTTACATCACCAAACAAATAAGTATGGAGCGCAAAGAATTTCTCAAAGCAGCGGGAACATTAGGGCTTGCATCATTGCTTCCCTTCCAGACAACACAAGCAGCAGTGAGCGCTCTGGCAAAAGCGGAGCTGGCGGACGGCGGCGGATGTGTTCTTATCCCACAAGAAACAGACGGTCCGTATCCACTTGACCTTAGCAAAAGCGCTGCGTCGTTTCGGAAAGATGTGACCGAAGGGAAAACGGGGCTTCCGCTCAACTTGACGCTGACTATTGTGAACGTCAATAACAACTGCAACCCGATTCCAAACGCACGGGTTGATATTTGGCATTGCGACAAAGACGGCTATTATTCGGGATACAACAACATGGGATATTTGGGAACCCAGAACAACGTTGGCAAGACGTTCTGTAGTGGTATCCAGATGACAGATAGTAACGGACAAGTGCAGTTTACGACTATCTATCCGGGCTGGTATTCCGGTAGAATAACGCATATTCACTTTCAGGTATTTCTGAATTCTGTTCTGAAAGCCACCTCGCAACTGGCGTTTCCCGATAGCCTAAACAATACTGTCTATCAAACTCCGCTCTATGCCGCACACGGGCAAAATAGCAGCGTTACCAGCAATTCCCGCGACATGGTCTTTAGCGATTCCTCGAATACGCAATATGAAATAGCTACCGCTATTGCCAATGCTGCAACGGGTGGCTACGACGCATCGCTTACGGTCGGCGTTGCCGCACCAACAACAGGTGTTATCAATTTGGAACCCGAAACAGGCGGACAATTCATCTTGCAGTCAAACTATCCGAACCCATTCAGTTCTGCAACAACCATCCCGTTTATGCTCACGAATCCATCCACTGTGATGATTGAAGTGTATGATATGGCGGGCAGAAAAGTGATAGAATTATTTCGTCAAATAATGGGTGCTGGCGAGCATACGATTGTACTCGATAGACAGAGCAACGGTGCGTTGCTCGCAGAGGGAAATTACGTCTATCAACTCACCGTCGAAAATGCGAATGGGTTTTTCCGCCAGTGCAAAGTTCTTTCGGTGATGCAATAAAACACCATGACCACTCTTCTTGTTCAGATTTTTCTTTTTATGACCAACGCGTACCACTCGCCTGTTCACATGTATTGATACGACGTACAGAGGTGTAGTGTACAGTATTCCGATTGATGAACGGAATGCTTTACAATCATCACTCCGACACCTTAAAGCGGCTCGCAACCAAGAACAGGCGGCAGTTCATCACATCTTTTTTCATTCCTTCGTTTGAAAGGTTTTATCATGAATATTTTCATGCAACCCCGCCGTGTGTTTTTGCTCGCGGTAACAATCTTCAGTGCTTTGTTTTTTGGCTTAAGTGCGTGTCAGCAAAATGGCGTAACTGACCCAGCGCTGGCATCGCTCAGTTCCAGCGTTGCAAACGATAATTCTACAAGCTCCGGCACGATACAATCAGACGATAGCACACGTCTATCTCCATTTGCCGACATTTTGGGCGGCGCAACGCCAGAAGCAGTATTGGAAGTACGCCGTGTACCAGCATCACCAACGGGTACGACTGGAAATACAACGGGCGGCGGTTCTGCCTCTGCACGATTTGATGCCACACTTCAGATCCAAGGCGCTTCTGTACGCCTTTTAGGAGTGAGTTATCCTCTGATACTTGCGCCTACACGCCCGCAACACGATCAATCTGGCGGTCGTCCGAACGGACCGGGTGGTCATCCAGGTGGAATGCCACCGTCTGGCAATCCACCATCAGGCAACTCGACTTCCGGTACGCCACCAACGTTGTTTCTGTATCCAGCACCACCGTCTTCTACAGCAACAACAACGACACCAATACTACTTCCATTGGGTACTGGCAGCGCAAGCGTAGCATTTACCGCAACAGGCTACGCTTTGAGTGATAATACGATTGAGGTTCCGGGAGCAATTACTATCACATCACACAGTGAGGGCGGCACATTTCAACGTTCCGCAGCATTGACGGTACGCTGGAGTGCAAGTGGGGCTGTTACGAATGGAATGGTAATAGTACGGAATGTGGCGGATTCTACGGTATTAGCGGGTAAATCACGAAGCGAGCGTGAAGCATATTTGAAGAGCTTGCCGAAGCCGATTAGCAAAAAGATCACCGCAGGTAGCAGCAGTGCCGATTTTACGGCGGCAGAAGTGGCAACGCTGCAAGCGGGAAAAGCAGCTATTGAAGTACAGCTTTTGAATGCTAAGGCGATCAATAATAACAAGGCAGTTCTTGCCGGACATAGTGCTACGCATATCCGTCTGACTGCACAGTAGAGGGTTCGACCCAATAACGTGACAATGTAACAATAAGCGCCAGCAGGGATTAAAATCCTTGCTGGCGCTTTTTTACGATTGTGGATATTCGATGAGGGTATATTCCGAATCAATGTCATTAAGTTAAGCGCAAACGAATGGTATTCAAGTGCTTACGTACTGCAATATTTCGCCCCCTTGATAAAGGCAGGGCTGCTAAGTTCTAAAAGTTCTTTGAAAAAATTGGTACATTTGCCTTGATAGTTCGTGATTGTTTCATTCTTTCGATACCGCTATGACTTCTCTTATGGATTACTTGCGCCGAATACCGGATGTGCGTCGTAA
>JANYIG010000301.1 GCA_025358765.1 Candidatus Kapaibacterium sp.
GGTAGTCTATAGATAACAGAACGGGGAAGGCACACGTAATGTTTACTCCAACATTACATTTCCTTGTATTGCCTCTACGAGTTCTTGTCGTGATGTAGGTTTGGCATGATACCCCGTAGCGCCGGCAGATATTCCCTCCAAAAAATCTTCGGTTTCCGTTTTTGACGTAAGAAAGAAAAACGGTATTCCTTTGGTGCGTTCGTCGCTCAAAATTTGTTTGAGAACGCCAAACCCGTCGAGTTCGGGCATCATAATGTCGCAAAAGATAATATCCGGCAAATGCGTTTGTGCAGCCTCAATACCTTTTACGCCATTTTCGGCAGAAATTACATTATACATCTTCTCGTAGAGGAACCGTTTAAGCAGTTCTGATACGCGGATGTCATCGTCAATCAGAAGAACTGTTATTGTTCGCATGGCTTTCATGTCGTTAGAAGTTAGAAGTGAAAAAGAAGAGAGTTTATTCTGTATCCATTATCCTACTTTACATAACCGTGATTGGATAACAATAATATGCCGACATAAGTCCTTATTTTTTACGGATTAAGCCCAATCCATCTAATGTGCTTAAAACTTTGTCGCGGTCAATAGGCTTTATCAAATACGCTTCACATTGCTGTTTGAATGCGGCTTTTACGTTTCCAAAGTCACCAAGCGCCGTTGTCATAATTACTTTCGTTCCCGAAAGGCTAAAAATGCCAAATTGTTCCTCAAGCATCCGAATATTCTTGAGAACGTCTTGACCGCTCATTTCGGGAACCATGATGTCGAGAAACACCGCATCGTAGTGTTCGCCCTGTTCAATGGCTTTCCGGAACTTCTCTACCGCTTCAGTCCCGGTTTCTGCCGTATCCACATGCCCTAATGGTGATAAAATCTCCATCATAACGTTGCGGCTAATGAATTCATCTTCGAGTACAAGAATTCTCATCGCTGTGACTTTCGTAAAGTAAAATAGTAAACGTGGTATAGACAATTCCAGATGCTTATTTCCATGCGCCGGACAATAAATATGCTTCTAAGGAGGCAAATTCTTGGCTCAAATGCTCAACCACAAGTGTCGTTTCGCTCAACCGCAATGCGTCTGTTTGGGCGGTTTTTGCTGTGAGTTCTAATATATCACAGAGTTCCATACTTTTTTTTGCACCAAAATTACCAACAGCCGACTTTAGTTTATGCGCCAATTGTGCAATCCTCTCAACGTCTTGGGCGTTTATTGCCTCTCTGATTAGTTGCAATTCCACTTTATACTCACGGACAAAATGGCTAATAAGTTTTTCTACAACGTCTATTTTCCCATTCAAAGAGCGTACAAGCATCGTCATTTCCGGTGGTGCCGAAAACGGCTGCGAAAACGGTTGTTGTTTATTGTTTCCGACTGCCGATGATTGTTTTGACGCGTATTGTTCAAATGATTGATGCTGCAAAGCCCAATCTGTCTGCCCCATGGCACGATTGATGGCGGCGTAGAATTTATCAAAGTTAATAGGTTTTGTAACAACATCATCCATCCCCGCTTCTCGACACATCGCTGCATCGGCTTGTGATGCATGAGCCGTCAAACCAATAATTGGCAAATGTTTTGCCCTTGCCGAATCTGCCGACTTCGGCAAGGATAGTTCCGACTGCTCATTCTTCTCGCGGTTACGGATAATCGTCGTAGCAGCAAGCCCATCCATTTGGGGCATCTGTACATCCATGAGAACCAGGTCAAACGTTGTTGTGCGTACGGCTTCCACTGCTTCTTCACCATTGTTTGCAATAGTTATTTGCCAATCAGCCGTCTTCGGTTGCGAGCCCAATGTCTCCAGAATAACCATTTGATTTATTGTGCTATCTTCTGCAAGCAAGATTTGAAGGCGTTTTGACGGAGATGAATCTGGGGATGGTTGTGATGTATGAGATGATTGAGCATGGTCTTTTCCGACCTTGTTAATGCTCACCGAACTCGGAACAGCAAGTGGTAACCGAACACGAAAAACAAACGTACTTCCCTCGCCCTCAGCGCTTTGAAAATAAACGTCTCCGCCCATCATCTCTACAAGCTGTTTTGCAATAGCCAATCCTAAGCCTGTGCCGCCGTAGCGCCGCGTAAATGACGGGTCTATCTGGCTAAAACTTTTGAAGAGTTTGTCAGCCTTCTCCGGTGCAATACCAATGCCGGTGTCCGTCACTGAGCATTCAATTTCCGCCTTAAAAGATGCTTCTTTACCAACTTCGATACTACCATTCACAAGTTTTGCATTTACGAGTACAGAGCCTGTTTCCGTAAACTTTACGGCATTGCCGAGAAAATTTGTCAATATTTGATTAAAACGTACTGCATCACCAATCAGAAACTCAGGGATAGTATCATCAATCGTGCAATGAAGTTGAAGTCCTTTGGATTGTGCGTTTGGCTTAAAAAACGCTACTGTTTCAGCAACAATGCTCTTGATGTTCATGGGCAGTTGTTCCAACTCTAACTTTTCCGCCTCAATTTTAGAAATATCGAGAATATCATTGATGATGTACAACAATGTGTCGGCGGAGGTTTTTGTCATCACCAAGTATTCATGCTGCTTTGCAGTGAGGTTTTCCGCCGACAACAACAAACTATTCAGACCCAATATCCCATTGAGCGGTGTACGAAGCTCATGACTCATATTTGCCAAAAACGTACTTTTGGCGCGGTTTGCCATTTCCGCGACCTCTTTTGCCTGCATAAGTTCTGCGGTACGTTCTTGAACACGGCGCTCCAACTCTTCATTCACCTGCCGCATTGTGTTTTCCAATTGTTTGCGTTCGGTAATATCAATACCTGCAAACACTGCCTCCGAGCCATTGTTGTACTTTTTGGCAACAATCATATACGTTTTTTGTTCGCGGTTCGGACCAAGATGAAGCGCCACTTCACGACTATCACTTTCGACCGATGACGTGAAAAATTCTTGGACAAAGATGGGAAACTCGTCATCTTGATCGCGACGGAATCCAACAACCTTACCTATGGAATCCGAGGCTTCCATACCGAACATATCCGCCATATATTGATTGATGCCTTGATAGCGCAAATCATTGCCAATCCACGAAATAACGCTCGGTACGGCATTAAGAACCGCTTCTAATTGCTCTTTTGTGTGTTTTAATTCTTGTTCAGCAAGTTTGCGTTTGGTAATGTCGTCAATCGTATTGACAACATGCGTAACAGCGCCATCAGGGTTTCTAATGGGTGAACACGACATGGACGACCAAAAAAGCGTGCCGTTCTTTTTCTTGTTTTGTATCTCTTCATCAAGGCTCTGTCCCTCAAGAGCTGCCACAAAATTCTGCCGTACGTGTTCAATAAACGAATCTTCAATCAGTAATGACGTAATGGTGCGACCCATTACGTCTTCCGTTGTGTAGCCGGTGACTTCACAAAATCGTTGATTACAGTACTCAATTTCTTCACGAGTGTTGAGAATTAAGGTCATGCTGGAGCTTTGCTCCACGGCACTGGAGAGTTTGTGAATGAGTTCGTTTTGGTGGGTAACTTGTTTTTCGAGTAACACGTTCGTCGCGCATCGTTCCAATGTTGCAAGGAGCTTTGTTTGCTGAACGGGTTTTACTAAATATTGGTCAATGCCAATATCAATGGCTTCTAAAAGAAAATCGGTGCGGTCATGGGCAGTGGTAATGATAATAGTGGCTTTGGGGTTTACCGTTTTGATAAGCCGCGCCATTTTCATTCCGTCCATAACGGGCATTGCCACATCACTAATAACAACGTCCGGCGTATGTTGCTTGTATAAATCTAATCCAACTTGTCCATTTTGTGCGATATAGACGGTTTCAACATTTTTTTCCAAGATGAGCCTCACCAGCAAACGAATTGCAGGGTCATCTTCCACGTACAGCACAGAAATAGGCAACTTCATTTGATTCATATCTCTATCCTATTGAGGTTGAGGTATTGCCTTCGTGGCTAAATTTTTACTGTGGATTACCATTGAGTTTTGTTTACCAATACCCAAGTTACTTTGATTCGTGCGTTTTTCAAAATACAAGTGTATTTTCAAATAACTTCGTGCAAACAAGCCAGCGACACAAGGTTTTAACTTCATTGTTGTCCACAACCTTCTGATGTCGTATTTTCTTACCGCTTCGTGGTAAATATTTCGGGAACCACAAGAAAAATGTAATTTTTCGTCATTGGTTGCATGACGCATTACGCAAGTACAATTTTTAAAAACGAGGTCAAATGTCGGATACTGCCACGAATACACAATATTACGTTCCGTCTTTATTTCCCGCGCTATCTATTCCGGCACGAATGCGATCAAAGTTCAATTATTCGGGCAACGGTGTCTGCATTGCCATGATTGATTCAGGATTTGTTCCCCATCCAGACCTTACTAAACCTGAAAACCGCATCCGCCGCTACTACGATGCCGTCAAAGAACAAGAAAGCGACCTGCCACCTGCAAAAACAGAGTTTTGGTCGTGGCATGGCACAATGACCGCCTGTACAGCAGCGGGCAACGGGTATCTTTCTCGGAAGCTCTATTCCTCGCTTGCCTACAACGCCAGTGTGGTGCTGGTTCGCACGATGGACGAACACGGAAAAATCCCTACCACGCGCATTGTACATGCGATGCAGTGGTGTTTGAACAATGCAAAACGTTATGGCATCAATATCATCAATATGTCGGTTTATGCCGATGAATTAGATGTTTCGTTAGAACATCCGCTCACGAAGCTCGTGGAAGAGGCATCGCGGCGTGGTATTGTTGTGGTAGCTGCTGCGGGCAATAACCCTCGCGCCCCTCTGCGTTCCCCTGCTTGTGCGCCATCTGCCATCACGGTTGGCGGGTTAGATGACCGTAACACGCTTGATCTTGAAGACAATGGTCTGTACACGTCAAGTTTCGGGCAGACGGTGGAAGGAAGCGTCAAGCCGGAAGTTATTGCCCCTGCCATCTGGCTTCCCGCACCAATCCTGCGCGACACGCCCGTGTACGAAGAAGCCTCGGCGCTCACGGCATTGGATTCCATGACCGATGAAATGATGCTTAAAACACTGCCCCTGCTTATCACCTCTACCAAACTCCCTCTTGAACTTTTGCGCTCGAAGAATGTAGCAGAAGTTCGCACTCACATCGAAGGGCGGCTCACGAACGAAAAAATTATCTCCCCAAACTACAAACACGTGGATGGTACTTCGTTTGCCGCGCCGATTGTCTGCTCGGTTGTAGCACAAATGATAGAAGCAAATCCCAAACTGACACCACAAGCATTAAAAGAAATCCTTGTGGCAACCGCTCGTCCGCTCGCAAGCTATCCCCGCGAGCCGCAAGGTTATGGCGTTGTGAGGGTTTCGGCAGCAGTCGAGGCAGCAGAGGCGGGATTGGAAAACTTGGAGAACGCAGAAGGTGGAGAGCAAAACACCGCTCCGATTTCTGAGACATTCGCTCTCTGAAAACAAGAGGCGAGTATTTTTTATGCCCCTTTGCGCCAAAAGAAAAAGCCGTTCAATCGTTATATGATTGAACGGCTTTCGTTCGTGTACCCTTGCGCTTTGTAAGGCTATTGTTGCGGAAAGGAAGGGATTCGAACCCTTGGTACCATTGCTGGTACACTCGCTTTCCAGGCGAGCCCGTTCGACCACTCTGGCACCTTTCCTACAAAAATTCGTGTGCTTTTTTCGGAACACAGACTTTAAATTTACGACTTTGTTTGCAGTTCACCAAATAATGTACGGGATTTTTTTGTTCTTGTACACAAGAACCTTGCTTCTTATTTTCATCCTTACAACGTTAGAGTCCTGAATTGGACTGCTTGAATGCAAGCTGGCATATAACTTGCTTACTGTTCTGTACCGACAAATACTTATTCACATTCGCACCCGAACCATTATGAATCGTCGCAGATTTGTTACTTCTTTGCTTGCAAGCTCCTCTGCCCTTTATGCGTTGCCGGCATTGGCACGTGAGAGCGATAATCGTACTCACATTGATGATATTGACGGCAGCGACACCGATGGTGCAGAAAGCGGACAAGATAAAAACCGTAAAAAAACCGAGAAGAAAAAATCCGCGCACTTGCTTTTTCCTGATGCGCTGAAAAAAGGCTCCGTCGTCGGTATCGTCGCGCCCGCAAGTGGCGTTTCACCCGATGAAGTTAAATCCGGCGTAAAATCGTTGGAAGCGCTTGGTTGTACCGTTGTTTTGGGGAAATCTATTTATCGCGGCAGTGCTGGATTTTTGGCTGCACCCGATGACGTGCGTGCCGCAGAATTTATGGAATTTATCAACCGTAAAGATATTGATGCTATCGTCTGTGCACGTGGTGGTTATGGCGTTATGCGGATACTGCCGATGCTGGATTTTGAGGCGATTCGTCAAAGCGGCAAAATTATTATGGGTTACAGCGACATAACGGCATTGCTAAACGCCATTTTTATCAAATCGAACATGGTAAGTTTTCATGGTCCCGTTGCCTCTGGCGAATTTGATGATTTTACGCGAGATTCTGTTGTCAAAACACTGTTCGCCCCTGAAACAAGCTCCGAAGCGCCTCCTGAACTCACCGACAACAACGGACAGCACAAAACAAAAGAGAAAAAGGCGATGGCGAAAAAGCTATCAGCCAAACACGATAAACACAATAAATTCCCCAACACGACCATCATTGCTGCTCAGGCTGCCACCGACCCTATTGTTTATACCGACCCTGCGCTTACGGTTATCGGTGCGGGCAAGGCGCAAGGACGGCTTGTGGGCGGAAACCTGACAATAGTGTGTGCAACGCTTGGAACACCTTACGAAATTCAAACACAGGATAAAATTTTGTTTCTGGAAGACGTGAGCGAGGAACCATACCGCATAGACCGAATGCTTACGCACCTTTGGCTTGCCAGCAAACTCCAGCAATGCGCGGCTATTGTACTTGGGAAATTCTCGAAGTCCGACCCATCGAACGAATACGTCCCTTCGTACAACCTTGATGAAGTGCTGCGTTCCCGTCTTGAACCGTTAAAAATTCCTGTGGTGAATGGCTTTTCATTTGGTCACATCAAGAGCAAATTGACGCTGCCTGTGGGCGCATTGGCTGAGTTAGATGCGGACAACAAAAAGCTCAGTATCCTTGAAAAGCCCGTTGTAATTTCGTAAGTTGACGCACTACGTTAAGTGACATTGCATCTATCAAAGACGACCTCCGCGAAATAGCATTCGAGCAAATCTGCACGAACGCCGCATAGAAAAATTGGAAGGTACGATTCACAAACAACGAATCGTACTTTTTTGCTTTTTGCCTCCCCACCAAAGGGGTTCAAAACGACCTATCCACCAGCGTATCGTCCATCAGCCAATCAAAATTGATGTTTTCACGGCGGTCGTTCGCATGAACGGAATACACCTTGTGAATACGGTAGTTTCGTTCGCTCTGGAAACGGCGCATTTTCTGGATAGAAGCGATTTTCGCCTCGCGGGGTACGCGATGTTGCGGTTTATCGTCGTGGGCAGATTTCAGCGTGTTCAATTCCCAATCCCCTGTAATCGCAACACCCTTAAAAATCACCATCGTGTCCGTCCAGCTATGTTTTGGTGCATGAACAAGAAACAATGATTCCCCATTTAAGCTCAGATTGCTTTCGTGGTCGAAATAGTGAACGTTGTTCAAACCGTGAATCATTGGCTCAAAGCCGCGTTGCAGGTGGATTTCCGCCTGTGGAAAATACGATTGCATTTCTTGAGCAATCTTCAGGTTAAAATGGTCAACATGCGTGTGTGTGCAAAGCAGATATTTGATGCGAATTTTACTCTTCTTCACCACGTGTAAGGCTTTGTTTGCAGGTGATTCCTGAAACTGCGCGTTGTACGGCGGCATCTCTACAATTGCGCCCTCATTGCCATTAACGAGCAGCCAGCAGCCCGTTCCAAACCACTCGTAGCGCCCCATTAAAAATACACCCTCGCTCCACTCGCGTTTTCGTGTCCGTTTTATCATGTCTTCTCTTTCAAATATGTATTTCTTTTTTGTCCGTCGCTTACAGACGTACTCTTTTACCAGAATATTGGACATATAGTTGCCTTTAGTTGTAGTTGCCTTTTGTTGCCTTCTCTTTTTATTCTCTGCGCTCTCTTGACGGTTTCCGTCAGCCTCTGCGCTCAAATCCGTTCGGTACTAAAGGACATACAGAATAAAATCCCTCGTGAAATTACCGTTGTTATCCTGCTTGTTGTGCCGTATTTTAAGCCCAGAATAAGAATATCCGTTGTCCCATCTCGACCATCAACATCATGTCCGTACGAAATTCTTCGCATTCTTCCGTACGCCGCCCCCTTCACGTCGGTATTGACTTCGGCACGACCAACACGGATGCCGTTCTTTATACGGATTCCTTACAATCGTGCTGGACACTACCAAATATCCCGCTTCCTGATGAAGGAAGCATTCACGCTATCCTTAACGCTCACGGTGTTCAGGCGCATGATGTGAAGCACATTGCTGTCACGGGCGGCAATCGGAATAAGATTCCGTTGGCTGTTGAAGGCATTCCTGTGTCACAAGCCGGAGAGATAGATGCCATCGGGCGTGGCGGCGTGGCGCTCGCGCAAGTGCATGAACAGGCTTCGGAAGCACGATTAGAAGCTGTGATCGTGAGCGCTGGCTCAGGAACGGCTGTGGTGCGAGCGCACAACCACCACTATTCGCACGTTACAGGTACAGGGATTGGCGGCGGAACCCTCATCGGATTAGGGCGGTTGCTGTTGCACACTGCCGACCCAAAAGCCATTGACGCACTTGCACTGCGGGGCAATCCGAACGCCGTGAATCTCACGATTGGCGATGTGATTGGCGGAGCGCTTGGGCGTTTGCCGGAGGACGCAACGGCGGTGAATTTTGGGCGTATGGCGCGGTATGGCGGCGATGCAACGCCCGAAGATATTGCAGCGGCGCTCGTTGAACTTGTGGCGCAGGTAATTGCTGTTGTGGGAATTAACGCCGCCCGCGCCCAAAACCTTGACCACATCATCGTTACAGGTCATTTGAGCGACATGCAAAGCATTCGCGCCATCTTCAAACGTATTGCAGAGTTTTCCGGCGTTTCGATTGCCGTTCCCGAACATGGCGGCTACGCGGTGGCGCTTGGTGCGCTCCTTTCCACAGCAAACGCCGCCTGAGCATATCCTACAGAAACCATGCCTACAAAAACTACCTCCACAGATTCCACAGACTACGACTATCTGATAATCGGTTGCGGTATTGCTGGCGCAACACTGGCTCATCAAGCAATTAATCGCGGCTTGAGGGTTTTAGTGTTACACGAACCTTCTTTGAGCCACGCCACAAACGTTGCAGCGGGTATTATTAACCCCATCTTTGGTAAACGTTTTTCAGAGCTTTGGAATCGGCACGAACTGATTGCAGATGCTCTCGCTTTCTACCGAGCGCTTGAACACACGTTTGCACAGCCATTCCTCTACGAACACACACAAGTACGGCTTTTCACAAGCGCAGACGAGCGCGATTATTGGTTCGCAAAACGTGCAGCAATGCAGCCTTCGGTGCAATATGTTTCTGAACACGAGATTGCAGACCAGCTTCAGGGCGCGATTGAAGGTGCATTTGGCGGGATTCGTATTCCTGACACATATCACGTGGAGTTAGATGCAACGCTTACCGCGCTTCAAACATGGTTAGTGGCGCAGGGCGCTTTACGGGAAGAAGTTGTGGAATATTCTCATATTTGTTTAAAACCCACAACCGTAGAATACAAAGGAATCACCGCACGAACCATCGTATGTTGCGAAGGCTGGAAAGCGCTTCAAAACCCGCTTCTTTCATGGTTGCCGCTTGTTCCTGCCAAAGGGGAATTGCTGACAATTCGCTTAAACGAGGCACAAACAGCGCTTCCGTACTTGGTTCAGCAAGGAGTTTTTCTGTTGCCACTTCCTGATGGGCTTGTGCGCGTGGGAGCCACTTACGAATGGGATGAGCTTGATGAAATTCCCACAGAAGCCGCACGAAATAATCTTTCCACGCAAGCCGCCGCCGTTTTGCGTCTTCCCTTTTCTATTGTCCGGCACGATGCCGCTGTTCGCCCCGCCTCCGACGATAGGAAACCGATTGTGGGCTTGCATCCTACCCATCCACGTTGTGCCGTCGTAAACGGTTTAGGGGCAAAAGGAGTTGTGTTTGCGCCCTTTGTGGCAGATGCGCTTCTTGATGCAATAGAATATGGTTCGCCGATTGATGAAACATTGGACATACAACGGTTTGCACATCTCGCACTATGATTGAGAATTTGCGAAGGCAGAATTTGTGTGAAGCTATTTTAAGAAATCACACCTTCTAACAAACGATTCATCCGTCCGACGGATTCTTGGATTTCAGCAGTGAGCGTAAGGCGGAGTTCGCTGTCCGCCGATGTCTTTTCGTCCTGAAGCGCATTCGATGCGGAATTGATGATAGCTAATGGTGTACTGATCTCGTGCGAGATAGAGCGAAGAAGCGAGGCATAAAGTTGTTCAGATTCAGAAACAATTTCGGCTTGTTTGGAAGATTCGTTGAGTTTTTCGCGCTCCAACGCCGATGCAATTTGGTTTGCAAAGTTTTCTAAGAGTGTTTGTTGTTCTAATGTGAGTACCAACAATGCGTTAAAGCGCACACCAATCACCCCGATTGCCCCACGTGGCGTGAGCATTGGTACGTAGTATGCTTGTGCGGACGGCAGCGTATCGGTGAATTTTCCGGCGGGTTTGTGATTTACAAACACCCATGTAGCCACACTTATTTCTTTGGGTGTTGGGTGGAAGGTGCTTACTTGTTCGGCATATGGATGAATCACCTCTTCATTTTCCCCTAAAAATACGACGATCTCTGCGTTAAATACCTGCCCAATGTTTTCAACTGCTACACTCAAAACATCTTTTTGCGTGACGGCTACCGACAAATCACGGGATAAACTATGCAAAGCAACCGTGCGGTCTTCGCGCTGGCGTAACATAACTTCTTGAGTTCTGGTGCGGGATGTAAGAATGCTTGCCACAATAGCCACGATAAAATACAAACCCAACATAAATACATCGTCAACCTTATCAATGAGCCATGTAAACTGCGGTGGAATAAAGAAATAATTCCACAGAGCAGCACTCACAACCGCAGCGAGCAACACTGGTCCCCGCCCAAACGCAAGCGCCATCATTGTCGTGGAAAAAAGCATCAACGTCCCGACGGTTTCGTAACTGATGATATGCGAAGAAAACATCACAAAACAAACCAAAGCACTCATCAGAGTGAGATTGCCCGTGATGATGTACTGGCGTAGGTCGGAATGCAAAAGCGGCACATCAATAACTTTTTCTTGTTTGGGCATATCCGAGGCTTCGACGCGAACCACATACACGTCAATTGTATCGCTTTCTTGGATGAGCCTGTCCACAACAGTTCCACCTTGAAAACTTGATTTAATGCGCCCCCACAGCTTTTGTTTAAAAGGTTTTCCGACGATAATTTGCGATACGTTTTCCTGTCGCGCCACCCGCAAAATACCACGTACGATGTCGTCATCGGTCGTGTGAATGATTTCGGCACCAAGTTCGCGGGCAAGCTGGAGATTTTTGGTAAGGCGGTCGCGGTCAGTTTCGGAGAGGGGTTTGGCGGTTTCCACGCTGAGGGCTATCCACGAGGCATCCATTGTGTACGCCATGCGTCGTGTCCAACGTACAAGCGGTTCGGAGTAAGGGCTAGAGCTTATTGCCACGAGAAGCCGTTCGCCGGATTTCCACGTTTCTTCTATATGTTTATCCTGCATATAATCCCGCAGCTGCTGGTCAACACGTTCTGCGGTCAGGCGCAACGACATCTCACGGAGAGCGGTGAGATTGCCTTTGCGGAAGAAGTTTTCGTCGGCGTGTTCGGCGTGGTCTGGCGGATAGATCTTTCCCTCCGTAAGCCGTTCCAAAAGCTCATCGGGAGCAATATCCACGAGTTCAATTTCATCAGCACTTTCCAATACGGAATCCGGCAATGTCTCTCGCACCGTCATTCCCGTAATCTGACGTACCGTATCGGCACGGCTTTCAAGGTGTTGTACGTTCACCGTTGTGAACACATCTATCCCCGCTTCTAAGAGTTCTTGCACATCCTGAAAACGTTTTGTATGGCGGCTTCCCTCAACGTTTGTATGGGCGAGTTCATCCACCAGCACCAATTCTGGCTTGCGGAGTAAAATCGCATCCGTATCCATTTCTTCCGCCGTCGCGCCTATATGTGTGAAGTGCTTGCGCGATAGTATTTCCAGCCCTTCCACAAGTGCAGCCGTTTCAGCACGTCCGTGCGTTTCCACGTATCCAACAACAACGTCGGTTCCTTCTTTCAAGTGTTTATGCGCCTCGTGGAGCATTGCATATGATTTTCCCACACCCGCAGCCATTCCAAAGAAAATCTTGAGCTTGCCGCGTTGATGCAATGCGTCAATCTCGCGTTCTTCACTTTGAGGTATTGCGTCAGGTTGATTTTTTTTTAAGGGTTCATCAGATTCCCGTTTTGCGCTCTGCCTTGCGTCATGGAGATCGTCGGAGGTTTCTTTGGGAATATTCGTGCTTTCCATATAATCATTTGAACGTGAACAACAATGTTCTTAAGAACAGGCTACAAAGCTACAACACAAGCGGTATCAATTCCAAAGTCTTCGTACAAACCTTTTTCAAGCCTGTCGTACAAACATAAAAACAATTCTATCAAGAGCTTCTAAAAACAAGGCGCACGAATGTAAAGATTTTATAAATGTTGCTGCAAAATAGTAAAGGCGCTGCAGGAAAAACCTTCGCGCCTTTATAGTTCGCCTTTGAGGTGGATTGCACCGTAAAAAACAGGTGGTGTTTACGGATGATCAAGATTCATCATCGTGTTATCAATGTTCCCTGATTGACTATGGCACGAAATACATCCATTGCCCTTCGATGACACCGATGTCCGAACATCGCCTGAACCTCTGTAATATCCCCATACCCAGCCTTTTGAGTCTGCATTTGGGTCGGTGGGCTGCCTCACCATCATTGCGTATGTTCCAACCGTCGTGCGGTCGCTGTTGATAAGCTCTTTAACGATGATGGAGCCTGTCGGGAAGACTGTTCCGGCTTTGATGCTGCCGCTTGCGTCCAACACCGTCGTTGCTATCGCATTATAGCGCGTTCGCAGAAATGGCTCCGAATGCCCTGAATGGGAGCCTTTGCCCAACAACGCATCATTTTTTTTGTACCACGTAAAGCCAATCGTCTTTTTGGCGCTGTCGTACATTTTCGCGTCGGTCAGCACAGTCGGATCGTCGCTCGTAAAGGGTTTGTCACCACACGAGACAAGACAGCAAGCGATAATTGCCATAGCTACAACGACCGAATAGTGCATAGATAGTCGGTTGTGGAGGTTTTTCATTGAAGATATTGTGTTGAATGTGAAGCAAATATCAATTACTTGACGCAATACGCCAAACCATCAAGGGTGATCATTGTTCATAAGTGTTTTATCGATATTTCCTGCTATGCTATGGCATGGAATGCAGCCAGCACCTTTGTTGGAAATGGGGTATGCCACAGCACCTGCGCCCGTCAATTCGTTCCATACCCAACCGCTCGCATCGGCGTTTGGGTCGCTTTTTTGTTTAATGAGGACGGCGTAAGTCGTAATGGTCGTGCGGTCGCTGGCAATCAGTTCTTTTACGATGACAGAACCTTCATCGAAAATCGCACCAGTTTTGACTTTTCCATTTGCATCAAGCTGTGCTGCGGCTGTTGCGTTGTAGCGGGTGCGGAGAAAAGGTTCTGGATGACCAGAGTTTGCGCCTTTTGTCATAAGGGCATCGCTTTTTTTATACCAAACAAAACCAGCCGTCGTTTTTGCGGTGATGGCAATACTCGCATCGGTCAGCGCTGTGGTTCCCGGTTGTATGCTAGAATTGTTTGAACAAGATACTGCCAGATACAGCACAACGAGGCACGAAAGGGCAATTTTGAACGATGAGGATAGATGTTGAAGCATAAAGGTTGTTCTGAAATGAGGTGTGTATTTAATGGATTAGGGCATGTTATACCTTTGGGTGTCTCTAAGATACGAACAATACCAACAATAATATGTCGGGTAGCCGACGTTTTTAGCAATGTTGATGAAATCCATCCGCTCAATTCTTATCATTCCTCCGCAGCCGACAACGGCAATTCGACAACAAATGTCGCCCCGCTGCTCGGATCAGGTTCGTACCAAACGTTGCCGTTCATCACTTCCACTAATTTTTTTACAATAAATAGTCCTAAGCCCGTGGAATGCTCCCCACCCGTTGGTCGTGCAGAGAGTTTGATGAATTTGCCGAATAATTTCGCACGGTCTTCGAGACTTACACCCGGTCCCTCATCGTGTACTTCAATTCGGCAGACCATTCGCGGCGGCTTGGCATGTAAATTTCCATTGTCACGAGATTCAACGTTCGGAGCGGAACTCAGCGCCACACCAAAACGTATTTTGACCGTTGTTGCCCGCGGGGAATACTTTACAGCATTGGAGATGAGGTTTTCTAAAATCTCACCGGTGATACTTTTGTCCGCATACACATTGACTATGCTTTCCGACGGCGCTTCTGTCACAATAACAATCTGTTTGACATCTGCTTGAGATTGATAATCCCGAATAACTGCTGTCAGCACCGGTGCAAGCGCGAAATTTTCCACCGTAAAATTATAATTACCCGACTCCAAAGCATTAACATCAAGCAGATTCGTAATAATTGCCATCATACGCTCGGTTGTCATCTCAATTTTGGCAATCTGCTCATCAACCCATTCTTCTGAATTTCTGTTGCGGTAATTACGGATAAATGAAGCATTCATGGCAATACTTCCGAGCGGATTTTTTAAGTCGTGTGCGGCAATACCCATAAACTCATTTTTTTCTCGGTGCAGCGCTTCTAATTGTACGTTTTTCACGCGTAATTCTGTATTCACAAGCTCGATTTCATGCGCCTTTTCATCAAGCATTTCCATATGCAATAAGATTTCCTCGTTACTTTCGCGCAATTGAGCAGTCCGAATTCCAACCGTTTTTTCCAATTCCTCCGCCCGATGATAAATCTGTCGCACTCGCACACGATACACACCAATGCCCAAGGACATGCTACATACCACACACGATGTATAAAACCACCACGTTTCCCAAAAATATGGCTGCAAATAAAGCATAACCGCCGCCCCCGATTCATTCCACACCCCATCGTTATTGCAGGCAATTACGCGAAAACGATATTGTCGTCCTCGCGGCAGGTTCATGTAATATGCGGCGCGGCGCGTACCAGCTTCCACCCACTGTTTATCGTAACCCTCTAACATGTACTTGAATCGCACACGCTCCGGGGCAGAAAGGCTTGTAGCTGTGTAATACAACTCGAATTTTTCGGTTCCTGCTGCGGTAACGACCGATGAGGACAAATTTAATGCTGTGCTGTCGGCGATAATATCTTCAATGATAACTGACGGAGCAAGAGAATTGGAATGCGATTCCACAGCGCTCGGATTGACCGTGACGGCTCCAGCCATCGTTGCAAACCATAAGTTTCCATTGCGGTCTTTCCATGCTGCCGGATTACCACTGTTGCATTCCGCACTTCTCATGCCGTCCGACTTTCCGTATCCCTCACATGGAATTCTTTTGAGTTTTTTTTCGGCAAAATCATCCAAATCCTTTTTCCGAACGCGGTAAATGCCTTTGTTGCAGGACATCCACAAATAGCCAAAATCATCTTCAACGATAGAATGAACAACGTCGTCGAAAAGACCGTCTTTTGTTGTAAATGCCGTAACTGCCCCATTTTTCAGTCGGTTCAACCCGCCATCTACGGTTCCTATCCACAACGTTCCTTCATTGTCTTCCCAAAGCGATCGTACATTATCATTCGACAAGCCATTACGTACCGTGAATGCCCCAAACGTGCCATTTTTCCGATAATTCAAGCCGCCACCCATCGTTCCTATCCATAACGTTCCCTCATGGTCCTCCAGCATACACCGAATGTTGTTGTTCGTCAAACCGTCTTGAGTTGTATAAACCGTAAATTTTCCATCGTGCATACGATTTAACCCACCGCCGACTGTGCCAACCCATATATCACCAGAGCGGTCTTGCAGCAACGAAAACACAACGTCGTTGGACAAGCCATTACGGGTGGTGTACGCCGTGATTTTTCCATTGTGCAAGTAGTGCAACCCACCGCCATTTGTTCCTATCCAGAGTGCTTCGTTATGATCATCGTTGGTACGGTCTTGCAAGAGCGCATACACAATATCATTCGACAAACCCGTTTTTGCCGTAACTGACATAAATTTCCCATCTTTACGCCGACTTACTCCGCCGCCGAACGTTCCTATCCATAAATTTCCACTCTCTCTGCGGTCTTCCATAATGCACCGAACTACGTCGTGCGACAAACCATCACGTGTTGCATATGTGGTAAACCGACTGTCCTTCAAGCGATTTAAGCCACCGACCGTACCAATCCACAAATTTCCTTCGCGGTCTTCCAATAAAGACCGTACAAGGTCGCTTGACAAAGAATTTTGTGCCGTAAACGTTGTAAATTTTCCATCAACTAAACGGCTGATGCCACCGCCAAACGTCCCTATCCACAACGTTTTTTCACGGTCTTCCAAAAGCGACCAGATTAAATTATGTGGCAGTCCTTCTTTAACAGTGAACGCTGTAAATGCGCCATCTTTCAGGCGGTTTAAACCACCACCGAAGGTTCCTATCCACAACGTTCCTTCGTGGTCTTCGAGAAGGCAACGGATATTGTCGTTTGTTAATCCGTTCTTTGTCGTAAATGTCGTGACAGCCCCGTTTTTCAGCCGATTTAACCCGCCGCCCGCCGTTCCTGCCCAAATCGCTCCTTCATGGTCTTGTAATACCGTAAAAATAAAATCGTTGGACAAACCGTTGCGGGTAGTGTAAGAGGTAATTTTGCCATCCTTCAGATAATTGATACCGTTGCCAAAAGTTCCTATCCACATACCGCCATTGATGCGGTCTTCCGCGAGAGTACGGACAAAATCACCGGACAACCCTTCTTTTACCGTAAAAGCCGTATATCGCCCGTCCTTCATGCGACTCACTCCACCACCATTTGTTCCTATCCACAACGCCCCCTCGCGGTCTTCGATAAGCGCTTGAACGGCATTGGCTGATAACCCGGGTGTGTTTTTTGTGGTAAAAACGGTAAACCGAACGCCATCGAAACGCACTAATCCTTCTTCCGTACCAATCCAAAGATAACCGTCACGTGTCTGGCAAAGTGCTTGTGCGGAGTTTTGTGGCAACCCTTGTTCAGTTTGCCACACACGGTGAATATAATGAGTGATGTCTTTATGAGGGTCTAAGCCGTGAGCCAATGCACCGTTGGGCAACGGGGAAACATTAACTGGCGTGTGCTGCGCTATGGCGATACACGGAAGCAAGAATAAAGCGGGCAATATACGTAGGCAATAAATCCGCATATAGTATAGAGACGAAAATATCGTAAACTCTTTTACTCCCTCAATCTCAATCAGGTGAACAAAACAATGGTCGTATAGAAGTCGCTTGTGGTCTGGATTCCCGCCGGAGTTTATCACAGCGAAGGCTGGGGCGGGAATGACATACAAAAGTTAATCGGAATAAACGTTAATGCTTTGCGGTCAAATCTTTTTGGTATCAACGTGGCGCAAAATTATTTCCGCTGTGTGAGTATCACGCCGATTATCACCACTGCTCCGCCAACAAAAAAGATGGGTGTCGGTACGGTTCCCCAAATAAGAATAGTGAGCACGGTGGCAATCACAGGTTGTAAATTCATGAAGACAGCGACTTTACTTGCTTCAACGGTTTTCATGGCGTAAAACCACAAAAAGAAACTGGCACACGTCGCAACTACCGCCAGATATACTATTTCAAGCCAAAGCTCCGGCGTAATGACGGAAGCTGTCGCTTGTGTTATTATTTGCAATGGCGACCATCCATTTTCCGGCACGGAAATAAGAATATACCGAAACAAAAAATATAACGGCACATACAGGATTGTTCCTGACACCATACCAATTGTGACGCTATACAACGCACCATATTTGATAGACATTGAGCGTCCAAGCACACTGTAGAGCGCCCACGTAAATGCCGCCAGCAACTCTAATACATTACCGATTACGTAATCGGAAGTGAGATTCATTCCCTTCTCAAACAGTACCAGCAACACGCCCGCAAAGGCAATCACAATGCCGATAAATTTCTGTTTAGTAACATGTTCACTAAAAAACACAACAGAAATAATCAATACAAATGCTGGCGTAATGGCGTACGCAAGGGCAGCGTTCGGGGCAATTGTGAATCGTAGCCCCGTCATAAAAAGCACTTGATTGATGGGTACATTCACCAATCCAAGCCAAAAAAAACGCATTGTATCAGTACGGTCAAACGCGGGCAGATTTTTGCGTTGAAAAAAAAGAAAGACCAAAAAGATTGCACTTGAAAATACTGCTCGCATCAACACCACAAATAACGGATCGCCGTGCATCACTGCGCCCCGTGCCGCAATGTGCGTTGTGGAAGCAAGCAATTGCTGAAAAAGAATCAACCAATACATAAAGTGCAATCGTTTCGATAAAATGTGACCTTATTCGTGATAATGCTCCAGCGCTTGTGCATTGCACACAAAAATCTGTTTATGCTGAATGTCAATCCAACCAGCATCACGGAACTCGTTCAAGAGTGCCGTCACGGTCGGTCGCGTAGAAGCAATCAAGTATGCCACTTCTTGATGCGTGAGTTTGGGTTGAATACAGATAATCCCCTCCTGTTCAGTCCCGAATTGGTTTGCAAGGCGTACTAATAAATTGGCAAGACGTTCGCGGACGGTTTTGAACGCAAGGTCGCTCACACGCTCCTCTATCACGTGCAAGCGTGAATGCGTCTGCTTCAAAACTTGAAAACCAATATACGGGTTTGTTATCAACAAATGCTCAAAACTTTTTTTGCGAAATACGCATATTGCCACGTCGGAAACAGCCGTTGCAAGCTCAGAATATTCGCCCTTGCGGGCGCTCATCGCCGGAAGTTCCCCAAAATACTCTCCCGGACCGAGTATTTCCACCAGCATCTCTTCTCCGGCATCGTTCAGACGTGAAATCTTGAGAAATCCTTGTTTTATCATATACACAACGTCTTCTGGGTACGAAAACGTAATAAATTCGTGCCGTTCAAGGATTTTCATGCTTGTAACCCGTTCCATCTCTACCAATGAAGCATCATCTACCGTGTCGGCAGGAAAAAAATTCCGAAGATACCAGAATTTGCTGTGCATGGTGCAAAGGAAGGTGTGGAGAACATTGTGATAAGCAGTTCAAAAACAAAGTACGTAAAAAAACTCGCCCGTACAATCCTTGAATCCTCGCATTATCAATCCGGATGCAATGCGTCTCTCGAATACATCGGGCAGTTTTTTTGCAGAATGGGAAGATTTTGTAGATTGCGGCTTGTACCAAATGTTTTGCCCGATCAATGCAGCAACGATTCTCTGTTTTTTGTAATTGTATAGCCGCGGCAGCGCTCCTGTTGGCGCTTGCAGTGACTATTCTACCAGCCCAAACGCCTTATTATGCGGGGCTTCGATACAACGACCGTGATTTTGGCTTTCTCCGCACGGACACGACCGACCACGACCTGTTCAACCCTCTCAAATACATTCCGCTTTCGGCTTCGGGGCTGAGTTATCTGACTATTGGTGGTGAAATTAAGGAAAGTTACCAGTACATTCCCAACGAAAACTGGGGCGACAATCCGCTTGCTCGTCAAGACGCAGATGGCTTTTTTTGGCATCGTTTGATGCTGCATACCGATTTGCGGTTAGGAAAATCCTTCCGCTTTTTTGGGCAGCTCAAAAGCTGCATCACTTCAAGTCGTGGCGGTGGCGACCGTGCTACAATTGATCGTAACGACCTTGACCTAAACCAAGCATTTATCGAACTTACTGCTCCCGTGGGCGCAGGTAGCAGCTTTATTGCCCGGATTGGTCGGCAAGAATTTAATTACGGAGCCGCGCGGTTGCTGAGTATGCGCGAAGGTGCAAACGTCCGCCAAAGTTTTGATGCCTTCACCATGATGTTGGTAACTCCAACCTTCCGCGTGGATGGTTTTATCGGCAATACGCTGGATTCCAAACCGGGCGTATTTGACGATGCTGCAATCAAGGACGAGACCACGTGGGGTTTCTACGCTACGGGTACATTCACACCATTGGATGGTTTTTTTGATGCGTATTATATTGGATTTGACCGAAAAAAAGCACGATTGGCAGGCGTGACGGGCGACGAAAACAGGCACTCGCTCGGCGGGCGCTTTTGGTCTCGCAAGCAGGGTTTTAATTACGATATTGAGGCGACCTATCAGCTTGGAACCTATAACAGCGAACGTATCAGCGCGTACAGCGTGGCAGGTGTGGTGAGTTATCAGGTTACGGATGTTCTTTTTAAGCCAGCCATTGGTATTTCATTTAACGTATCTTCTGGCGATATCGCACCTAACGACGGTGTTTCCAATACGTTCAACCCGATGTATCCAAAACCGCTATTCGGTTTTGCCGTACCATCGGCAGCGAGCAACATTTCGCTTGTGAATCCGTACACAACGTTCCAACTTGCATCGAACTTACAAGCGCTTCTTGGTGTGTGGTTCGTGCGTCGCACAAGCGGCAACGACGGCTTGTATGCGCCTTCGGTGGTGCAAATACGACCTTCCGGCGCAGTAGTGAATCCATCGGACAAACGCTCCATCGGTGAACAATACAGCGCTTTTTTGACGTATCTGCCTAATCGTCATTGGACGGTGATTTTGGAAGGAACGTATTTCACGGCGGGTGATTTTGTGCAAGCTACAGGCAATGGTAAAGCAATTACGTATATTTCGCTCATTATCGG
>JANYIG010000316.1 GCA_025358765.1 Candidatus Kapaibacterium sp.
GAACCGTCTTTTATTCGGCTGTCCGATTCCCTGTTCTTACGGGGTCGGGCTGTCGAATACAACGCCGCGTCAATCCGACAGCCCGCTAAGAAGCGGACAGCCGGAAATAAAAAATAGCATTCTATCACCCAAAAGGGAGTATCACTGCTTATACGCCATCGCCGGAGATTTTTGAACCCGATTTTATAACAAGGAAAAAGCTATGAACACTTCGCCCTGCCCCATTTGTGGCGGCAATCGTGAACAAGGATTCACAACCTTTAGTGCCGATGTGGACGGACGCTTATTTGTGGCACGGCGCGTTCCGGCAAGCGTCTGTACTCAATGCGGTGAAGAATGGATTGACAATGCAACAGCACAAGAATTAGAGCAGCTTGCCAACACTGCTTTTGCTGCCAAGCGTGAAGTAGAAATTGTAGCGATTGTAGCGTAAATACGGTACTGTTATGGAGATTCGAGACCAAAACTATGAACACGACCTGTAACGTCTGCGGAAGTTCTTCCTTTGAAGAGCAGCGTATTGACGATATTTACGAAAATCCCGACGGTAAAAAATTTGTCGTCGAAAATATCCCCGCTACGGTCTGTACCGTGTGCGGAGAACGCACGCTCTCGCTTGGAAACCACGCGCCATATCTTTGCTGTGCTGGATGCCAACGTGCAACCCGCAAAGCATATCCCCGTACTTGATTACGTCTGATGCCACTCTTTTGCTCATTCTATGAACACTGCCCCACAACCCCTCGACACCGCTCCGGCTCCCTACCCGCTCCCCAACGGCTGGCGGTGGGTGAAGTTGGGCGAGGTTATCAAAGATATTCAAAATGGCTTTGCTTGTGGTAATCGTGATGAAAGTGGTATAATTCAGCTCAGAATGAATAACGTTGATAGGTTGGGCAACATACATTTTGCTGATTATCTACGTGTTCCTAAAAGTGCGGTAAAATCAGAAAAGTACGCACTACAGCAAAATGACGTTGTATTCAACAACACGAATAGCAAAGAGCTTGTTGGTAAAAGTGCCTTGTTTCGTGGTTATGAAGAACCTGTTGTATTTAGTAATCATTTCACTCGTTTGCGTCCCTACGACAATCTGCAACCGACAATTTTAATATATTGGCTTGTTAGTCAGTGGCAAGCAGGTGTCTTTGCAAAATTATGTAACAGTTATGTAGGGCAAAGCTCAGTAAGTTGGGAAAAATTATCACAATTAGATTTTCCCCTCCCACCCCTCGCCGAGCAAGAGCGCATCGCCACACGCTTAGACGGACTGCTCACGAAACTGCGCGAGGCAAAGCGGCTCATCGCCGAAGCGCGGGAAAGTTTCACGCTGCGCCGTGCGGCACTGCTGCATAAAGCATTCACCGGAGACCTCACCGCCGACTGGCGCACCGCACACCCGCAGCCCGCTTCCGAAGCTGCCTCCACGCCCGACGACGCGCCCTACGATGTTCCAGAAAGCTGGCAGTGGGTGAAGTTGGGGGAGGTATGTTCGTTTATTGGTAGTGGAGTTACCCCTAAAGGTGGTAGTGACGTTTATACAAGTACGGGTATTAAGTTTATCCGTAGTCAAAATGTTTATGCCGATGGCTTGAGACTTGATGATATTGCACATATTCCAAATTCGATTCATGTTCAGATGTCCAGAACTACCGTTCAGGACTTTGATGTTTTGCTGAATATCACGGGTGCTTCTATTGGTCGTGCAACATTCGTGCCTGCGAATTTCGGGCAAGCGAATGTTAATCAACACGTCTGCATTATTCGTCTGGAGGCTTATTCTATCCCTCAGTTTATTGCTAATTTCTTAAACTCACCTCAAGGGCAAAATGCAATTTTTGATACCCAGACTGGCGTAACACGCGAAGGATTAAATTATGGTCAAATTCGTAATTTACTTCTCCCCCTGCCCCCTCTCGCCGAGCAGCAAGAAATCGTGCGGCGTGTGGAGGCGGTGCTGGCGCGGGAGCAGGCAGCGAGCGAGCTGTTGGCATTAGACGAGCAGATAAGCGTGATAGAAAAGGCAGTGCTGGCGCGGGCGTTTCGTGGGGAGTTGTGAGAGAGGTTATTGTGAAGAACTTATTGATACAATAACCGTACATTCGTATATTTGCTGCCTTGTTCACTATTTCCAAACACTATGCAACCATTGGAATATATCGGCAAACTGCCTCGCGCACCGTTGCAGGAAGTAATTTTTGAAGCGCATTGGGAATTAGAAACAGACGCAACGACGGGGCAAGCGGTGGATAAGGGTTTTGCGCTCGCTTTGGGGGTTTTCGCACAGGCACTATCAGAGAAAGGTTTTGTCGTCGTTAAGCGTTTAGTGCCGGAAGGCATTCCGCCGGAGGCTTTGGCTCACAAACCTATCTTTCAATTCCGCCACGGTGAGGACAGGTGGCCCGTTGTACAACTTGGCTGCGGGATAGTAACGGTGAACGATACGGAGCAGAATTACGAATGGGAGAGCGCATTTAAGCCGCTTGTGGAACAGGTCTTGGAGACACTGACGATGAGCTATCGCAAAGACTTCACATTCTCTCATCTCAATGTACGCTACATTGACGCTGTTGATATAGAAGAGCAGACGGATATACGGGAGTTCATCAAAAATAATCTTCAAATACACATTGAGCAAGGTTTTCCCGTACAAGGTCGCCTGTCGAATCTGTCGCTTAACCAGAGTTATTCGACCGACAATGATTCCCATATCCACCTTGCTGTTGCCACCGGAATCAATGCGGAGCAGCGTCCGGCACTCCTCTGGCAAACAGCCGTTCAGCGTATAACAGAAATAGCATCAGAGGATGTTTCGTCATGGTTGGATTTCGCTCATGCGACAACATCACATCTTTTCCGAACAATGCTCACCCAAAAATTTTATGAACAATTCATCTAATCTGCTTGCCCGCTCGGCTCATTGGGAGCTTTTTTCACATCCCACCATCAATGAATCACGGACAACACCATACAAAAGCAAAGTGCCGGAAGGTATGTTTTCTAATGATACGAGTAGGGTTGTGATACATTATCAGTACAAAAACCCTTTATCGGTGCAGGCACATCGCGTTATTGCTTCTCTGAAGGAGTGTAGCGCATTGCAGGAAAACTGGGATAGCTATGGTGCGAATGCTATTAGCGCAGAAGTTATTGCCGATGCGGTGAATGTGGTAAAAAAACTTGATGCACTGCGGCAGGAAGTATATTTTGTTGCTCCCGGTCCGAATGGTGAACTGTCTCTTGAACTGGAGAATAAGACGAGAAACCGCTCGCTTGAGATATTGGTTTACCCCGATAAACAATGGAAATATCTGCGTTTTGAAGCAAAAGACTTCATTTCACAAGGCAATATGACCATACAAGACATACGTTCTCATTGGTACTGGCTCAATGGGAGATAGCATCTATGCTGCAAAAAGGCGATAGAATTCCTGAAGATGATTTTTTGCTGCGCCGGGTGTATTCCGACGATAGGCGATATATCAAACCTGATGGCACGGTATCATCACGTGCATTTGCTCCGCGCCCGAAAGATGAGGGAAAACTTTCGGTTGATGTAGAACGCCTCACTACGTATCACCGAGCCATTAAAGACGAGAAAAAATTCTTTCTTTATCGGGTTCGGGCTGTTATTGTTTACGACAATGCGCTTGATTGCACATTTGACCCTCACCCACCCGAAGACCCTACCAACGACGCTCATGCACTGATTACCGGGTTTCCGGCTGATGATGAGAGTAAGTCTGCAATTTTAGCAAAAAAAGCGGAGCGTGTTGCCTACCCTTTCTCGTAAATTTCTTTGACCTGAAGCAAGCAAACCCATATATTTGTGGCAACAATACCTGCCACGCTTCCCACGTGCTTATGCACGGTGTACAGCGCACCCGGGCGGGTTTTTGTATTTTTGCCCTTCCTGCTCTTTTCTCCAATGAACGTGAGAGATCATGGATGACCTTGCCAAAATAGGGCTGTATCGCATCACCCACCGCGACAATCTTGAACATATTTTTAAGATTGGGAAACTGACCGCACCGAATCACCCCGAAGCAAATCCCGCATACATGGGTATCGGCGACGGGACGCTTATTTCCACACGAGGCAAGCGCACTATCGTCGTAGAGCCATCAGGTAATCTTGCGGGTAGTTTCCAAGAGTATGTATCGTTCTATTTCGGAAGGCACTCACCAATGCTCTACCAAATCTGGAAAGGCGGAGAAAACGTTATCGCACGACCACAGCGTGATATTGTCTATGTGGTGAGCAGTGTTGAGAAAATAGTCGAAAGCCGCCAAGACTTCGTGTTCAGCGACGGACATGGAATTCACCATCTCACCAAGTTTTATGACAAGCTTGAGTACCTGCCGGAAGTAGATAAAAAAACCGTCAAAGCGCAGCAGTGGAGTAATACCGAGTATGACTCAGACCGCCAACGCCGTAAGCAGGCAGAGTTTCTCGTCAAAGGTGAGCTTTCGCTTGAATACGTCCTCGGCATTGGCGTTGACGGAAGGAACTTTGTTTCCGTTTCTAATGTACGCCGGAGACGACAATAATACGACCGCGCTCAAAAACTTGCAGGTGACGACCGCACCCACGAAAGTTTTGATCGTGGATGGTCCGCAC
>JANYIG010000320.1 GCA_025358765.1 Candidatus Kapaibacterium sp.
ATAAACGCCGTTGTAGGCGACGCGGGTACGTCCGGCAAAATAACGCTCGTATTTGCCGAAGGGAAAGTTACTTCTGCGGAGAATTTTACGTTCGTTGCACCGCCCACTATCATAAACGTAACGCCATCGGCAGCCGGAGCGGGCGAAACGGTCATTATCACGGGAATAAATTTTGCGAGTATCACAAGCGTTGGTATCACTACCGTTACAGGTTTTGTGCCGTTAGGACAATTTACTGTTATTTCGCCCACGCAGATTCGCCTTACACTCGGCACGGTGACGGGGATTGCGGGCAATATACAGTTGAGCTCTGCGTTTTTCCCGTCGGTCACATTCACCTCTTCCACAGCTTCGTTGCGTGTGTTGACGTTGGCACAGTTGGATTCGATGTACGTACTTCGCTTGTTCGATTCGTTAGGCGGCGGCAGTTGGGCGAAAAAGACGAACTGGAAGACTACCGCACCGATTGGCTCGTGGCAGGGTATTACAACAGCCGCTAACGGTCGTATCACCAGCATTCAGCTTGCAAACAACAATCTTGCGGGCCAAATTCCGCTTGCGCTTGGCTCACTTGGCAAGGTATCTGTGCTGAAAGTATTAGATTTATCGGGCAACAACCTTGTAGGTACAATCCCCGACACGCTTGCAAACCTGACAACGCTTGAAGAACTGAGGCTTGCGGGCAATCTTTTGACGGGTAATTTGCCGAATAAATTATTCCGCAATGCCGAAAACCTTGCCGTCATCCGGCTTGAGCGGAATCAACTCAGCGGTTCGATACCGCCGTCGTTCTGCGGATTGCAAAATATGCGCGAGGTAAATTTGTCCGACAATAACCTATCAGGCGAGCTTCCGGCGTGCATGACGACGCTTACCAATCTTGTTCTGTTCGATGCGAGCCGGAACAGCTTCACGGGCGGCATTCCACGTGAGGTGGGCAATTTGACGAAGCTCGAAATCTTGAACGTAAGTAGTAACCTGCTTTCGGGCGAACTTCCGCGTAGTTTGGGTTCGCTGATCTTGACCAAAAGCGTCCGAGCGCAAACAACGGCAGCGAGGAGTTTGCAAACGCTCGACGTGAGCAATAATGCACTCACAGGTAGCATTCCAGCCGAATTTGGCAATCTCAATACGCTCCGAACATTGGCATTGAACAACAACGGACTCACGGGCGGCATTCCCCGCTCGTTCGGTGCATTGCAACAACTTACCGTGCTGAATGTGAGCAACAATCGGTTGTCGGAATCGCTTCCGTCAAACATCGGCGATATGATGGCGCTGATAACATTCGACGCAAGTAACAACCAGCTTTCGGGGGCATTGCCCTCGTCGCTCGGCGAGCTGGGAGTGTTGCAAAAACTGGTGTTGCGGGTAAATCAATTTACGGGCGAGATTCCAGCTACGATCGGTGGTTTAGCGCAATTACAAACACTGGCGTTGGACAGCAATGCCCTTTCGGGCGTAGTTCCGGCGGAATTTAAGAATCTGCGCCGCCTACAAAGCCTTGTGCTTAGCGGCAATCGTTTGACGGCAATGCCGGATTTGACAGGGATTGAAACGCTTGTCACGCTTGCGCTGGAGCGGAATCGGTTTATGTTCGATGCCGTTGAGCCAAATCTGGGCATATCGAATTTTTCGTATGCGCCGCAAGACAGCATTGGTGCGGTAAAAGACACCAGCATTCTTGGTAATACGGCGTTTGCGCGGACGCTATCTGCCGGAAATCGCCAGAACAATCGGTATCAATGGTTCAAAGATGGATATCCGCTTGGCAAGGCGCTTTCAGACCCCATGTATGCGATTGTCTCGTTTGGCGCGGCAGATAGCGGCGTGTACTCGTGCCGAGTGACGAACCTGCGTGTACCAAATTTAGCGCTCACGGCGCGTCCGTGGACGGTGCGGTATATCCTGCCGCCACCGCCACCGCTTGGTCCGAAGATAATTTTCCCAAGCCTAAACGCCACGAATATCGCACCATCGCCTACGCTGACGTGGAGCCTTGTGGCGGGTTCTGCAACCTACACCATACAGGTGGCGTTAGATGCTGCGTTCACAATGCTTGTGACGACGGCAACCGTCCAACAAACGCAGCTAAAATTATTTAACCTCGGCTATAAAGTTCGTCATTACTGGCGTGTGAAGGCGCTTAACGATGGTGGAGAAAGCCTTTGGTCTCAAATCGGTTTGTTCACGACAATTGACCCGGGCATAGATATTTCGGTAAGTTCTATCAATTTTGGCAAAGTCCCTGTGCGTGATGTGGCAAATGCTACGGCGGTTATCACGAATTTGAGTCAGACGGCATTCACCATCAACGACATAAAATTAGTAGATGACGGCGAAAATAATTTCCGCGTTCCGCTGGAAGCCCGCGCCCTTACGATTGCCCCTGGGCAGCCACGAACGATAGACATACAATTTATCCCACGCAGCGACGGCGATAAAACCGCAGAAGCGCAGATAACATTTATTCCTGCGGGCAGCGGATTACCTGTCACGGTGCGGTTTCCCAATTTATTTATTGGGCATAGCAGCCCGCTGAAGCTTATTCCGGTAAAGTTCGACACGCTGCTAATCGGTCGTGTGGCGCTTGCCGCAACACTCGTGTTGAACAAAGGTACACGCCCTGCACTCATCAAAGGTACGCGACTGTTAAGCAATGGGAACGGCGTATTTTCGCGCGAGGCAACAAACGCCGACGAAGTATTCTTGAGTCCGGGAGACACCGCTGCCGTGCTGGTGCGCTGTGCGCCGAAGTTCCCGGGAGTACAGGAGGGGGAGTTGATTCTTGAAGCCGATATTGACACAGTACAATCACCCGTGAGCGCAGTTGCGCGGTTCCGCAACAACGACGACATCACAATGACGATTGGGTTGCGCTCACAACAAGACACGGCACAACCGGGCAAAACCACGATGCTCGAACTGTACATCAAATCATCCTCTACTGATTTCCAAACTATGTATCGCTCAATGCAGCCGGAAATGCGTGGCTCGTTTCGCTTCAACCGCAATGTGCTGTTACTCGTTCCCACAAACAACGAAGCCGTAGCCGTGCGGAACAGAGAATCGCGTTCCCGTGTGCAGCGGGCGTTGTTGCCACCGACCGCGTGGAATGGGCGTGACAGCATTATAGCACGGATTCCGTGCCTCGTGATGAATGGTGATACGAACCAAACCGCACTCGAAATCGAGCAGATAGAATGGGGAGCGCTTTGGACGGGCGGTACAGGCGCGGTGCAAGGCTATTCGAGGAAAATTGTTCTTGATGAATTTGCTCAAGGGCTGTTTACCGCAGGCGTGTGCGCTGCGGACGGGCTGCGGCTCCTCACAAGCGCACCGCGAGCGTCCTTAGCGCCTACCCGCCCAAATCCGGCGCAAGATATTACACTGGTTTCATACACCGTGAAAGAACACGGCGTGATTGATCTGGCGCTGTTCGACCTTCAAGGCAAGCAAATCCGTACCATCGCTGGCGGCTACAGTGTTCCGGGCGAATTTGTGGTGACAATGCGTACGCACGACCTTCCCGTAGGAACGTATTTTCTGGTGTTCACAACGCCGACGGGCAAACTGCAAGAAAGGCTTGTTGTGGAGCGGTAACGTGTTCGTCATTGGTCATTGGTCATTGGTCATTCTTAATTCCCAATTCTTAATTTCTCCCGATGTGTACTATTCTTCCCTTCATAGCATCAATAGCTTTTATGCTGCTTGCAGTGCCTGTTGCGGCACAAGACAGTAGCACAAACGTAACCACCAACCAAACCACAAACGTAGCATTCTCTCGTTCGCTTGTGGACGATGTGATTGCCGACGCGGATAAATCGCTGTATCTGCGGTATGGCGTTTTTGTCAATGCGGCAAGGAATTATCACACCGCAAATTTCCGCGAAATAACAGGCTGCCCCACGTGCAACCCGCTATTCTTTGGCAACAAAGAAAGCTGGGGCTGGCAGGCAGGTGTTTTGGGCGAGATGCCGCTTGTGGAGCACTTGGGAGCGTCGTTGCGACTTTCGTATTCCTCGATGGGCGTGAATGTGCGGCAGCAGGAAATTCTTGCCGTTGGCAATGAAGGTATTGACAAACCCACGCCGATTGAACACCGCATCAACACACAGCTTGGAGTGTTTGGCCTTGAACCAGCCCTTACGTATCGCCCGCTTGACGCACTGACGCTCTTCGTGGGAATGCGGCTTGGCATCTTCCTTTCCGCCTACTACGACAACGAGGAAGTGGTGCTTGTGGATACACTGGCGTTCAAATTTGCGGACGGAACCACCAGCAGCAAACGCAACGTGCGGTCGGGAACTATCCCGAACATCGCATCCGTCATTGCTTCAGCAATGGCGGGCGTGAGCTATGAAATCCCCTTGAACCGAACGGGAACGGTCTTGTTCGCGCCGGAGATAAGTTATAATTACGGGCTGAATGCGCTCACGACGGACAAAGATTGGAGAGCCCACGCGCTTAGGTTTGGTGCGGCGTTGAAGATGTCACCGTATCGTACAATTCGCCCTGAACTTACGCCGGAAATCCAAGAAAAAATGCGCCAGTTGAAACGGCTTGATAGCATCATTGTCACCGAACGCATGAACAATGCCGTGCAAATAGCGCGAACAGATTCTCTCAATCGCGCTATCACTGCCCGTTTGGAGGAATTCAAGAAATTTGGTCTAAGCGTGAACATCACACGGGTGGTCGGTATTGGCACGGACGGCAAAGAAATTGTGAAGCCCACCATCACTGTTGAGCAGTTCCATGCGTCGGTCGCGCATCCGCTGTTGGCAATGGTGTTTTTTGAAGAAAATTCTGCCGTTCTGCCCTCTCGATATCGCCGATTGCGAGCCGACGAACGCGCCAGATTTACGTTCGAGAGCGTAGCGGATAAATCGAATGCCGTACTTTATGCTCACATACTGAACGTCGTAGGTAAACGTATGACGGATAATCCACTTGCGGTGCTGTACCTCACGGGCTGCAACGCGGGCGTGAGTGGCGAAACAGATAATCTCAAACTCTCGGAACAACGCGCCATTGCGGTGAGTGATTACCTGCAAGACGTGTGGAAAATCGCGGGCAAACGACTCATCATCCAAAAACGGAACCTGCCGGAGCAAGCTCCTGTTGCTGTAGCTGGCGTTTTGCCGAACTCTGCTGCTGTAGCGGCTGAAAATCGTCGTGTGGAATTATCCTCGAACATGCCAGAAATTCTTACGCACGTATCCATGGATTTTGTAAAAAGCGTCGTCACGCCACCCGCCGTACAATTCGGTATTGCAATGGAATCCGGTGCAGGCATTAAACAATGGGAATTTGCGGTCGAACAATTCTCGGGTACAGAAGCGGTTTCGCTACTACAGCGAAGTGGAGGTAAAGAATATTCGCTAGTGCTTGAATGGCGATTTGAGTCGGAACCAGCCTCTATCCCACAGACAGGGCAAGACATAACTATACAACTCACTATGACCGATGTGAATAACCGCAATGCGGACACCCCGATTTTGAGCATCCCCGTAAAACAACTCAGCGTTGAGCAAAAAGAGCTTAATAATGCTGCCGATAAGCGCCTGGACATGATGGATATCATCGGTTTTGACGCTGCAGGCAACCTTGATGAAACCAGTTTATTTATTATAAACCGCCTACGCCAAACGCTCAAACCCAAAGCAAATCTCACAATTTTGGGCTATACAGACCAAAGTGGAGACGCTGCAAACGACAAAGCCTCTGCCGAACGCCGTACTCAGTCGGTTGCCAAAGCATTACAGGGATTTACCGCAAAGGTCGTGACTGTCGGCGGAACAAATATGAGCGACAATTCGTTAGCCGAGGGACGGTTCTATAATCGCTTTGTTCGCATTCAGGTGGAAACTCCTGTGCGGTAAGGCTTTGTGGTAAGGCTTTGTAGGTCACAACTGCCTGAATGTTGCTGCCTTTTTTCTGTCCCAAAAATATTACGGCTTCTTTTGCATCAAGTCCTGAAACCGTTTTTGGGCGGGTGGATACGTCGGGTCGTGGTGCAATGCCTCGCGGAAAGAGGCAATAGCCTCCGTCGTTTGCCCCTTCTCAGCCAAAAACACACCGATGTTTGTGTGAGCAAATGCGCTTGTGGGGGCAACTGTCAAAATCTTCCTGTAACAAGCAATGGCGCTGTCCACAAGGTTTTTCTCCAGCGCTTCTTCGGCAAGAACGTCGTAATACGCCTCGTTAATGGACTGCACACGCGGCATCAACTGGAGCGCACGGGCGTAATAGTACAAAGCCGAGTCGCGGCGCGGACTCAGCGCACGAAAGTAGTATCCAAGATTGAGATAGGGTTTGGCTGAGATGGTTGGGTCAATTGCCAGCGCAGCCTGCGAGTTCTCGTAACCGCTTTGCTCCAAACGTTGTCGCTCAGTGAGCCGTTGTTCCTTCATTGCTTGCTGAAATTCCACCGAAGCCGCACTGAGTCGAACTTTCATGCTGTTGGGTGCATTCAGCACATCGGTCACGCGCAAGGCATAGTCAGACTTCCACGCCGGAACCCGCACCAGCGTTCGCATTCCGTATAGTGTGCCGATTACTACTAACACCACCAACGCATTTTTTCGTGCGTTCGACGAATAGTTTCCATCGGCATTCGTCAGAGCAATCACCGTCCACGCCAATGCCAACGCCACGCCAACGGATGGCATGAACAAAAATCTATCCGCCATCAACGCACCAATGTTGAACACAAGATTTGATGCGACCGACAGCGTTGCGACGAAATACAACGCACAAAACGCCAGCACGTACCGCATTCGCAACGCCCATACAGCACCCGTGAGCATCGCTATCCACAAAACAAGCGATACCAACGGTTGCCAGTTTGCCCAGCCTACAAGCGGAATTTGATTGTAACCGTATTCGTACGCCATTGTGAACGGAAATATCGCTGAAAGCATGTAACGACCAAGTACTGCAACAATCGTTGCATAGTGTTCTGCTGCCGAAGCATGGAGAAATGGGTTATTCAGAATGTTGCTTGAGTCAGCAAGAGTCTTCGTGAGCGCATCCGCGCTGTTAGTGATTTGCGACCGCACGACAAAAAATAATGCCGCAACGAACACAATGGGCAGCATCGTGAGAAGATTTTTTTTGAGCGGTGTTTCCGTGAAACAATAGGCGGCAAGCGGCATCACGGCAAGGAACGTCATCGCATTTTCTTTGGACAATAGTGCTAACAACAACAATCCGGCACTGAGAATCAAAGGGCGCAATGAATGTTTATGAGAATTTGTTCGGTGATACCCGATAAACACGTGCAGGGAAGCCAGTGTGAAGAATAACGCCAAGATTTCATCGCAACTTTTGATGTTTGCCACAACTTCGGTGTGAATTGGGTGCAGCGCAAACAGGAGTGTTGCGCCAAAAGGTAGAATGGGTAAAAAAGAATAATGAGAATGATGCGGGCTTTCGAGCAATAGTCGCCGCAGCGTAAAAAACAGCATCACCACAAGCGCAATATACAGCAGAACCGTGAGTGTGTGCATTGCCGCGGCGTTATTGCCAAAAACTTGTTTTACTATTGCAAACATAACGAGCGATAGCGGGCGATAGCGCCCACCACTCAGGCTTACTGCTTCGGAATACTGGGGATTACCGGCAAATGCGTCGTGTGTGAGGATGTCGGGTATGCCCGCCACACCTTGCTGCACAAAGGTATTGCCCGTGATAACAATTACATCGTCCAACACAAAGCCATAATTCACCGTTTGTGCGTACAAAAGCAACGTCAGCAATGCTAACACTGTTATTTGGATAGTTATCCGCTCCGACCAGTGCAGACGCGGTTGTGAAGGTTTTTTTGATGTTTTATGGTTGCTCATAACGGATGAAAGGCTTGAATTCAAGAGAGAAAAAAATAATGCCATCGTATCTGACAATACTGCCGCCCATTATAGTGAAAATGGTGTTCTTTACAAAATTTTTACACCCTAAAGCGCCCTTTTGCATGGTTTCTAACGGATTCAGCCGTAGATTTGCGATACAACTGACACCTACAACGCAATGTCTGTATATCCATGAAATCAATTTTTGCTGCTCTTTTCTCTCTCATTATTTGTGCCATCATTGTACCCGTTTTTTTCGTCAAAACAGCATCAGCACAGTCTTCAACTATCGAATCAGCAAAACAATTTCTTGAATTTCTGACACAAAGCCGTTACGACGAGGCAACAAAACGGTTCGACAGCAAAGTTGCAGCAGAACTCAACGGCGAAAAACTGCGCCAAGTGTGGGCAGCACTACAATTGCAGGCAGGAACGTTCCAACGTTTGAAGGACATCAACCGCGAAATCGTTCCAACGGGCGGGCAACGCTCAGAAATCGTTATCCTAACATGCGAATTTAGAACTGGCTTGGTGGACATTCGGCTGGCGCATAACGAGGTGGGTGAAATAAGCGGTATTTTTTTTACTCCCTCCAAATCGCAAAGTGTCGTAACCACGGCTCGCCCCGCATACAAGTTGCCAGTTTATGCAAAGCTGGAAGCAATTATTGAACGCCCTATCACCGTCAAGACTGGTTCATACACGCTTCCCGGAACACTCACTCTACCCAAAGGTGTCGCAAAACCACCCGTAGCAATTCTTATACATGGTTCGGGTCCGAACGACCGCGATGAGGCAAATGGCGGGTTTAAGCCCTTTAAAGATCTCGCATTGGGTCTTGCGGCTAAAGGTATTGCAACAATTCGCTATGACAAACGCACGAGAATCTATCCCGACTCGGCTCGCAATGCCGCATTCACCATCAAGGACGAAGTAATAGACGATGCTCTGTCAGCCATTGCCCTTGCACGGAATCTTTCGGATGTTGATGCTCGCACTATTGTGATTATCGGTCATAGTTTAGGCGGCATGATGGCTCCGCGTATTGCCGCAGCAGCGCCGGATGTGCGTGGTGTTGTGTTTTTGGGTGCGAACGCACGACCGATACAAGACTTACTTGTGCCGCAGTACGAGTTTATTTTTTCGCAATATCAGCCTTCGGAGGGTACTCGACAACAGTTAGACGTGGTGCGCCAGCAAGTGGCAAAGGTGAACAGTTCGTCGCTGTCGCTGCAAACGCCTGCTCAAGAACTGCCGTTTGGCATGAATCCTGCGTATTGGATAGACCTCAAACAATACGACCACGTTGCGACCGCACGAATGCTCAATCAGCCACTGCTCGTGCTGCAAGCGGACAACGACTATCAAGTGACGACGGTAGATTTCACTCTTTGGCAACGCGCCCTTAGCGAACAACGAGGCACAGTATTTATCAGATATCCGGGACTATTTCACCTTTTTTGTCCGGGTCAAATGTCGCCTGTTGCTTACGAAGGGGCGGGTAATGTGGCGGAAAATGTCATTGCCGACATTGCGACATGGATAACGATGACGGTGGCAACGAAGGGAAAATAGACAGAAGTTCCTTTGAGGTCACGCCAGACCGTAAAAGAATCGCTTGGGCAGGAAAATAATGTATCACGCGGAAGCAAATAATTCGTATCAATAGAACCCAATATTGTCCGTCATAGTGAGTAATCACCCACTTCATTACCTATTCTCAATTTCTCTATTACCCTAAAAAGGAGGATGTTTTTATGAGTTCATTTTCAGGAAAAAGTGATGCGCGTCAACGTCAAGAGCGTGACCGCTCCTATCGCACTGGCAATCCTGTTTTGAGCGAACGCCGATTTAGTAGTATTGCCACCACCACCGGCGAAGGTGCGATGACGCTTAACGGTACGGCAAACAAAACTGGAATACTATTATTGTTGGCGCTTGCGCCAGCGCTCTTTGTGTGGAATAGATTTTTTACGGGTGAATCCGTCAGCGGTTTTGTGACGCTGGGCGCTTTGGGCGGTTTTGCTGTTGCCATTGTCACGACATTCAAACCAGAGTGGGCAGCCGTTACAGCGCCTATCTATGCGCTGTTGGAGGGATTAGTGATTGGTGGCTTGTCCGCGATTATGGATGCCGTGTATCCCGGAATAGCATTGCAAGCGGGCGGGCTGACGTTTGGTATTTTGTTCTCATTGCTCGCACTTTACAAAGCCCGTGTTATCAAAGTCACCGAGACGTTCCGCACAGCGGTTTTTGCGGCAACGGGCGGTGTGGCGCTGATTTACATGATAAGTTGGATTTTTCGCATGTTCGTCGGCTATCCTATTCCGTACATTCACGAAGGCGGCATCATCGGCATTATCTTCAGCCTTGTGGTTGTGGGCATTGCTTCTATGAACCTCGTTCTCGATTTTGATTTTATCGAAACCGCCGCCAACGAAGGCGCTCCGAAATACATGGAATGGTACGGCGCGTTTGGCTTAATGGTAACATTGATATGGCTCTACATCGAGATTCTACGCTTGTTGTCAAAACTTCGTAATAACGATTGAAGATGAGGCATTGGTCAAAAATTACTTGAGACTTCGGTGTTTGAACCTTGTAAAGCGATAGTGTTATCAAAGGCATTATCGCTTCTTTTTTGGGTGAAAGTCCGTATATTTCGAGCATTGTAGCATTTTTATCTAAACTCCGACGACATCATGGTGGTTTTGCACAAAACCTTTTCTGTTTCCGATCTTGCCGACGGCATTCTGCACCAGCGCACGAACGGTGGGAGCCGATTGCACCTTGCCAAAGCTATTTCATTAGTGGAGAGCACACGTCCCGATGATGCTGCGAAAGCTCAAGACCTTATCGAACGTTTGTTGCCTCACACGGGCAACGCCTACCGCATCGGCATTACGGGTGTTCCGGGCGTGGGCAAAAGCACGTTTATTGAGGTTTTTGGGCTACAGCTAATTCAAGGCGGGCATCGCGTGGCGGTTTTGGCGGTTGATCCGTCGAGTACCCGCACGGGTGGGAGCATTTTGGGCGATAAAACACGAATGCAACAGCTTTCACGGATGGACGAGGCGTTTATTCGCCCGTCGCCTACGGGCATGGCATTGGGCGGTGTGGCGCGGCGTACGCGGGAAAGTATGTTGTTGTGCGAAGCCGCAGGATTTGATGTGATTATCGTCGAAACCGTCGGCGTTGGGCAATCGGAAACCGCCGTTGCTTCGATGGTAGATTTTTTTCTTATGCTGCTGCTTCCGAACGCTGGAGATGAGCTTCAGGGCATCAAACGTGGTATTATGGAACTTGCCGATGGTTTCGTGATAAACAAAGCTGATACCGATAGCGCCGCCGCCGAACGTGCCGCCCAGCAAATCCGTAATGCTGTACACCTTGCCATGCCAAAATATCCCGACTGGCAGCCCGATGTCCTGCTTGCAAGCGCCCTTGCAGGTACGGGTGTTGATGCGGTCTGGCGAATGTGCGAGGTGTTTTTCGCTGAACTTGTTGGTAATACTCGCATTCAAGAACTTCGTAAGCGCCAAGCAGTGCGTTGGATGGAAGACGCGCTGAATGACGGTTTGCGATCGCTGCTCTACGAACGTGATGCAATCGTGCTTCGCAAACGTAAGCTCGAGCAGGAAGTATATGCACAAAAAAAATCGCCAACAGCAGCGGCAGCCGAGATTCTACGCTTGTTTCAGGCATCAAACCTCGACCGTTAATCTTTCCTTCGTATTGATGTTCTCATCGGTTGCGCCTGTTTTTTTTTATAGCCCCGATTTTTTCAGTAATTTGCACACGCAGCAATCAGAAACGCATAAACAGCAACCACTCCCATTTCATTTTCCGAAGGTCATAATCTGTGGATAAATTCGTGATTTACGGCGGAAAGCCGCTTTCCGGTCGGATTGCCATTTCTGGCGCAAAAAATGCTTCGCTTGCCCTCATGCCCGCTACGTTGTTGGCGCAGGGCGTTTTTCACCTCCATAACACACCAAATCTGCGCGATGTTTGGACGCTTTCGCGGATGCTCGGCGAAATGGGCGTTCACTGTGAATTGAACGGGCAAGACCTATTCATGGATACAAGTACCCTCACAAGTTTTGAAGCGCCATATGAACACGTAAAAAAAATGCGGGCATCGTTCCACGTGTTGGGACCACTTGTTGCCCGCTACGGACAAGCAAAGGTGTCACTTCCGGGTGGCTGCGCGTGGGGTCCGCGTCCGGTGGATTTGCACTTAAAAGGGTTGGAAAAGCTCGGCGCGGAAATTACCCTTGAAGCGGGTTACGTTGTCGCAAAAGCCCCGTCGAACAACGGCAATGGCGCACGGTTACGCGGCGCAAAAGTCCATTTCGACATTTCAAGCGTTGGCGCAACGGAAAACATCATGTCCGCCGCCGCGCTTGCTAAAGGCACAACACTTATTACGAATGCTGCGTTGGAGCCGGAAGTGACCGCACAAGCGCGGATGCTCGTCAAAATGGGTGCGAAGATTGAAGGTATTGGTACATCTACGCTCGAAATCGAAGGTGTGGATGAATTAAAAGCTGTGACCGAAGAAACTATCCCTGACCGCATCGAAGCAGGAACATTCCTGATTGCGGCGGCAATGACGCGCGGCAAAATCACGCTCGAAAAAACAAATCCATATCACCTATCGGCGGTAATTGCCAAACTTGAAGAGGCAGGCTGCGAGATAGACGTGACGGGCGAAGAAATCACGATTGCCATGAATGATGCGCCAAAACCAGTGGACATGACAACGGCGGTTTATCCGGGTTTTCCGACCGATTTACAAGCGCAGTGGATGGCGTTTATGCTTTGCGCGAACGGCACATCAAAAATCACCGATACGATTTACACCGACCGTTTTAAACACGTGCCGGAATTATTGCGGCTCGGTGCGGATGTGGAAATGTTAGATAACACCGCCATCATCAACGGTGGTAAACAACTTTCTGGGGCAACCGTTATGTCCACTGACCTTCGCGCGAGCGCCTCACTGATTTTGGCAGCACTTGTGGCAGAAGACCGTTCAGAGATTTTGCGGGTGTATCACTTGGACAGAGGGTATGAAGCCATCGAGAAGCGTTTGCAGGCGCTTGGTGCAAATATCCGCCGCGAACGAACGGCAGAATTTTAAGCCGGAATTGGACGCTTTATTATGAACAAGCCGTCGCCCGCACTGTTGCAGTAAACAGCAACTTTCGCTCCAACAAAACCAGAATTACTCCACTTTTTCCCTTCTCCAACCATGCGCTCTTTACGCTATTGTCTTGTGTGTGCTGTCATGCTGATTTTGTGCGCCGTACAGGGGTTTGCACAGATAAAACCTTCCATAAAATCATCGGGCGCACCGCTTTCGTATTATCTTCCAACAACCATCACGTACAATCCAGCCGTACCAACACCTGAATCCTTTTTTGGGTTCAACGTGGGCGATTGGCATTTGCGGCACGACCAGATTGTGGCGTATCTCCAAAAACTCGCGCAAACCTCGACCCGCGTTCAACTTCAAGAATATGGTACATCGTACGAGCAGCGCCCGCTTGTGCTACTCACGATTTCCACGCCGGAAAACCTGAAAGACATAGAGCGTTTGAAGCGCGAGCATAAACAGCTTGCAGACCCCACCAAATCTGCTACGCTGAACACCGCGACGATGCCCGTTTTCACGTGGCTCGGCTATAGTGTTCACGGTAATGAATTGAGCGGCTTGAATGCCGTACCGCACGTGGCGTATTATCTTGCGGCGGCACAAACGCCGGAGGTGGAAACAATGCTCAAGAATATGATAATTTTGCTCGATGCGTGTTTGAACCCCGATGGTGCGTCGCGTTTTACGCAATGGGCAAATACGCACCGAGGTGTAAACGCCATTGCCGACCCGCAGCACCGCGAGCACAATGAGGGTTGGCTTTCCGGCAGGTTTAATCATTATTGGTTCGACCCAAACCGTGACTGGTTGCCACTTCAGCACCCCGAAGCCCGCGCCCGCGTGGAAAAATTTCACGAATGGCTCCCCAATGTTTTGACTGACCACCACGAAATGGGCGCTAAAAATGCGATGTTCTTCTTTCAACCCGCCGCTCCGAGCCGTAACAATCCTCACGTGCCGGAGAAAGTGTATGATTTCACTCGTATGCTGGCGAAGTTTCATGCTTCCGCGCTTGATAGCATCGGTTCGCTGTATTTCACGAAGGAATATTATGATGATTATTACGTTGGAAAAGGCGCTACCTACGGAGATTTGAACGGTGGCGTGGCGATTTTGTTCGAGCAAGGCTCCACACGCGGTCACGCAATGGAAACCGATAACGGAACGCTGACATTTGCTTCCACGATTCGCAACCAAGTGCTGGCATCATTTTCCACGCTGAAAGGCGCACTATCGCTTCGGAAGGACTTGCTTGACCATCAACGTAATTTTTACAATTCAGCGCTACCAGAGGCAGAAAAAGCAGTCGTGAAGGGCTATGTGATTGGTTCAAGCAGCGACCAAGCCCGCAATTATCACTTGCTGGATATTCTTCGCCGCCACCAGATTCAGGTTTATGACCTTGCCAAACGTACAACGCTTGAGGGCAAGACATTCGAGCCGGGTATGGCGTACATAATCCCCACCGCACAACCGCAATACCGCTTGCTTACAGCGCTTTTTGAAAAACGAACGTCATTCCAAGACAGCGTGTTTTATGATATTTCTGCATGGACGCTGCCGCTCGCATTCGGGTTGCCCTACGTAGAACTTAAAGTCAAGCCTACAAGCGATATTATGGGTAAAATGTTAGAGATGCAAGAATTCCCCAAGGGAAGCCTCGTTGGAAATAATACGGGAAATAGTACGGGAAATATTTTGGGCGGAAAATCGCAACTGTACGCTTTCGAGTGGAAAGGTTACTACGCCCCGCGTGCGCTCTATCGCTTGCTGCAAGCAGGTGTGATTGCTAAAACAGCAACAAAGCCGTTTACGGCGCTTATTGCGAATGGAAGTGCGGATGGTAGCAAAAAGCAATTTGGATACGGTTCGATTGTTGTTTCGGTGGGCATTCAGCAAGAACGCAGCGCGGAGATTGCAAGCCTGTTGGAAACGATAGCCCGCGAAGATGCTCTAACGGTCTATGCGTTAAAAACGGGGTTAGCAGAGGCAGGAATTGATGCGGGCAGTCGAAATATTGTCACCGTCGAAAAGCCGCGCGTGATGATGCTTGTGGGCAGTGGTGCGTCGGGTGCAGCGGGCGTTATGCCCGCCGATGCTGGCGAAATCTGGCATTTATTGGACAAACGTATGGGCATGGATGTGAGTATCGTCGAGATGTCGGCACTGCCACGAACAAATCTTGAACGCTACACGACGATTATTTTGCCAAGCGGCAATTATAATTCGCTCAGTAAGGCAGCAACGGAGTCGCTCAAAGATTGGACAGAGCGCGGCGGTGTGCTGGTTGGGGTAGAAGACGCAACGGAATGGCTTGTGAAACAAGAGTTTCTGAAGGCAGAATTGCGGACGAACAAAGAGAATCCACCTGCAACAGTGATGCGCCGCGATTATGCTGATGTGGAGCAAGACCAAGGCGCTCGAAATCTGGACGGAGCGATATTCGAGGCAAAATTGGACATCACACATCCCCTTGGCTACGGCTACGAAGACCGTTCGATTGCGGTGTTCCGCTCGAATACTATTTTCTTGGAGCCATCAAAAAACCCTTACGCCACACCGCTTGCGTACACGGCTTCGCCACTACTTTCGGGTTATATTCATAAAGACCACGAAAAATTGCTCAAAAATGCGGGCGATATCCTTGTAAGTAGCCTCAAATCGGGGCGTGTGATTGGTTTCACCAGTAATCCTAATTTCCGTGCATTTTGGTTCGGCACGAACAAACTTTTTCTGAATGCTATGTTCTTCGGACACATTATCAGCAACAGCGCGTCGCTTCAGGGCGGAAAAATTACGGATGATTAACAAAGCAATCTTCATCTCGTTTTGTACGAAGGAATTTTGTAAATTAGTCTTGCTAAAATTAGCGCTGCTATGCTGCTGAACACTATATTTCATCTCTCAGAGCGACGACCATGACCGACCAAGAACTTAGAGACCTCGTTGGAGCGCTGGCGACCAATACAGAACGGATGCGCCAAGAAGCCGATGAACGCCAACGACAAGCCGATGAACGCCAACGACAAGCTGATGAACGTCAACGACAAGCTGATGAACGCCAGCAAAAAGCCGACGAGGAGAGCCATGACATCAAAGAATATAGAAGAGAAACGGATCGCATCATACGTGAACTTGGACGACAAATCGGCGGACTCGGCAATAAATTCGGCTCGTTTACGGAATCGCTTGCATTGCCATCGGCAGAACGCCTCCTCCGTGAACACTTTGGAGTGGAAGCATTTACTGCGTATCTGCGCCGCACACGAAACGGCAATCATATCGAAGTGGATGGCTTTGGTTTCAATAATGGCGAGCGCAATGAAGGCTATATCGTTGAGGTCAAAAGTAAACTTGATGACCGCAGCATTGAGCAAACTCTGAGCATTATGGAACGATTCCGCTCGTTTTTTCCTGAATTTGCCGATAAAACCTTATACGCAATACTTGCCGTCGCGGAAGCCACAAACAACGATGCGCTACAACGCGCCTTTGCAAGCGGCTTGTACGTGATTCGTTTTCACGACGACTTGATGGAGTTTTTGGAGCCGGAGAATTTTATTGCCCGTGCATTCTGAACAATACTGCCTTCACAATATTGCAAAATCGCAGCATAGCACTGCCATTTTCTTCAGCGCAACTATGGATCAACGCTCCTTTAATCTTACGCCGAACGCCCAACCGTATAATCAAACGTCTCTGACAAAACAAGAGCTTGAGGCACGGCTGCACGACCATGCGAGCCTTATGGATTTGAACAAAATCTTGAGCGCATATGAACTTGCCGAGAGCGTACACGAAGAACAAAAACGCAACGACGATACGCCGTACTTTTACCATTCGTCACGCGTGTGTAAAATCATCATTGACGAGCTTCAGTGTTATGATGTTGACATCCTCTGTTCGGCTTTATTACACGACGTTCTGGAAGATTCAGACACCATCACGAAAAGCGTTTTGGAATATAATTTCGGTGAGCACGTAGCCTATATGATTGAAACACTCACCAAAGACCTTGAACGCCAAAAACAAACACCCGACGAGATTGATTTAGCGCACGTAGCACAGTTGCGCCGCGCAAGCGATGATTGCCTTCTCATCCGCCTCGTGGCACGATTAGATAACTTTCGGTGTTTGGAATTTAACCTCAAACGCAACCCCATTACCTACATCAACAACACTACCGAGCGTTACATACCGCTTGCGGAGCGCCTGAAATGGAACAACTCCATACAGTACATCCTCAAAGAACTCAAGAAAGAACGGAATAAATTTGTAGGATAGTTTTTGTTAACGCTCATTGGATTTAGATTCGTCGGGCAGGAAGGCGCACCAACGTCAGCAAGGTTGTGTAATAGTACAAAATCTAATAATTTGCTCGTCTGAAATTTTTCAAGTAATTTGAAATCATATTCCGTTAGAGGTGTCCTACAAAAACGTAGGGCTGAGATGATACTCTTGGAACCTGACCCAGTTCATACTGGCGGAGGGAAACGGACAAAGGTTGATGCCTACGGCTTAGGCGGGCGCTTCTGCGGAATATAGAACTATTTGTGTATCTATTTCCCGGAATGCCATGAAACCCTCGCTACTCCTTGTTCTCCTGCTTTGCGCCGTGCCTGTTTGGTCACAAATTTGGGCGCAAACGTCTGATTCTTCTTCAAAAATCTTTCCAAAAATCACACGTGTCCCCAGCATTACCGTAACGACAACGCTTGCAAAGCGCTTCAAATCACCCGTGCCGTTTTCCGAGATTTCCCGCGTGGAGCTTGAACGCTTTTATACGGTGCAAGACATTCCCGCGCTGATTGCAGAACTTCCTTCGACCATTTTTTACTCCGATAACGGCAATAATATTGGCTACTCGACGCTCTCCATACGGGGTTTCGACCAGCGCCGTATTGCGGTGATGATTAACGGTGTACCCCAAAACGACCCCGAAGACCACAATGTGTATTGGTTAGATTTCCCAGACATAACCTCAAATCTCAGTAGCATTCAGGTGCAGCGCGGTGCCGGGCATGCAAATTATGGTCATGCAGCCATAGGCGGTAGCATCAACCTTACCAGCACAAATTTTGCCGAAAAGCGCTCCGTTACTGTTTTGGCGGGCATTGGTTTTCAGGAGTTTGGCGCGAATAATCGTACCATTTTTGCACCAACCGTGCATAAATATTCAATAGAAGTATCGTCAGGGCTTGTGCCGGAGGGCGAATCGCAATATGCTGTTTATGCTCGCGCCTCCACAATTACTTCTGACGGCTACCGTGACCAATCGTGGGTGACGATGAATAGTTTTTTTGTGAGTGCTGCACGGTTCGATAAGAATCTGACCACGCAAGTCAACGTTTTTGGCGGACCAATCGCCGACGGGCTTGCGTACACGGGGATACCAAAAGAATACATTAACGATGCGTCGCTCCGCCGTCGGAACTACAGCGATTGGGGCTACGATGCAACAGGAAAAGCACTTGACTATAGCGTTACACGCCGCACACAAGAAATCGAAAACTTCTCGCAACCGCACTACGAATTACTCAACGACTGGTACATCGCGCCCAACCTCACGTTCAAGTCGTCATTGTTTTATTACTCCGGCGAGGGTTTTTTTGATTATGATGGGTCGTGGGCGGATGCCGGAACGTTGCGATTGACGGCGGATTATGGGTTTCCCAAAGATGTAACGCCGCAAAATGCTCTTATTCGTGGCTACGTAGGGAATCGGCATTACGGATGGTTGCCGCGTTTGGTCTGGACGCACGATGATGGTGAATTGACCGCAGGCGTGGAGGCACGTATTCACCGCTCGAATCACTACGGACAAATTCGCTACGCAGAAGGTTTGCCGTCCGGCTTTGACCCCGATTATAAATTTTACGAGTACAACGGCGAGCGCGATATTTTTTCGCTGTTTGCGCGGGAGAACTACCGAGTGAATGACGCACTTTCGGTGAACATCGAGGCTCAGGTTGTTCGTCACACCTACCGCATCAGTAACGAAAAAGCTGGGAACCAGTTTACAAGCTATTCTGACGTAAGTGGAAACACCGTGGGCAATGGTGGAGCGCTCTTCGAGGTACATTATTTGTTCATAAACCCCCGACTTGGTGTGAACTATCTTGTGAACGAGCATCTACAAGCGTTTGCGAGTATTGCGTACACGTCGCGCGAACCACGCATGAAAAATCTTTATGCCGCAGAAGAGTCGTATTTTGGCGCTACGCCGCTGTTCCGCAGCGATACGACCCGCGGGAAAATTCGCTATGATTTTTCGCAGCCGCTTGTAAAACCCGAACGAATGTTGGATGTAGAAGTGGGCGGTCGCTGGAGTGCTGATGGTATCTCGCTTGGCGCAAATGTGTATTGGATGAATTTTACAAACGAACTCGTCAAAAACGGTCAACGCGACATCTTTGGCATTCCCGTGGACGGAAATGCGCCACGTACGCTGCATTACGGGATTGAATTGGAAGCCGCAGTACCGCTTGTGCAAAGCGCATCATTTGGTCGGCTGTGGGTGAGTGGCAATGCCACGTTCAGCGTGAACAAATACGTCGAGTTTTCACTTTTGAGCGGGAATAAGGAAATTTCGTTAGCAGATAGTGCTTTGATTGGCTTCCCGTCACAGCTTGGAACGATGCGCCTAAGCTACGAACGCGACGATTTTTTTGCGTCGGTAGCAGGGCGGTTTGTGGGCGAATTTTTCACCGACAACGTACAACGCGATACACGCAAAAATGATAGGTTTACGGTGTTTAGTGCCGATGCGTCGTACACATTCCGTCAGGTGATCGGCTTGCAAAGCCTGAAATTGCGCGGTCAAGTGAATAACCTGTTTAATCTTTTGTATTCATCCGGCGGTGTGGGCAAGGAGTTTTTTCCGGCAGCAGAGCGCAATTTCTTTTTCGCGGTAGAACTTGGTCTCTGAGGATGTGGGGGCAATTTTGTATTTTTGTGACTCAATTCACTCCGTTTCATATAGAACAATGATTCATGAAAAATCGTATTGTCATTTTTAGCTGGTTGGTTTTTACTGGTTTGCTGCTGTTTGTTGTACAGTCGAACGCACAACAAAAACAATCGCAACCCAAGGCAAAATCAGCAACATCCGGTACTCCGTCCGAACAAAATCAAGTGCCGACCAGCAATATCAAGGCGTTGTCCGATGATGTGCTGGGAGGATATTATTATGGGAGTGCCTTAGACATGGCGCGTGCTGCCGAACTCAATCATTACCCGAACCCTGAGTACGTGTTGCAACTTGAAACGCAGCTAAAAATAACACCCGCCCAACGACAAATTCTCGCTTCAATTGCTGGCTCCACGCGCGGGCAAGCGATGCAAGCGGGTCTCAGCGTGATAGAAATGGAAGCCGCAATAGACTCCATCTTTGCTATGGGTAAAGCAAAAGAATATCAAGCAAACGTATCGAGTCTTGTGAATGACATCAGTCGTGTGCAAGGCGTATTGCGGTTTTTACATTTGAATGCCCACATTGAGACGCGCGACGTTCTGACATCGGAGCAAATTGCGCTCTACGAAAAATTGCGTTTTGCAAAAACATTCAAACCTCAACCCGCTGCAAACGCTGCAACAAAGAGGTGATGCCTGTCTTTGCTGAAAAATCGCTCACAGAGCAGTCGTTGTCCGTGTTGGTGCAGGAATTGGCAAACCGCCCGTCTCCGCAAGAATTGGAATGTATTGGTGAAGCGTGGCGACCGCACAAAGCTGTTGCAGCAAGGATATTGTGGCATTTTTACCTCTCTGAACATTGAATCCAACAAAGATAAATTTCCTTATTCCATCTCCGCCACTATCCGCGCCGTCTGTAGGCTGACGGTACAAACCCGCCTCAACAAATCAATGACCCGCTCCTTGTGGTCGGCAAAGCGGTACGTGTGGAATTTCTCTCGAATTGTTGGGTCGGAAGGCGTATAGTCGCGGTATTGGTCGCAGACCCACTCAAGCGCGGAGCGGTTGCCCAAATGGTACGTCCATGCTTCGGGCGGCACGCCGCGCAAGGTTGTGGAATCATCCACAATGATTTCGCCGTTTTTTTTGTCTGCCTTCAGTTTGGATTTGAGCGGAAGTGGCATTCCGGCACGAACGGGCTTGTCGTCGCGCTCCAAGGGAAACGGCTCCACTTCTTCGTATCCCACGTGCAACCGCATCAATTCTTGCCCCCATACCGCCCACTGCCAAAAATCCGGGTAGAACGGTATTCTGGGGAAATCTCGTTTTAAATTTTGTTCGTATTTGCGGCGGTATGCAGGAGAATGCAGCACGGCGTACACGTAGTGAAAAACGTCCTCTTTGGTGATATCAGGTAAGACTACCCCGTCAGCCTGCGCTACGCTTGGCTGCCACCCCTTCATTGCCGAAGACGGCAACAAAGGGGAATTTTGCGGAGCGCTCGTAAGCGAAAGCGCTACCCCGTCAGCCTGCGCTGCGCTTGGCTGCCACCCCTTCATTGCCGAAGACGGCAACAAAGGGGAATTTTTCAGAACATTCCCCTCTTTCGGAGAAAGAGGGGTGTCAGCCAGACGGCTTCCGTCTGGTTGACGGGGTGTTTCCTCAACTATAGCGTATTTCTCCGCGATATATGCCTTCAAATTCTCCATCACCCCAAGCAAATTCTTCTTTACCTCATTATCCGCATAATGCACAACATCTATCCCAAGAGCGCGTAAATACTCGTCACGCTGGGCATCGTACTCTTCTTTGTCGTCGTGCGACGAGCCGTCTATCTCCACAACAATACCCAATCGCTTGATGTAAAAATCCACGATGTAGTTGCCGACAACCCTTTGTCGGTCGAAGTCAAGCCCGAATACCTGCTGTTGTTTAACCTGATTCCAGAATAAAACCTCTGACAGTACACTTGCCTTGCGGAGGTCGCGGGCGCGTTGTTTGAGGGCGGGGTTGGAGGGGAGTGAGAGTTTTTTTTCTTTGAAGCGAAGCGCTACCCCGTCAGCCTGCGCTACGCTTGGCTGCCACCCCTTCACCGCCGAAGGCGGCAACAAAGGGGAATTTTTTAGAACATTCCCCGCTTTCGCAGAAAGAGGGGTGGTTGGCGAAGCCAGACGGGGTGTTTCCCCTCCGTAC
>JANYIG010000347.1 GCA_025358765.1 Candidatus Kapaibacterium sp.
TCTTTTTGAGCTTTTCAAAAACACCCTGTAAGTAAAGTTCCGCAAATTAGCGTATTTTAGCAAAAATGTTGTTAAAACCTAACGCTTAATTCGCATTTTTACTTCACCTCTTCAGTACCTAACGTTTTGCGGTACAATGAGCGCAGAGTCAGGGAGCCGTGTACCCGTGGGGAGAGTTTGAGAATAAAATTCAGCCTTCTCTTTTTATACCGTGTAGATTCTCTGCGCTCTCTTGACGGTTTCCGTCAGCCTCTGCGCTCAAATCCGTTCGGTACTAAACTTCACCTCAACAACAAAAATCAATTTTTTACCATTTCATTTCATTGAGCATCTTATGCAAACCCTATCAACACTTACACATCTCGAATGCAGCTATACAGGCGCAACCTACGAGCCGCATCAAATCTTGAATCTCAGCCCCGCTTCCGGCAAACCTCTTTTGGCGCGATATGACCTGATCCGTGCTGCCGCAACGCTCACGAAGGAGTCACTGAAAAGCCGTCGCCGCGATATGTGGCGCTACGAAGAAGTATTACCCGTTCAAGAGCAGCAACACATTGTCGCGCTCGGCGAGGGCTGGACACCGCTTGTCCATGCAAAACGACTTGGCGAGCAGATTGGCTGTCGGAATACGTTCATCAAAGATGAATCGCCAAACCCAACGGGTAGCTTCAAAGCCCGTGGGCAGAGTACCGCTGTGAGCCGTGCTTTGGAGCTTGGTGTGAAGGCACTTGCTGTTCCCAGCGCGGGCAATGCGGCGGGCGCAATGAGCGCCTATGCGGCAGCGGCGGGGCTTCCGGCGCATGTATTCATGCCGCAAGACGTTCCATTGACGTTTCGTGCCGAATGTAATGCACTTGGCGCAGCGGTGACGCTTGTCAATGGGCTTATCAACGATTGTGGCGTGAAAGTCTGTGAGGGAGTAACGCAGTATGGTTGGTTCGACGTGAGTACGCTCAAAGAGCCGTATCGCCTTGAGGGCAAAAAAACAATGGGCTACGAGCTTGCAGAGCAGATGGACTGGGCGCTGCCGGACGTTATTATTTACCCAGCAGGTGGCGGTACCGGGCTTATTGGCATTTGGAAAGCGTTCGACGAAATGCAGGAAATGGGCTTGCTACCCGCCGCCATCAAACGCCCACGTATGGTTTGTGTGCAAAGCGACGGCTGTGCGCCTATTGTGAAAGCATTCCATGACGGGCAGGAGCACGCGCCGCTTTGGGAAGGTGCAAAAACTATTGCCGACGGTCTGCGTGTGCCAGTGGCAGTTGGCGATTTTCTGATGATTCGCGCTCTCCACGCCAGTGCTGGAACGGCGGTGATGGTGAGCGACGCGGAAATGATGGAGTACTCGAACCAGCTTGCCCGTGCAACCGGCATATTCCCTGCTCCAGAGGGTGGCGCGTGTTTGGCTGCACAAGTGAAGCTCATAGAACAAGGCTGGATACAACCTGATGAAACGGTGGTTCTTTTCAACACGGGAACAGGGCTGAAATACGCGCATTTATGGGCGTAAAATCGAGCCTAACATTGATCGCTCTTAGACCACTCTTACGCAGACGGCTTTCCTTTCGAGACGAACGGATTGTCCGCAAGATAGAATCGGAGCGGTAGTCCGGCGGATTTTGTGATACCCACGCGGGCGGAAACGGCGATGCGTTCACCCTCACCGAGCAATGCGGGCAGAATAAATAATTCAGGATGACACACCGATGCCATATTGTCTTCTATGCTGAAGCCGAGTGCCTTTGCCACGTTGCCGGGACCATTGCAAAGACGTTTTACTTCATCGGTTCTGCGTTGTCGTTGCATACTCTCAATTCCTGCGAGCGGCTCCAATGCTCGAATTAGCACAGCACAGCCGCGTCCTTGCGCCTCGGTGACGACATTGACACAATAATGAATGCCGTAGCTCCGATAGACGTACAAACATCCGCCCGTCGCAAACATAGCAGCATTTCTGGGTGTTCTGCCGTTTGCGGCGTGGCTAGCGGCATCGTCGGAGTGCAAGTATGCCTCCGTTTCGACAATCCGCCCTGCAAGCATGATTCCATAGAGCCTACGAACAAGAACGCAGCCGAGCAATTCCAGCGCCACAAGCTCCGTCGGGCGCATGAAAAAAGGCTCACGAAGCCGATGCTCAGGAGCCTTGTCAAAAGAGAATTTCTCGTGTTCCATCACAGTGTGAACATCAATAGCGGAAGTGTTTGATTTTTTCACCTTTGTCACCAATTTCGGTCATTGCTTCGATGCCGATTTGTAGGTGCAGATTGACAAATTGCTGTGTCACTTTTTTGTCGGACTCTTCTGTTTTTACGCCTTCAGGGAACATCGGCGTGTCCGACACCAGTAATAGAGCGCCTCGTGCGATTTCATTCACATGCCCAACTATAAGCAGTGTTGCGGTCTCCATGTCAATACCAATCACAGAAAGCCGACGGAGTCGTGTTTTAAACTCTTCATCCCATTCCCACACGCGGCGATTCGTCGTATAAATTACTCCTGTGCGGTATTCTTGACCCTTTTCAACGATTTTGTCCGACACAAATTTGTGTAACTTGAACGACGGCAGCGCTGGCACTTCTGGCGGCAAATAGTCATCGCTTGTACCTTCACCGCGAATGGCAGCAATCGGCAAAATAAAATGCCCAAGTTCGGTTGAATCTTTCAACCCACCACATTTCCCCAAAAACAAAACACCCTTCGGATGCCGTGCCACGAGCAAATCCATGATGGTTGCTGCGTTTGCTGAACCAATGCCGAAATTGATAATCGAAAGCCCGCTTGCATTTGTAGCGGTCTGCATCGGTCGCCCAACGCCCTTGATTTCGCAACTGAACTGTTCGGCAAAACGTGTGACGTAGTCCTGAAAATTTGTGAGCAAGATGTAATCACCAAATTCATCTATTTGAGAACCAGTGTAGCGTGGAAGCCAGTTCTTGGCAATGTCAAGTTTTGTTTTCATAGGTTCAAGCAGATTTATGAAGTGAAGAATTGTGAGATGTTGCAAAATGGTACGAAGCAATACGCTTGAAGCGTAAAGTTATCGCTTTTGAGGCAAAAAGCCAACGCCATATTCGCGGTTTTGTATATTTCATGGTAAAGCCGGACTATTCACGCTCAAGACAAATAATGGAGGGCGTTCGCAAAGAGATTTTCAAAGATTCTTACAACGAAAGAAGCAATAGAAAAAAAGCACAGTTTGTACAACTGTGCTTTGTCTAACAGCGATAATTTTTTTCTCAAAATTCCTCTTCGTCGCGCCCCGCCTTCATATTGAACATGCTGCTAAACAGGTCTTTGAACTGGGTTCCGCGTTCCAACGTGTATTTCGAGAGCAAAGAATATTCCGCCAAGCCGTGTAACGCGAACTCCATAAGCAAAAGTTTGTCGGCATCGGATGCTTTTGGGTGCTGCTTTTGTACAAGGTCATATAAACCCGGAACCTTGTAGAGTGCGACTTCGTAGTCTTTGTTCGACACATCATTCATGATGTCAACGGTATTCCCTTTCGAAAACCATTCGGTGATTTTTTTGTACGGATTATTTTCCGAACTCCGTTTGAATTTTTCGGGGTCGGGAAAATAACTTGGGAATTGTGTCCGAATTGCTTTTCCAATCAGAATTTGCGCCACTTTGAATGGTCCTTCCTGTTCGCCTTCATACACAAGTTCCACTTTGCCGGTGATGGACGGAATCACACCCCAAAAATCTGAAATCCGCACCATTGTTCTCGCATCGCGTGTGACAAGTGCGCGGCGTTCGGCAGCACTGTGGAGGTTTTCGTAGGCAGAAATGGTTAGCCGTGCCGACACGCCACTTTTTGCATCCACGTATTCGCTACCACGCGCTTCAAATGCCACTTGCTCAATAAGAGTCGGCGCAAGCGGGTGCATTTGCACAATGGCGCGTTGCGCTGCGCTGATGTCCGACTCTTGCGCCGTAATTTCCATAGCGGTTTCGAGCGTTTTTGGGTAGTGCGTCAGGATTTGGCTGTCTATGCGGTCTTTGAGTGGTGTTACGATTGTGCCACGGCTTGTATAATCTTCAGGGTTTGCCGTGAACACAAACTGAATATCAAGCGGTAAGCGCAGCTTGAAGCCACGAATCTGGATATCCCCTTCTTGCAAAATGTTGAACAACGATACCTGAATCCGCGCCTGCAAATCTGGTAACTCATTGATAACAAAAATACACCGATGCGAACGAGGTATAATGCCGAAATGAATCACACGCTCGTCCGAGTACGGTAGTTTGAGCGTTGCCGCTTTGATAGGGTCAACATCACCAATCAAATCAGCAATCGAAACGTCTGGCGTTGCGAGTTTTTCTGAGTAACGTTCATCACGATGAACCCACTCAATCGGGGTACCATCACCATGCTCAGCGACAATATCTCGCGCATAGCGTGAAATGGGTTTGAGCGGGTCGTCGTTCATCTCAGAACCCGCTACAATTGGCATGTATTCGTCCAAAAGCTGTACCATCAACCGCGCAATCCTCGTCTTTGCTTGTCCGCGCAAGCCCAACAAAATCATATTGTGTTTGGACAAAATTGCACGTTGAATGTCGGGGATAACGGTTTCTTGATAGCCCAAAATACCGGCAAATACGTGTTCGCCGTCGCAAATCTTTTGAATGAGATTTTCGCGGAGTTCTTCCTTGATAGAGCGCGGCTGATAGCCAGAACGCTTGAGTTCGCCAAGCGTTTTGATGCGTGTGTCGTACTGCATTGATTGTCCTTTTGAGAAAATGTTGAGTGTTGAATGCTGATTGTCGTATTGACTTGGCGCACACACACTCACGTCCAAGAAAGTGCATCGAATTCGAGGCAGGCAAGAATATCTTCTCGCTCTAAATCCGGATAATCGTCCAAAAGTTGGTCAATCGTCATACCAGATTTGAGCAAATCCACCATTGAACGCACAAGATAGTCTTTGCCGCGAATGCAGGGCTTTCCATGGTGAAATGCGGGGTCAACCGTAATTCGGCTGAGGAGTGTTAGTGTGGTTTCCATAGTGTCGAACGATTCGGTGAAGAATGCTTTTTTGGAAAATACACACTCTTACCTTGCAAAACAACGAACAATCGTAGAGATTATTGCTAAATGGCAACAGCACCATAATTCATGGTATAAAACGGTATTCTCAACAGCACTCACAAATGCTCACAATTGTTCAATAGCGCCGAAAAACGCCGCGAGTTTCGCTTCATCCAAATGCCCATTTGTGCGAACGCCACTGCACAAGTCAAGACCGAACGGGTGCACAGTTTCGATTGCTTCGCGGATATTTTCAGGTTTTAGACCACCAGCAAGATAGACTGGCGTATGAAGTTCATCCTGAGCTGCCTCCACGATACGGCGGCTCAAACGCCAGTCGTGTCTGCGTCCGGTTCCGCCGAGTTCTTTCACTGCAAGGTTTTGGTTGCCCGAATCTAACAACAGCGCATCAACACTTGGCGCAAGGCGTAGCGCCTCGTCGAGCGAATCTTCGCCAGTGACGTGAATTACCTGTACGAGCGCGATTCCGGGCAGTGCGTCGCGCAAATCTTGATAGGTTCCCGCTTCCAAGCGGTCAACAATTTGCAAGGTGTTTGTGCGGCATTGGTTATGTTGCTCGACAATGCTGGGAACGTCTTGCTTGCTCGTAAGCAGAAATGATGCCACGCCGGGCGGCACAGTAGCGGCAATTGCCGTAATTACGTCGTCGGCAATCACCCCCGGACCGCTTGGCATAGCCGATACTAATCCTAATGCCGATGCGCCATACCGAACGGCTAATCCTGCTTCGTGAATCGAAGAAATACAGCAGATTTTGATGCGAGGTTTGATGATGGGAAGCATAAGAGCATGTATTGACCAAGACTGCAAACAATTATAATAACAAATTTACGTAAATCTACCCAAAAATGAACGTTAGATAAATTCCTGAAAACCGCATCAAACCTTACGTGCAAGAACCCCACTCAATCTCCCCTTATAAGGGGAGAAGCAAGACGTGAAGCGGCTTGCAGAGGGGTGATGCGCTTGAGGGTGGTCAAGGTTATCTAAACTTAAACAAAAACAGCGGTTATGCCTTCACATTTCCTTTTACCAAGCAACGGAAATTTTCTATTTTTGCAAGTCTGTCTATTTTCGCCTAACTCTCTGAAATCACAACACAGTTTTTTCATCAAAAATCCTCCAAGCATTATGAGCGTTTTAGTCAACAAGAAGACCAAAGTCCTCGTGCAAGGCATCACGGGCAATGAAGGCACCTTCCATGCCTCACAAATGCTTGCCTACGGAACGCAAGTGGTCGCGGGTGTTACGCCCGGCAAAGGCGGAACCAAATATTCCGGCAAAGACGAAAACACATTCGTGCGCCCCGTGCCAGTGTTCAATAGCGTAAGCGATGCCGTGAAGGCAACGGGCGCGGATTGCTCCATTATCTTCGTTCCGGCTCCGCTTGCGGGCGATGCAATTTTGGAAGCAATTGCGGCGGAAGTTCCCCTCATCATCTGCATCACCGAAGGTGTTCCGGTACGCGACATGATTACAGTTGCGTCGGCGCTTGAGGGTTCAAAATCACGCTTGATAGGTCCGAACTGCCCGGGCATTATCACGCCGGACGGCGCAAAAATTGGCATCATGCCTGGCTTCATCTTCACGCCAACTGGTAAAGATGGTGGTGTGGGTCTGGTTTCACGTAGTGGAACGCTCACATACGAAGCTGTAAAGCAAATGAGCGACATAGGTATTCCACAAACCACCGCTATCGGCATCGGAGGCGACCCGATTATCGGTACACAGTTTATTGATGCTATCAAATTGTTCAACGAAGACCCTGAAACAAAAGCGATTGTGATGATTGGCGAAATCGGCGGTAACGCTGAGGAAATTGCGGCTGAATACATCAAAAAACATGTAAAAAAACCTGTAGTTGGCTTTATTGCTGGTCAGACGGCACCTCCCGGGCGACGTATGGGTCATGCGGGCGCAATTATCTCCGGCGGCAAAGGCACGGCGGCTGAAAAGATGGCAATCATGCGTAAAGCGGGTATTCACGTAGTGGAATCGCCTGCAACTATCGGTGTGACAGTCGCAAAGGCGCTTGGATCGAGTATTAGTAGTGCAACTCCAGCAAAGGCTGCCGCTAAAGCCACCGCCCCCAAAGCGGCTGCGGCAAAAACGGCGGCTCCCGCAAAAGCGCAAACAGCACCGAAGCCCACAGCTGCAAAAGCAGCTACCAGCGCCAAAACTACTCCCGTAAAAGCGGCAGTACCAGCACCAAAAGCCGCTCCAGCAAAGAAGAAGTAAACTGTAAAAAACTGATATAATTGATATAACAACGGACAGGTAATAATTCTTCTCTCCGTAATTTTTAACTCGGAAACTATACAACCCAAACCTTACATAATGGAACGTACATTAGCTATCATCAAACCAGACGCAGTTCGTAAAAATGTTGTTGGCGAAATTGTTGCTCAACTCACACAATCTGGCTTCAATGTTCTTAGTTTGAAAATGGTTCGCCTAACCAAAGGGCAAGCGGGCGCATTCTACGAAGTCCACAAAGAACGCCCATTCTACGGTGAATTAGTGGATTTTATGTGTAGCGGACCGGTTGTACCAATTGCACTCGAAAAAACAAATGCGGTTGCAGATTACCGCACACTTATCGGTGCAACCGATCCCGCAGAAGCAGCTGAAGGCACGATTCGCAAGCGTTTTGCAAGCTCGAAAGGCGAGAATGCCGTACACGGCTCGGACTCCGTCGAAAACGGCAGAAATGAAGTCGCATTCTTTTTTAGCGAAGCGGAAATTGCTGCGAACGCTCGATAACGTTCTAACGATACATTGCTGTACGTTGTAATAGGGTCGGGCTTTAAGCGTCTCTGCTAAAGTACCGACCCTCTCGCGTAGATAGCCTAAGACAATATCCACGGAGCCTACACTCCACAAGCCGCTTGTATTCATGCTGCAAGAACTGAAACAACTTTCTGCCAGCGTCAAGTTTGCCAATCCATACTGGACATACAAATTCGACCTCTACACCAGACCCAACGGCACAACGGGCGAATATCATTACGTCCACACGCCCGGTTCTGTCATGATTGTGCCGCGTCTGGCGGATGGGCGATTTGCCATGATACGCCAATATCGTTATTTGAATAGCCGCGAAAGCCTCGAATTTCCGGGTGGTGGTATTCCGCACGGCGTGGAAATACAAACGCAGGCGTTTAAGGAGTTAGAGGAAGAAACCGGTTGGCGAGCAAGTTCCATGAGCATCATCGGGCAATTTAATCCCATGAACGGCATCACCGATGAGCTTTGTACGGTTTTTGCGGCAACAGAACTCTTTCAGCCTTCCACAAACCTTACTCATGACGATTCAGAGGAATTTGAACGCGTGGCGATTTCGTTCGAGGAAATTAACGAGTATATCCGCTCCGGCATACTCTGGGATGGCATGACGCTTGCTGCATGGCAGCTTTTCACGCTCAACGTACATTCCGAGCGTGAGCATTTTTTGATTGACCCCTTATGAGTAAGAGCAATATCAATTTGTTTCGCCTTTTTAATCCGGCAACGGACATTCCAGCACTTCTTACTATCGGCTTGGGGCTTGGTATTGCACTGCTTATAGGTGATTTAGCTGTGCGGTTGATAGGAGTGTGCATCGCCGTTTTGGGCGGCGTGGCAGTGTTTGTACTGCTGTCGCAACGCCTTAAAGATGTTTCTGTGATGTCGAACCGCGAAAAATCAGTATCAGAAGTGACAGCGTTCAAAACCACGATAAAGCAAGAACAATCCGGTAAACGGCTCGTTTTCGACGATTTTGCAGAGTCTTTTGGCACGAGCGATTTTGAGCAAGCCGCCACCGAGCAAAAACACAACACAACGTCGCAATCACCATCAGCAGAGTCGCCACAAGCATCATTAGAAACGACTTCTTTATCTACAAATTCCGCCAGAAGTGCAGGAAAATTTGTGTTTGGTGACGACATAGACGATGATGACGGGTTCTCGTTTGCAGGCGGCAGCTTGCCGGAACTCAAGCTCAATCCTGATGCGTACATTCCCACACCGCGAAAACCCTCGGAAGAAGGCTCCGAAGGCGAGGAGTTCACAGGGGCATCGTTCCAGAATCCCGCTTCCCAACAGCCTTCCAAAGCACGATTGTCATTTGACGATACCGATGAAATGCGTGGCGCTACCATGCGCGGCGAGTCAGATTTGACATTTGTCGTGCCGATGGAACAATCCGAGCCGAAACCCACCATTAACCCTGTACACCCGATGGCGCAACGCTTGCAAGAGGCGCAAGCGAACAAACCACCGGACACACCGATTCCAACACCAACCTTTGATGCTGAGACGTTTGGTGATGGTGATTTTGGTGACGAGGGCGGCATTCGTATTGTTGGAAAACGCACGAGTGAGATACCTCATCCTCCGCCAGTTAAAGTTCCAAGCGGCGAGCTTCAAGGTTTGCGTGACGAAGAACCAAGTGCGAAAAACCAAGAACAAGCGGAGCAGATTTTTGAGCGTGTTCGTATGGCAGAAGCCCCACGCATTGACCAACTTACGCCCAAAACGCTCGTTATTCCTCAAACGCCCATTGAGCTTGGTAGCGCAACCAAACACGGACAGGATATTCTTGTTGGCGACGATTCCAAAATCCAGCATGCAAGCGCCCAAGAACAACCAAAACAAGAAACCAAACGCAAAAAACTCAGTATTCAGCGCACGGAACTCGTGGACGAAGTGCCAGATATTGCAAAACAGGAGCCGCGTAAGGAGTTTGATTATTTGTTGCAACGAGTGTTACTTGTGATTCGCTCGGTGATTAACGCTCGGACAGCAGCGTTTATGTGGTCACATTTTGACCGTAAGCAATTTATCACGGAAGCACGTATTTCCGACGCGCAAGAGGCATTGCAGAAAAGCAACGTATTGCCAATCAATGAAGCAAGCCAACAGCAAGACGTTTTGAGCCAAATAGCCACGAGCGGTACGCCAGAGATTCTTACGGACATCAACCCTGACGCGGAGTTACAGCTATTGCCGTATTACGCCGAAGTGGCTGGAACACGCTCGTTTGTTGGCGTTCCGGTGTTTTTCAATAACATTGTTGTGGGCGTGTTGATGGCTGATTCTACCGAAGACGATGCGTATGATTCAGTAACGGTGAGCTTTTTGGGGCATTTTACAAAATTGATTAGCGGCTTGATTCAAGGCTACAACGAAAAATATGATTTGCTGCAATCCGCCCGTATGCTGGAAGCTATAGAAACTTTCCGCTCGCTCACCATCAAATACGATAATTCGCCGGAAGACATCTGCACGGCAACGGTCGAATCGGTGAGTCGTCTTATCCCCTATAACGCCGTTGGAGCCGTTATGTTCAGCGAAAAGCAGGGTCAATGGTACATTTGTGATGTGCGCTCGAAAGAAGCATTCGACATCACTGGCGGCGAGGTACATCTGGACAATTCGCTTGTCGGCAAGGTCATTACTGGCGGAAAAACCATGCAGTTTCCCTCGACGGCAGGCAAAATCCGCGTTACGCCCCTTGAGCCAAAACGCAATAATGTTGTTCTGACGGCAGTGCCGTTTGTATCAACCACGCGCTGTTATGGTGCGCTGTTCGTGGAAGAACTTGGCGACGCACAGCTTACCAAACAGGACATCGAATTGTTGCAAACTACCGCCGAATACGCTGGAAGCGCTCTCGAACAGATGCAACTCAAGGATTTTTTGCACCAACATACGCTTGTGGATGATGCGACGGAAATCTTGAATAAAGCGGGTTTTTTGCAACGTACTCACGAAGAATTTATACGAGCTTCGGATGTGCAGCTTGCCTTTGCGGTTGTGTTGATTGGTATTGACCAGTATGCGAGCTTTAACAAGCAGAACAACGCCCATTTTACGGAATCCATGATCATGCACATCGCACAGATTGTCCGCCGGAACGTGCGTGTGTACGATATTGTTGGCAGGTATAGTGATAATATTATCGCAGTTGGTCTGGTTGAAAAAAACACACAAGACACGCAAATTTGGGCGGAGCGCGTCCGCCGCGACGTAGCGAGTACGATGTTCACCGTCGAGGGCAAACAGTATGCTGTTACAGTGAGCGCTGGCATTGTGGAGTACCTGAAGCAAAAATCGCTTGCCGAACTCGTGCTGAACGTGGAGACCGCATACGCACTTGCCCGTGACAAAACAAATACGGTGAGCATTTTTAGCTGAACTGCCTAAAAAACAAATCGCCAAATTGACACTCTATTTTTGAAGCAATCTATATCAGCTTTACATAATAGCCTTACTTATCGCTTTTTCATTATTATCAACCATTTCATGGCATTGCAACACGACGAAATCCGCAACGAAATTTTAAGCCTACTGAAACAATCAGCCCCTGCTACACTTCGGCTGCATCAGTTTGGCAACCATTTTTCGTTTGCGTCGGACTCAAGCGATTACGAGCAAATGCGCGTCATTTTGGAGGAACTTGTCCGCGAAAAACTCGTGTATCGGTCGTCGCGGCGGCGCTATGGGGTTCCGGGTGCGACTGCGGCACAAAAGGTAGTTGCTGAGTCACGAGGAAGAATCACACAAAACAGCTTTGATGGCGTGTTGGAGGTCAACGGCTACGACGGCGTTGTCACAACCACTTCGCCAATTGTGCCGAAAATTAGCGTTAAGCGCCCAAATCTATTTACCGCGTTGCACTCCGACCGTGTACACGTCAAACTGCAAGCATTTCGCAAGCAAAAAAGCACACCCACCGGCGAAATCGTGAAGGTGTTAGAACGCGGCATGAAATCTATTGTCGGTACACTCGAATTTGATGGCGATTTTTACTTTCTGATTCCCGACGACAAACGTATTCACGTAGATTTGCTCGTCCACCCCAAACGCTTGAAGGGCGCAGAGGATGGCGATAAAGTTGTGGCAAAGATTTTTCGATGGGACGACCCGTTTAAGTCGCCAGAGGCAGAAGTGGTGGAAGTTCTGGGTCGCGCTGGCGCTGCCAACGTAGAATACGCCTCAGTTTTGCACGAGTTTAAACTCGTCCGCGACTTCCCTGCTGAGGTAGATGCGGAGGCTACGGACGTGGCAAAATCTATCTCGAAGGCAGAAATTAAGCGGCGGTTGGATTTGCGAAAAGAAGACATTGTTACGATTGACCCCGTGGATGCGAAAGATTTCGACGACGCGCTGTCACTCAAACTTTTGGAGAATGGGAATTATCAACTTGGTGTACACATTGCGGACGTGAGCCATTACGTTGCGGAAAACACGGTATTAGACGAGGAGGCGTTGCAACGCGGCAACAGTACGTACCTTGTGGATGGCGTGGTTCCTATGCTGCCGGAGATTTTGTCGAACACAATGTGTTCGCTCGTGCCGCATGAAGACCGCTTGAGCTTCAGCGTTCTTATGGAATTTAGCAAACGGGGTGTGATGAAAAGCTACGAGATTCAAGAAACCGTCATGCACAGCAAGCGCCGATTCACCTACGAGGAAGTGCAGACGATTATTGATGGGGCGGACGGCGATTACAAAAAATTGCTGCTGAACTTGCACACATTCGCCGAGATGCTCCGCGCAAACCGCTATAAATTAGGCGGTATTGACTTCGAGACGACCGAAGTGAAATTTATCCTCGACGAACACAAACAGCCCGTTCAAGCTGTGCTGAAGCGCCGCACGGACGCTACGTCGCTCGTGGAAGAGTGTATGCTGGCGGCAAACCGCGCGGTTGCGATGCACGTGAAAAAACTCTCGTCGCACTATCGCATGAAAGAACTGTTGCCGTTTATTTACCGCATCCACGACCAACCAGACAAAGAAAAACTTAGCGCTGCTATTGGCTTGGTGCAATCGTTTGGCATCAAAGTGGCTTCGTCTGCAACGATGACCTCGAAAGACATTAACGCGCTGCTAACACAAGTATCAAAGCGCCCCGAAGGTTTGTCGGCGAATCAAATTATGCTCCGTGCAATGGCAAAAGCCGTGTATGCGGATTACAATATCGGTCACTACGGGCTTGGGTTCGAGCATTATTCCCATTTCACGTCGCCGATTCGCCGTTATCCCGATTTGATTGTTCACCGCTTGCTCAAAGAATACGCGGTGGAAAAACCCTCGAAAGACCGTCTTTCCTATCTGACGGGGCATTTGGATTCGGTGAGTACACATTGCTCCACGACCGAACGCTCTTCGACCGAGGCAGAACGCGCCTCCATTAAGCTCACGCAAGTAGCAATTGCAAAGGCGTATTTGGGCGAGGAGTTCAACGGAACCGTGACGGGCGTAACGCATTTTGGCATTTTTGTGATGATAGACGGTTTGTATGCGGAAGGTTTGGTGAAGGTTCACGATTTGAACGATGATTATTATTTTTATAACGACCGCCAGTTCTCGCTTGTGGGGCGGCGCACCAGAAAAGTCTTCCGCTTTGGAAGCCGTGTGCGTGTGAAAATCGTAAAAACAAACATCGAAAAACGTGAGCTTGATTTTACTTATATTGGCGCTGCCCGCGAAGATGAACCGTTCGTGCCGCTTGCAGCCGGACGCAAGACCGCGGCAAAGCCTACAAAATCAATAACGTCCAAAACACGGAGCAATGATGAAGATACGAATGACGAACCCGTCACGCTCTCGCAAATCCTGAAAAGCGCCCAACGCAAGCAAGGCAAAGCTGACCGCCATCATGCGAAGAAAAAGGCGCAAACGAAGCCGCAAGCGAAAATGCCATCAGCGCGTCCTAAATTTGAGCCTACATCAGTGTCCAAGGTTGCGCCCAAACCCACGTCCAGACCTACGCCCAAACTTGAGCCAAAACCTACACCTAAACCAAAGTCCAAATCTGCATCAACACCAAAGGTTACGCTAACACCAAAGGTTACTCTAACACCAAAGGTTGCACCTAAAAAATCAGTTACTACGCCCTCCGTAGCAGCCCCGTTGAAGGTTTCTGCAAAAAAATCGTTGCCCACACCAGACAAAAAGCGAAAAAAATAACCGTAAGGTCAGCCGCCGCCCGCTTGGGGTTGCGGACGACGGCGCGGGCGGTATTGGTGTCTGCCAACTCTTCGGTGGCAGGCGCTGTTCGTTTGTGTGAAAAACAATTTGGGCAAAAAAACATCCAACCACGCTAAATCGCTTTTCGGAGAAAAATGAATTTTGGGCATTTTTACCCCAAAATTTACCGCTTATCCTAATAAAACGACCTCTTACGAAAATTATTTCGCTTTCTGTTGCTTTTCTCACCATATTTACACCCGTG
>JANYIG010000058.1 GCA_025358765.1 Candidatus Kapaibacterium sp.
CGGCGAGCTTCCCATCACGGTGTTCAACCCCGCAATTTCTACAGGCAGCGGTGGTGGATATTCCAACGCTTTGACGTTCACGCTCTTGAATCCTGTGCCAATCGTTACCGACCTCACGCCGCAGCCAATCGTAGCAACGGCGCAGGCGACAGCGCTCACGCTCGTGGGTGATGGTTTTGTGCAAGGCATGACGGCACGTATTGATGGCGTGGACATTGGTGTGATCGGCGTTACCGACGCGCAGCACGCAAGCGTAACGATTCCGGCATCAGCTCTCACGCTTGCTGGTGCTCACACGCTGGTGCTGCAAAACCCAGCGCCGTTCGCGGGGACGGGAACGCTCACACTCACGCTGCAGGTAATGCCGGACGCGCCCGTCAATGCGGCGTTCGCGGGCGTTCCCGCGACGCTTGCGGCAGGAACACGTCTGCCAGCATTCACCGTGAGTTTTACCGATGCGCTTGGTAACGCGGTGGACGCGGAGGTGACGCTTTCGTTTGCGAACACCACCACCACCTCAAGCGGAACAATCACACTTACCCGCACAAGTCTTGGAACAAGCACCGCCACACAAACGGTGTTCACACAAACGGGAGACTATACGCTTGCGGTTACGGGCGGTTTGGTGGTTACGGGCAATGTGGCGTTTACGGTAACACCAAATACATCGGTGGCACAAGTGGTGGTGCAGGATTTGCCCGCAACCCTCAATGCTGGTGATAACCTGCCGCCGCTCACATTCACCTTTACGGATATTTTTGGCAATCCGGTGGATATTGCGAGTCTGGTAGGCTCTGTGCAATTTCTGCTTACACCTATCTATGGCAACCCTGGCGGCACGACGGCAACTTTTACGCTGACCGTGCCTGCAAGCCAAACAGTAACGGGAACGCTCGTCACAAGCCCGCTGCAAGTAACGACAGCTGGAACCTATAGCCTTCAAATACAGGGAGTACCAAACGGCGCAATCACGGGTACGACACAACTTGCCGTCCAAGCTGGCGCTGCCGCACAGATTCAATTTGTAAACGTCACCACGGCTGCTTTGCGGACGATTCCTCTTCCGCCTTTTACTCTATCAATCAAGGATGCCTACGATAATCCTGTGCTATTGCAATCACCGTTGTTGACATTCGCCAATGCTGACCAAAGCTCCACCGGAACATTCGCACTCTTTGATGCTGGTTTGCCGGGGGTCTTTTCGGCGGTGGGGGCGGTGTTCACGCAAGCAGGCGATTACACAGTGGCGGTTGCGGGGTTGGAATCCGTTGCGCCGACCGGAAACGCTCTTGTCAGCGTTGTTAATCCACCACCGTTCTCCTTCGGGCTGTTTCCGTCCAGCACCGTTGCAAGCGTTGAGGCGTGGACGCTTACCATCTTCGGTTGGGGGTTTATGCCGGATACACAAGTAGCGATAGACGGTGTGGTGCTTGATGCAGCGGATTTCAGCATTCAAAGTTTGTCGGAATTGCGGCTGCTTGTGCCACAGGCGCTTGCCAACACCATCGGCGAACACGTGATAAGCATAAACAACGGCACTCCGGGCGGTGGCTCAACAGTGGCGACGCTCACTATCACGAGTCCACAACCGCAGATTGATTCCCTCAGTTCTCAGCAGTTCGCCGTTTCGGATTCAAGCCAAACCATAGAACTGTGGGGGCAAGCATTTTCGCCTTCCGCACAGGCTATTGTCAGCGGTGCACCGCTGACAACCACGTTCATTGATTCCACCCATCTTAGTATTACCCTACCGCAATCGGTGATGCGGCGCATAGGAACTTACTGGGTGCGCGTGACCAATCCGACGTTGGAGGGCGGGTTGTCTGCCCCCATTCTTTTTACCATTACGCCCGCCGAAGCGCACCACGTGGATATTGTTGGTGTCAATGAAAAACTACTCGTCGGCGGGACACAAGGAACACTGCATTTGTACTATCGGGACAAATACGATAATTTGACGAACTTCGAGGGTATTATGAGCTACAACAACAGCACGGGCGTTGTATCGGGGGCGATTGGAGTACAGAGTACTTATACAAACGGTGTTTCAACGGCGACAGCCACGGCGTTCCCAATAGCGG
>JANYIG010000059.1 GCA_025358765.1 Candidatus Kapaibacterium sp.
CGGCGAGCTTCCCATCACGGTGTTCAACCCCGCAATTTCTACAGGCAGCGGTGGTGGATATTCCAACGCTTTGACGTTCACGCTCTTGAATCCTGTGCCAATCGTTACCGACCTCACGCCGCAGCCAATCGTAGCAACGGCACAGGCGACAGCGCTCACGCTCGTGGGTGATGGTTTTGTGCAAGGCATGACGGCACGTATTGATGGCGTGGACATTGGCGCCATCAGCGTCACCGACGCGCAGCACGCAAGCGTGACGATTCCGGCATCAGCTCTCACGCTTGCTGGTGCTCACACGCTGGTACTGCAAAACCCCGCGCCGTCGGTGGGGACGGGACAGGTGACAACAACATTTGCGGTCGTGACCGCGCAAGTGGCAAGCGTCGTCTTCGCTGGTGTGCCGTCAAGTATCACAGCAGGAACAGCGTTGCCAGCGTTCACCGTCACGTTCACCGACCAGTATGGCAATCTGGTGGACAACCCAAAACAGATTTTTTCTTAATTCGTCGTCTAAGCCTGATAAATCTTGATTTTCTGCGGGGAAATCGGTATATTTGTTTTGAATCCTGACCGAAGCTGATTGTGGGATGTAGTCTTGTATTACATTGCTAACCTGTGTACCGGCAGGATTTTTTATTTTTTCCAAGAGCGTATAATCATAGAATCGCCGTCCATCATACAGTTCTTTAATCGTTATTTTCACCGTGTACTTTGTAGTTTCTATCATTAGTGCCGCATAAAATTTATGGACAGCGATAGTGTCAGATTTTCGGTCATAACGGTCTTATTCGGTCTCCCCTTTGATTGATTTCTCTAGTAGAGTACCCAAAACACCAATTACTTCTGCTTGTTCTTGTGTGGCATAATCTCGTCCAACTCGCAAAGCATGGTCAATTCCATTGCCGGAAACAATAATGCTCCAACCTGTTTGCTCATTGATAAACGTCTTGCCTTGCAAGTGTTGTTTAGCAAAGTCTTTTGCAGCTTTTCGTGCTTCTGTCTCAGACAAACGCTTGCTCGCCCTTCCCAAAGCGCTTGAAATTTTCGATCCTAAATGTAGCCAGATGGTTTGCACCCATAATACACAACTCGCTTTAACAGATATGCCGTAAAATATCTATATTTAATATGGTTTCTCGCTTCTATAATTGCCTGCTGGGTTGTAGTTACCCACCACGATAACCGCTCCATTCGGACAACGTGCCACGCCACATCCCATCTGCGTGGTTTTGCGCCATACCATCTGCGTGTAGTGTCCTGATTTATACCAATTTGCTGCTGTGAGCTTGCCGCCAGCATACTTTTTCTTTTCAGCATACCACATTTTAGCGGCATCTATCGTTCCATAGCCTGAACCACCTCCCCAGAAAATATTTTCGCCATAGATTTGTTTCCATACGCCTGCATTTGGGCGATGCTGAAATTGGCAGCCAGTTTTTGCAAGATGGTCAGCCCACTTTTGTGCATAGGAAGCTAATTCTTGCGACCATTCAATCGGCCTGTACACCCACTTCTTTGCGAACTTTGTTGTGGAAATTTACCATGTCAATCAACTGCTTCTCGGTGAACGCAGAACCCGTATAGAATGAACTTGACGTGGCAGTATTTGCCGCTGTTGAGCTGTCGGTCTGAAAAAAAAACTTCGTTGTTAAGATAGTAATCAAGACAAAAAGGTTAAAAATAGAGCGCATAGATAAAAAAAATAAAATGTTAGAGCAACGAAGTTTTGAGGCTTCATTTATTTTTTTGCTTTTTAATAAAATTTATCTAAGTACACGACAAAATTTTAATAACCTCGTTGAAGTCTTGTTGTGCGTAGACTGATTGAAGATTGAAGACCGTTTTCCGCATGAAATCCAGACCAAGCCGGAAGGTGCTTTTCGCCTTGCGCCCGTGCTTTTTCAAGGCGATAGCTTGCTGTGAGGCAAGCCACTGACCAACGCGGTGCGCCCAGACAAAGGCAAGCGCCAACAGATTCACCAACGTTGTCAATCGTTCGCTGTCGGTCATATGGGTCTGTTCAAGGTTGAAGCCCCGCGACTTCAAACCAGCAAACGCAACCATGGTTGCGAGCGTTTCAATCGCCCAGCGCTTGGCGTAGAGTTCGAGCGCTTGTGCGTCGGGCAACGTTGCCGAGACAACAATGCAATAGTCATCGTCCAAGCGGCAACCGCTGACCCACAAACGGCAGCCCATAAGGTTGATACGACCACAAGCACAGGCAGCTTTCCGTGGTACTCCGGCAAAGAGCGTAGAAATATGTACATCCTCGTTGTTGCGACGGATAGTGGTGTTGGCACGAATGCGGCAAGAAAAAGGAATCGCCGTTTTGCGGAGCCATTGAAACCAGTGATAGCCAATAAACTCACGGTCTGCGGTCAAACAAAGGATGCGCTCTGCTGGAAGAACCGCCAGCACACGCTTCATCAATGCGATGCGTTCATCGGTCGAAGAGTTTCCACGCTTTGGCAAGAACGTCCACGCAAGAGGATACGACGTATCACCTTGCACGACCGAGACCATCAAGATGTTCACCCAAAGCGAGCCAATTTGCCATATTGTGCGGTCAATGCAGAGAATGAAGCCTTTGCGTCCCCGATACTCTTGCTCGCGTATCAACGAACAAACGATAGCGGCAACATGGTCATCGCAAAATCGGATTTCGGCAAAGAAGCGTTGAATCCGCCGATAGACCGAATCGCTGGTTGCCCGTCCTTCAAAGGCTTGGGCGAGTACCGCACCATTGACGCTGCGCGTTTTAATCAGTGCCAGCAGGTACAACGCTACAAAGGTTAGCCGTGCGTTATTGTCAATGATGTACTGTCGTAGGACAGAAACCAGTTCTTATAGTAGCTTGCATATGCCAAATCTGTGATAGTGAATGTTCTGTTGGGTCTCAGAAATTCACAGACGCTTACTATCCAGATTTGGTCTTATTTCTAACCGTTTTGTCGTGTACTTAGAAAATTTATATAAAACAATGTTGTTCGTGAATACTCATCACGACAACCTCCTGTCGTTGCCTTCTACAGTTATCACCTCGCAGTATTCGCTAAACCGTGAAGAAAGTCTTGGGTCTATGCGCTCGGCAATGTCCTTCAAGGAAAGATTAGTAGTGATGATAAATTGTTGCTCGTTACGCATACGCTTATCAAGAAGCTCGTAAAGCACTGAACGTGTCCAGTCCGTAATGTTTTCCGTACCCATATCGTCCAGCATAACAAAAATGCCCTAAAGTTCTTCCCAACGCTGTTAGTCGTTGCCTGATCCTCACGGTATCAGAGAAACTTTGGGGCAAAGATTTTTCATTCTCATTTTTTAAAATGCGAAACCCGCTCTACGGGGCGGGGGTTAGACGTACAATAATACGTCTGCCGCTAACAGTTTTGGGAATTGTACTTTGTTGGAAGCAAAGCACTTTCAAATGTAGCTCAGAACGAAGTAATCGCCAAATTTTTGTTTTTTGAGTTTGCGATGTTTAGCTGTAACTTTGAAACAAAGCAAATTTTACTCTACATTAAAGGTACAGCCGTCAATCACCACCCGCTAAAAGACGGGTAATTTCCAGAGCAAATGACTATGAAAACAGAGTTGGTTCAAACGAAAAAAGAGTTCATCAAAGAAGCAAAGCGCTACTTGGCGAATGGCAAAGAAACGATTGCCAAAAGCCCTATAGAAGGGAAGTTGTATGAAGATGAAAAATACGTCCGCGAAGGCGCTGGCATAGCGTATTTGGCTGCGTTAAAAGCGATAGATGGCTATTTGGTAGGCAAAGGCGTACCGAAGGATAAATTGCCCAAATCCATTGAGGAATACTGGGCAATGAAGAAAAAACATATTCCTCATAACGGCAAATTTACGCAAAATTTGACGCTGGCTTATCAAAATTTGCATATCGCCGCGTACTACCAAGGTTTGCGCTCGATTGGTATCGTAAAAGATGGCTTGCAAGCGGTAAAGGAAATAATTACGATGCTCGAAGAGTGAGCCTTTACGCGCAGATTTTCAGAGGCAAATTGCTCAGTGTTGAACAAACTCAGTATTAAAGAGGAGTGTGTGGTATGGGTGAACACCATCTATAAATATTCGCGGCGGGCAGCATTAGCCGGGCGTACCTCATTTTCTTTTTTCTTTTTTCTCGTCTATTGCTTTTTAATGCCACAATCATTTTGTGGCGGGCGTATTTGTGCAATGTTTCTTGAGGGCTTTTGTTGAAATCAAAGCTGCTCCGAAGCTCACTCAAAAGGTCAATAACGGGTGCAAACAGCGGATATTTTTTTACGGCATTTTTTTCGGTTACATTCACCGTCACGATGGAATCATTGATATCAAAACCATAACGAAAGTTTTCACTGCACCAGTGGTAGAGCGCTTGCACCGCCAAATATGTTTTTCCGCGACCGGGTTTACCCATAAACAATAAATTTTTTCCACTTTCGACGGCGGCGTATACTTTCGCATAAACTTCATGTTCCGAACTTCTGTGCAGCCGTTGCGGGACGTAGATGGTGGGAATATGGCAAAATTTTGGGATAAGAGTGGAAAGATGCAGATTCGCCAACGCATTCGCTGTATGCTGCTTCAAACGGTCTTCTAATTGTTTGCGCCGCTCTGCTGCACGTGCTGGGTCATATCGTGCTAAAAGATGCGGGTAAAACAGTTCCAGCATTTCCTTTATATCCACTGCTGCATCAGCGGGATTCCGCAGAGTTTTTGTTCGTTCCTTGAATGCCCGACTATCGAATTGCTCAGGGTCAGCGTCACCACCCCAATTCTCAGGGCGATTCAACCAGCACAAATAATCCATCTCGTCTGAATTAAGCTCCCGTATTGTTGTTCCCGGAGCAACGTCAGGACAAGTTGACGCTGTACCCGCTTCGGTCATAATCGCTTGCGTCGGTGCTGGCAGCACCGTTGAGTTTTCGATAACCGTTTCCATTGTTTTTTTTCTGATTAGCAAGTTGTTTTTGGATGTAATCAAGCGGGTTGTCGGTCAGTTGTTTTGTGGTCGTGTGCCATAACAATTCCGCGAATCGTCCAGCGCCTCCTGCTTCGAGCGCCAGTTTTTTTAAGCGGGCATAAAAGCCTTGTTGCAAGTCTGGTGGCGGTTTTCCGTGACACAAAACATATATTTTGCCCAATAATCCGGCGATAACTTGGCTTGAATTTGGTTGTGTTTTGGCATCTCGCAGTTGTGCAAGCAGGACATCGTACTGTACCCGAAGCGGAATTGGTTCCGGTGGAGGAAATTTATCAATTTGTGAAGCCATCGAAGCGTGAGCTTCAGGTATTCCTATACCTGTTCTTTCTTCTGGTGTAGTAGATGATATAGTAAGTGATATAGTATCCGCGTTGTTTGATGTACCTGCATACAAGGCTGTATCTACGTTTTCGGGTGTTTTTTCGGTCGTATTTTCTGCACCTGTGGATGCGTTTTGTGCATCTGTGGGTGCAAATTCTGCACCTGTGGATGTGTTTTTTGCACCTGTAGATGCGGAATCAATGTTGAGAGTTACATCTATAGGTGCGTTTTGTGCATCTGTGGGTGCGGAGGCTTGCAGTAAAAAATACGTATTGTTCAATCGAAGGGCTGTTGATTGCCGACCATAAAACGTTGTTTCAAATTCCTCCACCAATCCATCATGTTTCATCTCACGCAGAGCATTACGAATTGCTCCGTCGCTGCAATACAATTTTTCCGCAAAACCTTTGCTGTTCATCACGCACACGCCGCCTTGCTTCGGTTCACCATTGAGGAAATAGTACCACGAATATATTTCAGCCGCAATACAGAGCTTCTGCTGCGGTAGTTTCAGGGCTAACCAGTTGTCAGGAAAGTACATTTTCTGGCTCCTTGTGCTGCTCTATAACAACTTGATCGGCATCAAATTCTCGTTCAAACGCTTCTTTCACACGTAAAGCCTGTTCGTGAGAATAACATTCGCAACGGTGAAGCTCCGTTGTTGGAGGATTATTCTTGCCTTTGCGAAACCTGAGCGCCTTGATTATGTACACAGTTTGCTGTGTTGCGGGTTTTGGGTTTGAATGAGTGTTAATCATAACTAAAAAATTAAGGTGTCCATGATGCTGAAAATTCTTGCCCACCGCCAAGACGCTCCACCACTTTGCGGATGTCGCAAATGTGCTGCTGCGTGATTTCATTCTGAGAAATTTCTTCAATCGTAGCTGTTTTTTTTCCGAAGTGCTTTATGTGCTGTTCTTGTGCGGCTGTAGCAGCTTCAATTTCTGAAAACACCGTTCGAGTGACGGTATAACGTTTTGTATTGTTCCGGGAAACGTGCTTCCAGATGAACGAAACTTGATATAATTGTTGTTGTTGTTTGAGCATAATGTTCTCGACTATTTGGCTGAATTTTTATGTCGCTCGGCTGTAAGTGGCTCACTGTGAGCATCGTGCGAAGCCTCTACGATTTCCCATTCCACGCGAATTTCCGCTTCTTTGCGCGTCATACCGGCTTCGTATTCGTAGATGGCGGCACGTTCTTCGTGTTCGTATTCAAGGAATCCCATAAAATTCTATTGCCTATATTGCAATTTGACGTAGCCTATTGCTCTAAAAAAAACCGACTAAATAAGCGCTTCCTTTTGCTGTCCCAAAGGAAGCGCTATTGTTGTCGTATCCCCCTCCCTGTGCTGCACACCTCGCTATTGCTACTCGCAATAGTTCGCATCATCATCGTCACGTTTGAATTTGCGAGCGTTGTTTTTTGCTTGTTTGTTCATTTTCGGCTGAACACTCGACAGATAGATTCTGTCCGCAAGGCGCTCTACTTGTTCCTTTCGGATTTCATCATAACGAAGTTCTGCCTCATCGTCCGACGCAGAGATTCGGAAAAAGGCGAAATACGCCTCTAACACCTTCCCCCACTCGCAATATTCTTTACGAAGCTCGTCGCATTCCAGCGTAGAAGTACGCAAATGCTTGTAGTTTGGCTGACGAGTGCCGTTGTGAAGAATGTTTTCCTCCATTAGCTGACTAACAAGCTGCGTGTCAATCATTACTCCATTTTCGTGGAGATATGCCGTTGCTTTACGCGGCGTTAGGTCGAATATTTCTGAACGTTCTACCATAAATCAAATGTAAATACGATTAAAAAAAATGGTTGGAACCTCTCGGACGTACAACACCACGCACCCTGCTTGCGCTTTTGGAGCGGATTGACATCATATAGCATTGTGCTGTGACAATCAGGCTCCATTTTTTTCGG
>JANYIG010000071.1 GCA_025358765.1 Candidatus Kapaibacterium sp.
AACGGGGCAAGGACCAGCTTCGATAACCGTGCAAGGAACATAATCACCATTTTCGTTGAAAATGCTCGTCATGCCGATTTTTCTACCCAGTAATACACTCATATTCGTACTTCTCCTGTTTCAGATTTTTTTTAGGTCTCACACTTTGATTTCAACATCAACACCTGCAGGCAATTCCAAACGCATCAAGGAATCAACCGTTTTTGGTGTGGAATTTAGAATATCAATGAGACGCTTATGAGTACGCGACTCAAACTGCTCGCGAGATTTTTTATCCACATGCGGAGAACGGAGTACCGTATATACCTTCTTTTCGGTTGGCAGGGGAATGGGTCCCGAAATAACCGCACCCGTTTGTTTTACCGTGCGAATAATACGCTCTGCAGATTTGTCAATCAAATTATGGTCGTAAGACTTGAGTTTGATTCTGATTTTTTGCCGTGCCATGTGTGTACTCTCTTGAACTGTTTGAGTCGCTGAAAAACTTAGATCTTAAATTTACTCAATTATTTTTGTCACAACACCAGAACCCACCGTACGCCCACCCTCACGAATAGCAAAACGGAGGCCTTCTTCCATAGCAATAGTTGTAATAAGCTCAACTGTCAGGTTATCAAGGTTATCACCAGGCATCACCATTTCAGTACCCGATGGAAGGGTGGCAATACCAGTCACGTCAGTTGTACGGAAGTAAAATTGCGGGCGATACCCATCAAAAAACGGCGTATGACGTCCACCTTCATCTTTGGTGAGAACATATACCTGTGCGGTAAATTTCTTATGAGGAGTGATAGAGCCTGGCTTTGCGAGAACCATTCCGCGCTCAAGCTCTTCTTTGTCGACACCACGAAGCAATAACCCCACGTTGTCACCAGCGCGACCTTCATCAAGAAGCTTACGGAACATTTCAATACCCGTAACTGTTGTCTTCTTACTAAGACCAAGACCAACAATCTCAACTTCCTCATTCACTTTAACTATACCGCGCTCAATACGACCCGTACCGACCGTACCACGACCCGTAATGGAGAACACATCCTCAATCGGCATAAGAAACGGCTTGTCAACCGCACGCTCAGGGACTGGAATATATGCATCCACAGCTTCCATAAGCTCGTAGATACACTTCAAGCGCTCATCATCGGTAGTGACACTGCCGTCGGCACCAGCATCAAGAGCTTTAAGAGCGGAACCCTTGACGATTGGAGTATCATCGCCGGAGAACCCATACTTACTTAGAAGCTCACGAATTTCCATTTCTACAAGCTCAACAAGCTCTGGGTCGGCAATATCTATCTTATTCATAAATACAACGATACGCGGCACTCCTACCTGACGAGCAAGAAGAATATGTTCACGCGTTTGCGGCATTGGACCATCCGTTGCGGCTACTACGAGAATTGCACCATCCATTTGAGCGGCACCCGTAATCATATTTTTTACATAATCGGCGTGACCAGGGCAATCAACATGTGCATAATGACGATTTGCCGTTTCGTACTCTACGTGAGCTGTTGCAATGGTAATACCACGTGCTTTCTCTTCCGGCGCATTATCAATTGAATCATAGCCACGAAACTGGGCATTGCCTTTTTTCGCCAGTCCTGCCGTGATCGCAGCCGTCAAGGTTGTTTTACCGTGGTCAACGTGACCAATCGTACCCACGTTTACATGGGGTTTATTACGCTCAAATTTCTCTTTAGCCATCGGTATAGCTCCTAAATGCTATGAATAGAAAAAATTTGTTGAAAAAATTTTATGGCAACTCTTTGCGTCGTCATTGTTAGTTGGACACGAGTCATTTCATTTGTTCTGCTTGCTCGTACCGAGAAAACTTCATCGTATACGACGCACGCCCTTGTGTCAGCGAACGCAATCGCGTTACATACCCAAACATCTCCGACAGAGGAACAACTGCTTTTACAACTTGCATCGCGCCATTTTGCTCAATACCCTCAATCTGACCACGCCGTGCGCTCAAATCGCCGATGACTTCGCCTAAGTTTTCAGCAGGCACTGCAACTTCAGCTTCAAAATACGGCTCCAAAAGAACTGGACTTGCCTTTCTAAGCGCTTCCCTAAACGCCATAGAAGCGGCAATTTTGAAAGAACCCTCGGTAGAATCAACATCACGAAAAGAGCCGTCGCACAACTTCACTTTTACATCAACAACGGGATAACTCGCTATTGCACCGCTTTGCAGAGATTCTCTTATCCCCTGCTCAACAGCAGGCAAAAACTCTTTCGGAATTACTGCGCTTGAAACCACACTTTCAAACTCAAAACCTTTCCCTCGCCCATTGGGCGACACTTCAAGCCATACATGGCCGTATTGACCTTTTCCGGCTGACTGCCTCTCAAACTTACCCTCTTGTTTCACAGCCGACGTAATCGTCTCTCTGTATGCAACTTGTGGCTTTCCGACATTAACAGCTACGTTAAATTCCCGCTTCATCCTATCAACAATAATTTCGAGATGCAACTCGCCAACGCCACTAATAATCGTCTGCCCAGTTTCCTCGTTCACGCTAAAGTGGAACGTCGGATCTTCTTCGCCAAGCTTTTGGAGTACTTCAGCCAATTTCCCTTGGTCTGCGAGCGTCTTCGGCTCAATGGACTGATCAATAACAGGATCAGCAAATTCAATTTTTTCTAGAAGAATGGGTCTTTGGGGATCGCAAACCGTATCACCCGTCCGAGCGCCTTTCAGGCCGACAACCGCCACAATAGAACCAGCATATACCTCTTCAATATCTTCGCGCTGATTAGCCTTCATTCTAAGGAGCCGTCCGATACGCTCTTTTTTACCCGTTGCTGCGTTAAGAAGATAGTCCCCTGATTTTAATGTACCCGAGTAGATACGCAAGAACGTCAACCTCCCGACAAATTGATCCGTAAGTATCTTAAAGGCAAGAGCGGCAAGAGATTCATTATCTTCTGGCTTTCTTCGCAGCGCCTCATGCGTCTCTACATCAAAACCAGCAACGTCGCCCAAATCAGATGGGGCAGGCAAATAATCTATCACTGCATCAAGAAGCTGTTGAATTCCTTTATTCTTAAAAGCTGCACCACAAAAAATTGGAGTGATAAGCGCCTGAATTACTCCTTTGCGAATTGCCGCTTTTATTTCGTCATTACTCAACACTTTACCTTCCAGATAACCAAGCAAAAGCTGGTCATCCATCTCTGCTGCTGCTTCGACAAGCAGCGCACGATACTCATCCGCAGCGAGCGTAAAATCTGAGGGTATTTCTTTTTCGGCGAAATGAATTCCATTCAAATCACTATCAAATTCAATCATTCTCATTGAGAGTAAGTCTATCACCCCTCTAAAATCCTCACCTTCACCCACCGGAATCTGCATTGCGACTGGACGCGCACCAAGTTTTTCCGACATCATCTTCATTACGCGACGATAATTAGCACCAACCCTATCCATTTTATTCACGAACGCAATACGCGGAACCTTGTAATTTTCAGCTTGACGCCAAACAGTCTCCGACTGAGGCTCAACACCATCTACAGCGGAATACAGAGCAACCGCACCATCCAAAACCCGCAATGAACGCTGAACTTCAGCCGTAAAGTCTACATGACCAGGAGTATCAATAATATTAACTTCACATCCTCGCCATTCACAAAACGTCGCAGCCGAAGTAATCGTAATACCTCGCTCTTTTTCTTGCTCCATGTAATCCATAACAGCTGTGCCGTAATGAACTTCGCCAATTTTGTGAACAACGCCCGTATAATAAAGAATACGCTCCGTTGTCGTTGTTTTACCAGCGTCAATATGAGCCATGATACCGATATTGCGAATTTTCTCTATTGAAAAACTGCGCGGCATAACGGCATCTTTCTAAAATTGCATTCAGCAGAAATTATTGTATCAAAGAACTTATACGCCCCAAGGCATTACCACTTAAAATGTGCAAAAGCCTTATTTGCTTCAGCCATCCTATGCATATCATCGCGCTTTTTCACAGCCGTACCTTCGCCGTTTGCAGCAGCCATCAATTCATTCGCAAGCTTTTGAGCCATTGATTTATCACGGCGATTACGGGCTGCACCCTTAATCCATCGGATAGCTAAAGCCATACGACGACTTTCTGGCACTTCCGAAGGAACCTGGTACGTAGCGCCACCAACGCGACGCGGACGCACCTCTACTGCAGGAGAAATATTTGCGAGCGCCTTACGAAACATTTCCAGCTCGTCCTGTCCAGTCTTTGTTTTAATGATCTCCAAAGCGCTGTACAAAATAGTTTGAGCTACTTGTCGCTTTCCATCATACATCAAACTATTGATAAACCGCGTTACCACAACATCTCTGTACTTCGGATCGGGCGGCGTAGGTCGGCGTTCTGCTCTTTTCTTTCTCATGGCTTTTTTAAGTCTGCGGTTCTAATTTCGTAATGTGTGATTTCTTATTTCTTCTTTTTGCCAGTCTCAACAGGCGCACCTGGCTTCGGACGTTTGGCTCCATATTTTGAGCGTCCTTGTTTTCTATCTTTCACACCCTGCGTATCAGCAGCTCCACGAATAATATGATAACGAACACCCGGCAAATCCTTTACACGACCACCACGAATCATAACGATAGAGTGCTCTTGAAGATTATGACCTTCGCCCGGAATATATGCCGTTACTTCCATTTGATTTGTCAACCGTACACGAGCAACTTTGCGAAGAGCAGAATTTGGCTTTTTCGGCGTAGTCGTATAAACACGAGTGCAAACGCCACGACGTTGCGGGCAGGAATCCAGCGCAGGAGACTTACTTTTTTCTACGATTTTCTTTCTTCCTTTGCGAATCAACTGATTGATTGTAGGCATTGTGCAATTCCGAGTAAATTCAGAAACTTTTCGATTTTTTACTACGCTCTGTAGCAGCGCGTATCAGGTAGAGCTTACAAAATTAGCGAAGTGAGAACTTCTATGCAAATGTTTTTTCTGTACTGCCGCTTTTTTCTTCTCAACATCGCTCTATATCTAACTTCTGGGCTGCTATTTTTTTTACCTTCTTGTATTGCTTTGTTATTATGATGTAATTTTGCCATTGGTTGAAGGCAAGTTTCATTTATTATACCTGAATCTATTCATCAAAAGAGATTACGTGCATTGAGCCATTACCGCACCAACAGTAAGTACGTCATACAAGGGTTTGCAACAAAAACGAGCGAAGAGAAAAACTCTCTTCGCTCGTTGACTATTTGCGCCTTTAACAAAAGACTATAACGGTCTATGCGTTACCTTCGGCGCGTTTCTTTTGATACTCTTTTACCATTTCCTCTTGGATGAGTTTTGGAATTTGAGAATACTTTGCAAACTCCATTGAGAATTCGCCTTTGCCTTGTGTTGCAGAACGAAGGTCGGTCGAATAACCAAACATCTCAGATAAGGGCACTTCGGATGTTACAACAACATAGTTATTGTCGTTATCCGTACCCATAATCACTCCACGACGTTGGTTGATTTGACCAATCACTACACCTTGAAACTCATCCGGCGCAGAAATTTCCACCTTCATAATTGGCTCAAGCACTACCGGCTTTGCCTTCGAGTAAAATTCACGTACCGCCGTCATTGCAGCGGTCTTGAACGCCATTTCTGACGAATCCACCGCGTGATAAGAACCGTCATTCAACACAACGCGAGCATTCACGACTGGTTGACCAATAAGCTGACCCGTTGCAAACTGCTCTTTGAAGCCTTTATCGCAGGCAGGAATATATTCACGCGGAATAACACCACCGACTACTTCATCTATAAATTCATAACCCCGCTCGCTATCAAGCGCCATCGGCTCGAAGTAACCAGCAACACGACCAAACTGTCCTGAACCACCCGTTTGTTTTTTGTGCGTATAGTTAAATTCCGCTTTTTCCGTGAGAGCTTCGCGGAATGCCACTTTCGGTTTTCCAACTGTCACCTCACAGTTGTATTCGCGCTTAATACGCTCAATATAGATTTCCAAGTGCAATTCGCCCATGCCCTTGATAATTGTTTCGCCGCTTTCCTCATCTCGATAGACTTGGAAGGTCGGATCTTCTTTCGTAAAGCGGTTAAGCGCTTTCGAGAAGTGTACCTGACCAGTCTTCTCCTTCGGAGCCACTGCAAGCTCAATAACAGGATTAGGAACAAACATTGAGGTCATCGTAAGGTTGCGTTTACCATCGGTGAAAGTATCGCCCGAAGCGCAATCTACACCAAAAAGTGCGACGATATCTCCCGCTTTTGCAGAATCAATTTCGTTCATTTCACTTGAGTGCATCCGTACAAGACGTGGCACTTTCAGTTTTTTACCCGTTGTCATATTAATAATAGTGTCGCCTTTGTTGACCGTACCTTCGTAGATTCTCATGTACGTCAGCTGACCGTATTTGCCATCTTCAAGTTTGAAGGCGAGCATGACGAGCGGCTGTTTTGGGTCGGATTTAAGCTCAACTTTTGCTTCGTTATTATCTTGATCAAGCGCTTCAATTTTGGTTTCGAGCGGACTTGGTAAGAAGCTAATAACACCGTCGAGCAGCGTTTGAACGCCTTTGTTTTTGTATGCCGAGCCGACAAATACTGGTGTAAGTTTCAGCGCAAGCGTTGCTCTGCGGATAACAGGCATAAGCTCTTCCGCGCTTACTTCCTCGCCACCCAAAAACTTTTCGGCGATTTTGTCGTCGAAATCCGAGCAAGCCTCAACAAGCCTATCCCGATTTTTCTTTGCTTCTGCCATGAGTTCTGCCGGAATATCCTCTTTGCGGATAACTTCACCTGCTTCACCATCATAATAGAGCGCTTTCATCACCACGAGGTCGATTACGCCCGCAAAATCGCTTTCACGACCAATTGGCATCGTTACCATCACAGCATTATGACCAAGTTTTTCGCGCAATTGTTGTACAACTTTTTCCGCGTTCGCACCAGCACGATCCATTTTGTTAATAAACGCCAAGCGCGGAACGCTATAGCGGCGCATCTGGCGGTCAACCGTGATAGATTGACTTTGCACACCAGACACAGAACACAGAACAAGCACCGCACCATCCAAAACGCGCAAGGCACGCTCTACCTCAACGGTGAAGTCCACGTGACCCGGAGTATCAATCAAATTGATATTGTAATCACCCCACACACAATACGTAGCAGCAGATTGAATCGTAATACCTTTTTCGCGTTCAAGATCCATCGAATCCATCTTAGCGCCAACGCCGTCTTTTCCGCGTACTTCGTGAATAGCGTGAATACGTCCAGTGTAAAACAAAATACGTTCGCTCAACGTAGTTTTGCCGGAATCAATGTGAGCGGAAATGCCAATGTTGCGTATTTTGCCGAGATCTACGGGTTCCATGAGTGGTATCCAGTAAGTTTGTTAAACATGTATTGCCACGCCCACAAAAGTGATTTTCGAGCGTTAGCTAAAAAGATTACTAATCTACGGCTTTTTTACGAAAAAACAAAATTCATGTCAAGATAAAAATTTCGCATTCTCATTTCAAAGCTTCTGTTCGAGCTTTCAAATAGTGTAAAAATCGTAGCACCGCCCACAAAACAATCAACCCACCAAACGTGTCTGTTACTACATCCTGCAAACGAAAATACCGTCCGGGAACAAAATATTGGTGCGCTTCGTCGCTGAAGCCACAAAGCGCATTGATGCACGTTGCAAGGAATATTCGCTTTCGATTATACGTGAAGTTTCGATTGTACGCAAGATAGATAAACAGCGCCAGAATGGAAAAGACGAGGACGTGTGCCAGAAACCGCACCATCGTGTTTAGGTGGTCATCACCACCCACCATCTCTCGCGTAGAAACGCCTCTTGTTGCGGGAATAGCAGACAGCACAAAAATCACACTGTACCAAACTGCAACGAGCAGCCAGCGAAACCAATCACTGCGCTGCTCGAAAAATATTTTTATTGCAAGAATTATTTGCACCAACCGCTGGGTCATAATGATAGTATCATGCGGACAAACGGAAATTGCTCCGACGAACCTCGTTGCCCGACGAAGATAATTGCCTTGCGTCTTCAGGGCGCACTTTGAATTGAGCTATATTTTGCTCCAACTGATGGGTAAATTCCTGCAAATCTGCTGCCGTGCGTGCAATATCTGCCACTCCAGCCGCCGACTCCGATGATACCGATGAAATCTGCTCTACGTTGCTGGCAATTCCTTCACTCGTTGATGTCTGGCGCTGACTTGCGTCTGCAATTTGCTGCACCATCGTCAATACACCCTGTGAGCTATCCAACACTTCCTGCAAGGACTGCCCCGCCTTGCTTGCAAGCTCTATGCCCTCACGTACTTTGTCATTACCTTGTTTCATTGCTTGTACCGCACCATTGGATTCTCGTTGAATCGTCTGAATCATGCCCGTAATTTGCTTTGTGGCTTGCGCTGTACGCTCGGCAAGTTTCCGCACTTCGTCGGCAACTACCGCAAATCCCCGCCCTTGCTCGCCTGCACGAGCAGCTTCAATAGCAGCATTCAAAGCCAGAAGATTTGTTTGATCGGCAATTTCCGTAATCACCGATACAATTTCACCTATCTCTGCACTTGACGCTCCCAAACGCTCGATCGTTGAGGTTGATTGCAGCACTACATCAGCAATTTCGTTCATCTTTGCAACCGTTGAGCGAACAATTTCGCTGCTGTGTTTGGCAATCTCACCATTTTTAACCGCTACGGTGGAGGTTTGAGCAGCATTGCGAGAGTTCTCCGCAATTGTACGGGTCATGTTATCCATCGCAAGCGAAACCTCTTCGGTTTGTTGCGCTTGGTTTTCCACGCCCGACGAAAGCTGTTCCGCTGCCGAACTAATCTCCGTCGTCGCATGAGCAACTGTTGAAACCGTTTCTTTCACTTGGAACAATAAACGACGCAAGTTTTGCACCATACTGTTTAAGCGCTCACGAAGCTTGCCGATTTCATCGCTGCCGGAACCTGTAATATCTTGAGAAAAATCGCCCTTGGCAAGCGTATCAATTGCCGCAAGTAGCCGACCCACCTCCGCTTCGAGATTTTCTTTCGATTGTTCTGTCGCAGCTTTTGCCTCGTTCACATCGCCTAAAATTTTACTAATGTCAGCGTTCGATTTGTTCAAATCACTCACCATTGTATTAATGCTACCAACCATTGAAGTAAACGCTTGCCCAAGTTCGCCTACTTCGTCGCGTGTCGTAATCTGGAGGCTCACATCGTGCTTACCCGCAGCTACTTGTTGTGCGGCATAATTGAGCTGCGAAATCGGACGAGAAATAGTGCGTGCAATAAAAAACGCCAACGCAAACCCCAACACTAGCGCTACTGCCGTGATGGAAAGGAGTGTCGTCCGCGCATGAGCACTTGTTTCCATTAAATCCATGAGTGCGGAGGATGCTTTTTTTTCTGAGGTTTTGACAATATTATTTGCCAATTGTTCGGCAGAACGGGCGTTATCGGCATACGTTTTATACAATCCTTGTACAATCAGGTCACGCTGCATCACATCGCCAAAACTTTCGCCCGGCATTGCTTTGGAGGAAATTTCCCACACAATGTCGCCGAAGCCTTTGGTATATTTATCAATGCGTCCGCCCAGCGCTTTTGCATCATTTTTTACGGCATCGTCCGTCGAAATAACAACTATAGTATCCGCAAGCGCTTTCGCTTCTTTTGCTGATGCGTTAAACTGCTCGGCAGCGCTCTGCTGTCCCTGATTCAGCATAAATTCTTTTTCATAGGTAATCGCGTTTCGCAGCTGCGACTCCACTTTCCGCGCCAAATACTTGATTTCCTGGGGTCCACGAATGATTTCTTCGCTCATTTTTCCGAACGAAATCGAGCTTACCACAGCAATTCCCGCTATTGCTGCCGTCAATGACAACGCAACAAGAAAGCCAAGTAACAATTTATTGAAAATAGTCAGTCTCATAACAGTAGGCAGGTTAAATTGAGAAATGAGAACCTTTGGATTGCATATTGTATTTGGTTGTTGTTTTTACACATAACAGACGAAATAGTGACAGATTGTTGTGTTTTTTGTTGAATTCTGCCAACACAAATGCTATCACAGAAGGTATGCCAATTTACAGAAAAGAAAATGCCGGACAAGCCGGCATATTTCATACGAGGTTTTGAACTTCTATCTAATAAATCCGTATTATCCACCAATGGAGCCAAATAGCGTTGCCTTCATCGCAATCGTATCGCTGACTTTACTACCAATAATACCCTTGCGCCCTTGTACATTATAATCTTTCAGCGAAATATTGAACTCAGCTTTCACCATTACCACATCACTTGGCGCTTTCTCAACGTAGGTAAGTTCAATCGTTGCTGTAATAGGTTTCGCGACACCATGTAACGTAAGCACGCCTTCTGCGGTTGCTTTTGCAACGCCTTTGCCACCACCACTACTGACTATGCTCACGTTTGTAAGTTTTTTGATATCAAAGGTGATGTTCGGGAAACTTTCGGTGTCCAACCAGTCTTTCTCGCGTAAGTGTTTGTCGCGCAACTCAATACCCGTTTGCATCGTATTGACGGGAACAATGAGCTTTCCGGTTGTTGTCTCAAGATTGGTCGGGTCAAGTACGAACGA
>JANYIG010000075.1 GCA_025358765.1 Candidatus Kapaibacterium sp.
TTGCGCTGATTTCTACGCCTTTGTACGTGTTGACCGTGCTTTGAGGCAAGGTTACGTTCCATAATCGTACTTCGTCAATTTGCCCTGTGAAAAACGGTGCCGCTCCACTGAGAGCGCCGATGGTGAGCGGATTAGCATTGGCACCAACCGCAACGCCCGTTGCTGCTGTTCCGGCAGCCAATCCGTTGACGAAGACCTGCATCGTTGCGCCGTCGTAGGTGACAATAACGTGCGACCATACACCGTTTGGAACCGACACGGTCGAGGTTAGAAGCGGGCTTGTCCATATTGTGCCGTCACCAATGCGGAATGTAATGAAATTTGCGGCGTTAACAGCCAGGCTCACGACGAAGTTTTTTCCGATAATATGTCCCGCCCCTGCTGGATTGACCCATGCTTCCATGCTCAGGGGACTGGCTGGCACAAGACCAGAGCCAACGTTCACCGATTGGTTGATGCCATCGAACGTCAGCGCCTGACCAAAGCCCGCTCGCGGCGGCGCGTTCTGATTGAAGAGAATCGAAACGTCACTTGAAGTGAAGTTTGCTGCCGCTACATCCATATCGCCATCGCCGTCGAAGTCGCCCGTGGCAAGGGAAAACGGTTGTGTTCCCGCCGCATAGTTCACCGCCGCCGCAAACGCTCCCACGCCCGTGTTCAGGAGGATACTGACATTGTTGCCACCGCCATTTGCCACCGCAAGATCGACATCACCGTCACCGTCGAAGTCGCCTGTCACAACCGATACAGGACCCGTCCCCACAGGATAGTTCACCGCCGCTGCAAACGCTCCCGCGCCAGTGTTCAGTAGGACGCTGATGTTGTTGCCACCGATGTTCGCCGTTGCAATATCCATTGCGCCGTCGCCGTCGAAGTCGCCTGTTGCAATGGAGTTCGGTTGCGTTCCCACGCCATAGTTCACCGCGCCCGCAAACGCTCCTATACCTGTGTTCATGAGAATGCTCACATTGTTACTACCGTAATTTGCCGTCGCAAGGTCGAGGTCGCCATCACCATCGAAGTCGCCCGTCGTAATAAATTCGGGACCTGCTCCCACGCCATAGTTCACCGCAGGTGCAAATGCTCCCAAGCCTGTATTCAGGAGAATGCTGGCATTGTTGCTACCTTGATTTACCACCGCAAGGTCGAGGTCGCCGTCGCCATCGAAGTCGCCCACGGCGATGGCTTGGGGGGTGGCTCCCACTCCATAGTTCACCGCAGGCGCGTACACTCCACTGCCGGTGTTCAGCAGGATGCTGACGGTGTTGCTGCCGTCATTCGCCACCGCAAGGTCAAGGTCGCCATCACCGTCGAAGTCGCCCGGCATCACGCATTGGGGATTTATCCCCACGGGATAGTTCACCGCCGCCGCGTACACTCCACCGCCAGTGTTCAGCAGGATGCTGACGCTGTTGCCAACGCTATTCGCTGTCGCAAGGTCAAGGTCGCCGTCGCCGTCAAAATCGCCTGTGGCGACGAAACGGGGATTTGTCCCCACCGCTGGAGCAGAAACTTGTTGAAATGTTGCCGGTCCTACGCCAGCACGAGCGCGGAAGCCATAGACCAACGGACGCGCCGCAATGCCAACGCTTCCTGCAAGGCTCGTCTGCGCGTTTGTTACCGTTATCCAAACCTGCTCGCCCGGACGGAACGCCGCACCGGGAGCAAGAGACGGCGTAACAGTGCCGCCCCCCGAATACGAGCCAGACTTCAAGCCCGTGAACCCGCCAAAAACCTTCATCACAGGCGCGGAGGCGGTTGCGGTGGTCATTGTTTGCGAGAACGTCGGACTTATGCTTGCGCCGAGTGCAGCGGTGTTGATATTGCGGGCGGGTGCAAGCGTCGTCAGCACAGGCTGTGTGCCGTTTTTCAAAACACTCACAAAACCACCCGCGTTAGGATTCCCTGCTGCTATATCAAGGTCGCCGTCGCCGTCGATGTCGCCCAGAGCCAATCCCTTGTCGCCCACTCCTGCACCATATACAACAAACGGGGCAAAAACACCCGCACCGGAATTCAAAAACACACAAACATTTGTGCTTGCTCCGAAATTTCCAACCACCAAATCCAAATCCCCGTCACCGTCCACATCGCCAAACTGAATCTGGTCGCCGGACGTTCCTACACCGAGGCTATACGACACAGCCGCCGTAAACGTACCCGCGCCCGTGTTCGTAAGCACTTTAACGTTGGTGGAGTTATCAACCACCGCGATGTCCAAATACCCATCGCCGGTAATATCCCCCAAGGTAAGACGGACAGGAGCGCCGCCCGCCACGCCGTAGTTCGTGGCAGGCAGAAACGTGCCCAAACCTGTGTTCATCAGAACACTCACATTGGCGCTTCCGTTATTCGCCACAGCAATATCCAAATCTCCGTCGTTGTCAATATCGCCCAACTGGACATTCCACGGATTTGTTCCCGCAGCATAACCGACCACGGGGTTAAAAGCTCCCAAACCTGTGTTCAAGAGGACACCCACACCACCGGACTGTCTTGATACGACCATATCCAAATCTCCATCGCCGTCCACGTCCCCCAAAACGAGTCCGGTGGGTTGCGCTCCCACAGCGTAATTTGTCAAAGCACCAAATACCCCCGCTCCGTTATTGAAGCGCACACTCGCGTTGGCGCTACCGTTATTTGCCACGACCATATCCAAATCCCCGTCGCCGTCAATGTCGCCCAAGGTCACAAAACTGGAATTTGTTCCTGCCGGATACGTAACCGCCGCGCCAAAACTGCCCGTGCCGTTGTTGAAGAATACGCTTACGAGGCTACCTGTGAAATTTACCACGACCATATCCAGATCCCCGTCGCCATCCACGTCTCCAAATGTCACGCATTGGGTATTTGCCCCTGTTGGATGAGTAGAGGTTGAATAAAACGTCGCCGGACCCGCGCCCGCAGCCGCACGGAACTCGTATACGTGCGACGCTGTCATTGCTCCGGCGGCACTCGTTGTAACCGGCGCTATCACCGTCGTCATTATTTTTTCACCCGGCTTAAAATTCGCCGCAGGACTAACCGTGCCAACGTTTCCGGCAAACGTCGAAGCCGCCAACAGACCCGTCATGCCGCCCCACGAGCGCATCCCAAGCGCCGTCAGCGTTTGCGAGAATGTCACTTGAATCGGCGTAGTAAGCGGCGTTGCGGCAGGGTTATTCCGCGTCGGCGAAAGCGCCGTTACCACCGGAGGTGCAGCCGCACCGCCGATTGCATAATACATCGTTCCTGTGTTGAGCGGTACAAACAACGCTGCATTGCTGATGTTCGGTGCGCCAACCGTACTGCCCGCCACATTGTTCCCGTTGATGCCGGTGTACACGCCCGCAGCCGTTGACGCTTCGCCCAGACGATTGCCTGCTATCAGCACCGGGGTCACCCGCGTAAAGGTCAGTGTGGCGCTCACAAGCGCATTGCCCGCCAATGCCGTCCGCCAATACTCCGTCGTCGAAAGCGTTCCCGCGCCCAACAAACCAGTCTCTGTGCCGCCCGATGCCAGTGCAATTGCCTCCACGTCGTAGGTTGCCGCGCCCGCTGCCGACGCATAATTCACCGACACTGGCAAATACGTCGTTCCTGTGCCGCCCCCAACCGGATACACAAACGTGCCGCCGACCGCAGGAAGCGCACGTCGCAGAGCGCCTTTGACGTGCGAAGTTGTGCCACCGCCCGCGACCGCGCCTGCTATCGGGTTTGATATCGACAAGAGATTAATCGCCGTGCTTGCCACGTACCCCTGCGTCAACGTCAGTGTCCCCGCCACGTCCACCGCAGAACCGAGCGTGAGCGTCGCTCCGGCACGGTTCATGGTCAGGTTTTGCAAGCCGCCCGAAAGCGTCATCGCGCCGTTTAGGTTGCCCGCGCCGATGATACTCAGTCCCGCGCTTGCGCTGCCCGTGATGCTCCCGCCCGCGAATGTTGCCGCGCCATTCAGCGTCAGCGTGTTCACGCCTAAGACAAACGTTCCGCTTTGCATTGTGAACGTGCCGTTGATTTGTCGGTTCGCATGAAGCGTCACCGCAGCCGAGCCGTTCACCAACACCGAACCCGGCATCGGCGACGGCAGTTCTACGCCCGTCGTGAGTGTTCCGGCAATAGTTTGATACTCCAGCGTGGCGTTCGTACTCCAATAATTTACGGTATTGCCCAGAACAGCGCCGGAGCCGACCAGTTGCAGCGTTGAGGCTTGCAGCGTACTGCCCGACACGTTCAAAAAGCCGTTGTTGGTAATGGTCACGCCATTACCCACCGCCAGCACCGACGGCGAAGTAACGTGCAGGCTCACATTTGCACCGATGGTGATGGGTGCAATGACCGAAGCCGTTGTTACAGCGCCGCCGCCCATCACGTAAAAGTCCGTTGCGGGGCTTGAGAAGGACGTTGCCGGAAAACCACCGCCCCACGGAAGTGAGTTCCAGTTCGCGGGGTTGTTGGCGTTGCCAGACTGGTAGTAGTACGTTGTCGGGATAAGCGTGTTAAATAAAATCTGTGCCGCGTTGCCGGAGCTAAGCGCTGCAAGAACGTCCAAATCCCCGTCACCGTCGAAATCCGCCACCACCAAGCCATCGTTCAGGTTATTGCCCGCTATGGCAGTGTTCACCGCTGCGGTGAGCGTTAGTGTGGCATTACCGCGCAAAAACGCCATATTGCCCGTGCCTGCACCCACCACCACGTCCATATTGCCGTCGCCGTTAAAATCCCCAACCGCCATACCGTTGGCATTTGCCGCCAAAGCGTTATTCGACGAAAGCGCAAACGCACACGTCCCCAGACCTTGCAAGACAGTCACGTTGGTTCCGCCGTTCGTACCCACAACAAGGTCGAGGTTGCCGTTGTTGTCAATATCAACGGCAGCAATATTCAACGAATTACTAAACGACGCTCCATATGTGCCAAACAGCGTAAATGCTCCCAAACCGTTGTTTTGCATGATATAAATATTGGTCGTAAAACTGCCGAGCGCAATATCAATATCACCGTCATTGTCGAAATCTCCCGCAGTCAAAGAAAAGGGGCTTGCGCCTGTGGCATAGGTTGTTGCCGCTCCGAACGTTCCCGTTCCTGTGCCCAAAAGCACTGCCAAATTGCCGCTTACGGTGTTCGCCGTCACAATATCCAAATTACCGTCGCCGTTCACGTCCGCCACAGCAAGCATATTCGGCTGTGTGCCGCCCGAACCGTAATTAGTACCCACGCCCGGAAACGTACCCGTGCCGGAGTTCAGCAAGACGCTGACGTTATTTGCGCCGTAGTTCGCCGTAGCGATGTCGAGCCAACCATCGTTGTTGAAGTCGCCAAGCGCGGGGCATCCGCCGTTTGCCCCCACCGTCGAGAGCGCGGGTGCGCTAAAGCTCACGCCGCCGCCCGTATTCAACATAACCGCCACCTGACTGCTCACGTCGGAAGCGGCAATGATGTCCATCAGACCGTCACCGTTCACGTCGCCCGCCGCCACGCGCCGCGCTACAAGCCCTGCCGGAATAGCCGCGCCGGGAACAAACGTCGCTGGACCCGCGCCTGCCGCCGTTCGGAAGCCCATTACAAACGGGCGCGTGGTTGTACCGCCGCTACTTGTTGCATTCGTAACCGTCACAAACACTTGTTCACCACGATAGAAGCTCGACGTGATGCCGCTTAGCGTCGCATTTGCCCCCGCTGCGCTGTATGAAGCCGTTCGCAGACCGCGCATCATACCGTGAACGCGGAAGTTGGCAGCATTCACCGAAACCGGAGCAACGTTTTGATTGAACGGAATAACCACATTGGTCGCCGGCGCGGCATTCATGGTGTTGAACGTCGGTGTGGTGGGCGGAATACCGAAAGGCGGATAGTTGTTAGTGACGTTCATCGGCACGGCGTTGAACAAAATCGAAACATTGTTACCGCCGAAGTTCGCCACCGCAAGATCCAAGTCGCCATCGCCGTCGAAATCACCTGCCGCGGCACTATTGGATCCCATGCCGCCCGTTACCGCCAGAGAAGACGCTGTAGCTGGAATACGAGCGGTGAGCGTTCCCGAACCCGTGTTGAGATACACAAAAACATCATTTGAAACATTATTTGCCACAGCAATATCAAGACTACCGTCGCCATTCCAATCGCCCAGCACTACACCGAGCGGATTTGTTCCCGCTGGACGTGTTCCAGCACTGGTAAAGGTAATTATCCCACCGCTGCTCGTGTTCTCCAAAAGTTCTAAGGTATTACCAGACTGGTTTGCCGTTACAAGGTCTATATCACCATCGTTGTCAACATCCCCTGCCGCCAGACTAACTGGCGAGCCACCAACACCAATACCAAAAACAGAGGAAAAGTTTCCATTGCCGTCATTGGCGACCACAGCCACACCAGTGGCAAAAGTAAAGGCAATGTCCACATCGCCATCACCGTCAAAGTCGCCTACCACGACTTCTTGCGCTGTTGGACCCGACGAAACCGTTGCCCAAAAACTAAAGACTCCCGCACCATTATTCCGTAGAATGGTCATTGTGTTAGCAGCGCTATTGAGGACGACAATATCAAGGTCGCCATCGCCATCAAAGTCTCCAGAAGCAATACCAAGCGGGCTTGCACCAGTTGCGGGCGACGAACTAACCGCAAACACTCCCGCGGTATTGGTAAGAATCGAAACAGTATTCGAGCCGGTATTGGCAACCGCCAAATCTATATCCCCGTCATTATCCCAGTCACCACCGGTTATGTAGTTCGGCTGCGTCCCAACGGTAACGGGAGCGGCAGGGGTAAAACTGCCCGCGCCACCATTGGACAAGACACGCACGGTATTACTTCCCGAGTTTGCCGTTGCAATATCCAACCCATTAATCCCGTCAAAATCTGCGACGTATGACGAACGAGGATTTGTGCCGCTTGCGGGTAGTTGCACTTGGACAAATGTCGCCGGACCCACACCCGCTGCCGTGCGGAAGCCATACACCTGCGGACGTGCCGCGATGCCCACACTGCCCGCCAAACTCGTCTGTGCATTCGTCACCGTTACCCACACTTGCTCGCCACGCCGGAACGGAGCCGCAGGAGTAAGCACAGGCGTAACGGTACCGCCACCCGAATACGCACCCGTCCGCAAGCCTGTGAAACCGCCAAACACCTTCATAACCGGTGCAGAAGCCGTTGCAGTCGTCATGGTTTGGTTGTATGTGGGGCTAATAGTTGCCGCAAGCGCTGCAGTATTGATGTTGCGGGCGGGCGCAAAGGTCGTCAAGACAGGCTGGTAGCCGTTTTTGAGAATTAGCACCCCCCCCGTTGCTGCACCTGAAGGGGCGGCAATATCAAGGTCGCCGTCACCATCGAAATCACCTGCCGCAATACGAGATGTACTTGATGCTTTTCGCGTAACAATCGCAGCACCATAAACACCCGCACCGTTGTTGAGAAACAAACTTGAGCTACTGGTTTGATTTCCTGTTGCAATATCAAGGTCGCCGTCGCCGTCAAAATCAGCAAAGACGATACCGAGAGAGTTTACTGCTCCGCTTCCCAACGGGTAATCTGTCGCAGCACCGAAAACTCCCGATCCGTTGTTGAATACAACACTCATTATCGTTGAACCTACAGCATAACCGATTGCAACATCAAGGTCGCCGTCACCATCAATATCTCCACTGACGATATTGTACCCATTTGCTCCGGCAGTGTAGTTCACCGCAGGCAAAAATGTTCCCAGCCCTGTATTCAGCAGAACGCTGATATTTCCGTTATTTGCCGAGACCAAATCAATATCACCGTCGCCGTCAAAGTCGCCTGCCGTAACTCCAAACGAACCTGCCCCTACCGCATAGTACACTGCCGCCGAAAACACACCGGAGCCGTTATTCAGAAGAACGCTAATATTATTGGTGCCGGGATTTGCCACCGCAAGGTCGAGGTCGCCGTCCCCGTCAAGGTCAACAGCTTGAACAGCAGTCGGATTTCCTGTTGATGTGTACGTAGCAGCCGCGCCGAACACACCACCGCCCGTGTTCAAGAGAACACTGACAGAATTTGTATTATTTGCCGTAACAATGTCTAATAAACCATCGCCGTTAAAATCTGCCGCCAAAGGAACGTTGGGAGCTGTACCGACACCATAATTGACCGCAGCAGCAAAATTACCTGTACCCGTGTTCAACAGAATACTGACATTATTGGAGCCTGAGTTCGTCACCGCAAGGTCAAGATACCCGTCGTTGTTAAAATCACCAGTTGCTGCTCCCGTAGAAGTTGAGCCTGTGGCGTAACTTTCCGTCGGGAAAAACGTCGCCGGACCCACACCCGCTGCTGCCGTAAACTGAGAAACGTAGGGCTTCAAAAGCGGCACGCCCAAACCAAGCGTATTCGTGGCGCTTGTGGTGATTGTGGAGGAAACGAGTTCCCCCGGAAAAAAGTTTGCCGTCGGGTTCAACGTCAGTGTCGCCGTGCCGCCGCCGGAAAACGCGCCTGCACCCGACACATATCCGCGCTGAGCGCGAAAAACTTTCATTGCCGTAGCAGAAGCGGAAGCCGCCGACATCGCTTGCGAAAACGTAGGCGCTACGTTTGCCGTGACCGCAGCATTACGAAGATTTTGCACAGGGCTGTAGGTCGTGAGCGTAGGCTGTACGGTGTTGAGCAAAATATCGAGCTGACCGAATGACTCGTTAATCGTCGCAAGGTCGAGGTCGCCGTCGCCGTCCCAGTCACCTGCCGCTATGGGCCACGCAAAACTGGATGCTACGGCGCTGCGTGCAAAAGAAAACGTACCCGCCGAGTTTGTGAGTATTGAGAGCAACGCCGTGCCTGCTGTGTACGACGTTGCGGCTGCGTCCAGCAAGCCGTCGCCGTTCCAATCGCCCAGCACGACAGCGTATGGAGAACTGTTTGTCCCAACGTTCACCGGACCAGCAAACGTGCCTGTACCGATGTTTTTTAACACCGAAACGTTGCTTGAGCCGGAATTGGCAACAACAATATCCACATCACCGTCCGAATCCACGTCGCCCAAGGCAAGACCAAGAGGCGTTGTGCCAACGGCAGGCGTGGAGCTAACCGCAAAAGTTGCCAAACCGTCGTTCAAGAGTACAGACACTGTGCCTGCGCCGCTGTTGGCAACAACAAGGTCAAGGTCGCCGTCGCCATCCACATCGCCCGCTTCAATGCCCATCGGCGAGGTGCCAACGATTACCGTCGCAAAAACCGAAAACGTACCCGAACCATTATTTCGCAGTATTTTGATGTCGTTGTTGCTCATGCGAGACACCGCAAGGTCTAAATCGCCATCGCCGTCAAAATCGCCTGCACAGATGCCGCGCAAGTTCCCGCCTCCCACAGCCAACGTATTTGCCGAAGGGAACGTACCCGTGCCGCTGTTAAGGAGGATGTACACATTGCCCGGGTCGTTGGCAACAGCAATGTCAATAAAACCGTCGTTGTTAAAATCACCCGCGCAAATCGTTCGAGCGGTTGAACCGGGCAGGGCATACGTCACGCCTGCGGCAAAGGCACCGCCGCCAGTGTTTTTGAACACCGAGATAGTCGAGGTTTGGTTCACCGAAATCAAATCTACTTGCCCGTCGTTGTCCACATCGGCGCTCACCAAACCTTCGGAGCTTGACAAACCGCCCGTCACGGTGGAGGTATTAAAAAACGTCGCCGGACCCACGCCCGCCGCCGCGCGGAATTGATACACCGTTGGTCTTGCTGGTGTCGAAGACGGTGAAGCCTGAGCATTGGTGACCGTTATCGATATCAATTCACCGCGCTTGAAGGAGGCGGTCGGTTGTAATTGTGATTGATTTAACGCCGGCTGCGAGTACGTGCCGCTCAAGCGCCCTGTCATCCCGCCAAAAGCCTTCATATCTGCGAGCGAAGCTGTTGCCGCCGTCACGTTGGCAGACCACGTGAGGGTAATGTTAGCGGCTGGTGCTGCCGTGTTCAGGTTGCGAGTAGGGGCGTAAGCAGTGATGGTGGGGCCGGGCGTGAACGTGACATTGAGCAGCACCGAGACGGTCGTAGCTCCGGCATTCGGTATCATAAGGTCAAGGTCGCCATCGCCATCCACATCCCCTGTGGCAAGAATACGCGGATTCGCCCCCGTAGCATAGGTTACGGCTGCCGAGTATGCACCTGCTCCAGTATTTTGCAGAATACTCACGTAGTTGTCAAACTGACTTGTAACAGCAAGGTCAAGGTCGCCGTCACCATCGAAATCGCCAGAGGTGAGAGCATAGACAGAACTCGCTATTACTCCTGCGGTATAGTTCACCGCCGCCAGAAACCCACCACTGCCGTTATTGAGAAGGACACTGGCGTTATTCGAGCTGCTGTTTGCTGTTGCAAGGTCAATGAAGCCGTCGCCATTGAGGTCGCCGGAGACGATAGAACGCGGGTTAGTTCCCACGGTATAAAGCACCCCTGTCATAAATGACCCTACACCCGTATTCTGCAGAATGCTGATTTGGGTACCAGTACCGTTTGTGACGGCAACATCAATGTCACCGTCATTGTCGAAGTCGGCGGCTGTTATCGCCCATGGTGCACCGAGACCCGTAGCATAGCTCACCGCAGCTCCGAATACACCGCTTCCATTATTCAAGAATATATTGATATTGTTAGCAGAAATAGTCACCGCGAGGTCAAGGTCGCCATCGCCGTCGAAATCAGCACAAGCAACGTCAAGGGGCTGCCCTGTTGGTGTGTACGGCACAGCTGCCGCAAACGCTCCTGCGCCAGTATTCTTCAAAACATTGATAGCGGTGACTCCCGGATTCGTCACCACAATATCAAGGTCGCCATCATTGTCAATATCGCCGAGACGGATACTTGTTGGACTTACCCCAGCAGTATAGGTCACTGGTGCGGCATAGCTACCGGAGCCATTATTGAGGAGGATGCTCACGGTATTCGAGCCGTTATTTGTTGTTACAAGGTCAATATCGCCGTCGCCATCCACATCGCCCGCAGCAACAGCTTCGGGTGCAGCCCCCGCCGTAAACGGTGAACCGGAGCTTTGTGTGGGGAACACGCCCGGACCCACGCCCGCCGCCGCGCGGAAGCCATACACCGTCGGTCGAGCCGCTATGCCCACGCTCCCCGCAAGGCTCGTCTGTGCCTGCGTCACCGTGACCCATACCTGTTCGCCGTTGCGGAACGGAGCGGCGGGAGTAAGCACTGGCGTAACCGTGCCGCCGCCTGAATACCCGCCTGTTCGCAAGCCCGTAAATCCGCCAAAGACTTTCATCACCGGTGCAGAAGCCGTCGCAGTCGTCATGGTTTGGTTGAAGGTGGGGCTAATAGTTGCCGCAAGCAGGGCGGTATTGGTGTTGCGGACGGGTGCAAGCGTCGTCAGAACAGGCTGGTAGCCGTTTTTCATAATGGAAACATTGTCACTGCCCGAATTTGCCGTCGCAATATCGAGGTCGCCGTCGCCATCGAAATCGCCGCAGGTAACGGAAATCGGGCTTGTTCCCACCCCATAATTCACTGCCAATGGAAATGCTCCTGCACCTGTGTTCAAGAGGATACTCACAATGTTGCTTGTAAAATTCGCCGTGGCAAGGTCGAGGTCGCCATCGCCGTCAAAATCGCCGCTCACGATGGAGCGTGGACTTGTTCCCACAGGGCGATTCACTGCCGCAGCGAATGTCCCTGTGCCTGTGTTCAGCAGGATGCTCACATTGTTACTGACAGCATTCGCCGCCGCAAGGTCAAGGTCGCCGTCGCCATCAAAGTCGCCGCACGTAATGGCACGTGTCTGCGTTCCCGCTGCGTAATTCACCGCAGCAGCATATACACCTGTGCCGTCGTTTAGCAAGATACTGACGTTGTTACTACCACTATTCGCTGTTGCAAGGTCAAGGTCGCCATCGTTGTCGAAATCGCCGCACGTGACCGATAGCGGGGTTGTTCCCGTCGCGTAATTCGCCGCCGCCAAAAATGTCCCTGCACCCGTAGCCGTATTCAGTAATACACGGACACTGTTATTATCCGCCGCCGCAAGGTCGAGAAAACCATCAGCGTTAAAATCTCCGCACGTAATAGCTTGAAGCGAACCTCCCGCCGCGTAATTTGTTACAGAGGGAAATGTTCCTGCGCCCGCATTCAGCAGGACGCGAATATTGCCGCCGCTATTGGCAACAGCAAGGTCGAGAAGTCCGTCGTTATTAAAATCGCCGCTCACGATACCTTTTACGCCTCCCGTCACTGGATAGTTCACCGCCGTCGCGAATGTTCCCGTACCAGTGTTCAGCATGATACTCACATCAGCGCTACCGAAATTCAACACGGCAAGATCAAGGAACCCGTCGCCGTTGAAGTCGCCGACTATAGTAGCTTGAGGTGTTGTCCCGGGCGATACCGACGGAACGGGTCCCGTAATAAACGTCGCTGGTCCCGCGCTCGCCGCCGCACGGAAGCCATAGACAAACGGTCGCCCGCCCGTCGAACCCGTCACTTGCGCGTGCGTGACGGTCAAAAACACCTGTTCGCCGCTCTTGAAATTGCCCGTAGGCTGCAAGCGCGATTGAGTCCCTGCTGGTTGCGAATACGTGCCGCCGAGCTTACCCGTGGACATTCCGTGTGCTTTCATCACGTTTGCCGAAGCCGTTGCTGCCGTCACGCTTGCCGAATACGTAATAGTAATAGCCGAGGCAAGCGCCGCCGTATTCACATTTTGCGTCGGACTCACCGCCGTCACCGTGGGCGGCGGGGCAGCTGCTGTGCCAATCACAAAAAACATCGGCACGGCAAGGTTGCCCGCAACCGTGCGGGTGAGCGTCGGTGGTGTGCCGCCTGCGTACGTATTGGCACCATTAGAAGAATATATTCCTGCAAGCGTGGTACTGGAACCGATGGCATCTAATGCCGTTAATCCTGTTTTGCCTGCGAGCATCAAACCATTGGTAAAGGTTCCGCTAAATACCGATGCCTTCCAATATTCCGTTGTGGAGAGTGTTCCCGATTGGATTGTTAGTCCGTCGGCAGAGCCGCCACTTCCGACATTAAAGGCTTCGGATTCCACAACGGGCGAACCAGTCGTATTTGGATTTACAACTGCAAATGGCAGATACGTTCCGCCTTTGCCAACAGGATACAAATACGTTGCCACGGAGGTGGTCATCGTGCGGCGGAGCGGTCCCTGCACAAACGACGTTGCCGAACCGCCTGAAATGGCGCTTGCTGCACTACTACCCATCGTCAGTATATTTGCTGCGCTTGTCGTCACGATGCCGCTCGTGAGTGTCAGCGTTCCGGCAATCGTTTTTGCAGCATTGAGCGGTACGCCGCCGGAATTGTTGATAATCACCGAACCGCTCATAGCCAGCGGAAATGCAACCGTTGTTAGCGTAGGAGCAGCTGTTCCAAAATATTCGAGCGATGCGGCTGCTGTGGCGTATGCGACCGCCGTACCAGTTATAGAGCCATTATCCACGAGCCGAAGTGTTCCGGTGGCGTTCACGGTAAACGTACCGGTATTAGTGAAGCTGGAACCCGCATCCAATCTGAACACATCATCAGCAATAAAGGCACCGTTATTCACTATCGTCATACCACTTGCTACGGTCATTGTGCCGCCGGCAGCAACTTGGAACGTAACACCCGCGCCAACAGTAAAGCCGCTTATCGAAACGTTTGCCGTGCGTGAAGCAGGAACAACAAAGGTTTCTCCGCCTGTTGTGAAATTCAGGGCTGCAACGCCACCACCACCGATGAGTGAATTCCAATTGCCCGCCACAGCAGGGTTGCCCGATTGGTAATAGTAGGTTGCCGATAGAGTTCCATACACATTGGGATTGTCTTGGGGAAGATTGAAATATACTATTCCGGCACTATTTGCAGTGTTCGTGGTGTATGTGGTAGCATACTCTGTCGCTGTGGCTCCGGGCTGAATGAAGATTGCACCACCTTTGCCTTGACCATTTGCACCGATACCCGTTCCACAACCTATTGAACCAGCACTGCCGCCTGTAGCCGTATTATTAGTAAACGCGCAGCTAATCATAGAAAATGTTGCACCACTCCGTACAAACACTGCCCCGCCAAGTCCTGCGCCACCGCCACCGGAACCGCCGTTTGAACATGTAGCTCCATTACCACCATTGCCACCAAAACCGCCACCGCCTGCACCGCCCGTTCCTAAATAACAACTTCCACCGCCACAGCCGCCAAAGCCGCCTGCACTCCCGGGCTGACCATTGCAACCGCCTTGAAGAGAACCACCACCACCACCACCACCGTAGCCGCCCACCGTACCGGAACACGGTGCAGCAGTTCCGCCTGCACCGCCCGATGTTCCCAAAAGGGTTTGACTTGACGGATTGCCCCCTGCCGTGCCATTACCGCCTCCACCCGCGCCACCAACATTCCCACTATTGCCGCCGATTGCTTGGTTGTTCGTAAATTGTACCCCGTTCAACGTGATAGTACCTTGATTAACAAACAGACCGCCGCCCAGACCGCCGCCGCCGCCGCCGGTACCGCTTTTTATCCCGCCGGGCGAGGCTGCACTGGCAGTTCCTTGCGCCAAACCATTCGTGATTATCAGATTATTGATTTGTACGGTGAAGGCTGCGGTCTGCCCAACAAAAAACACGGGAAAAAGGCTATTCCCACTCACGCTTAATGCCGCGCCGGGACCATTGAGCGTAATATGATTATCCAATGCGGGAAGCGCCGAAGCCAGAAGAATCGTACCCGACACACCCGTTGCATCTATGATGTGTGGTACGCCCGCTGTTGCCGTAAGGTCGGCATTTGCCGCTGTAATGGCAGCCCGCAACGAACCCACCCCCGCATCATTGGTGTTGGAAACGGTAAAGGTGGTGGCTTGAGTACGGCTTGCAGACATCACGAGAAGCAATGTCACCAACAGAGTTGTAGAAAAAAATGCGCGTAAGCGAGAAGTTGAAGCAGTTGGGTGCATAGTATATATTTGGGAATATTGGTGACGATCCATAATATTTTCTCTAAAGTATGATGACATTTTTACAGGGTTTTATCACAGACAGCAGATATCTCTAATGAGAAGATTGCTTTTGAATGTTTATTTACAAACTCCCCACCCATATTAGTTATAGTTTAGCGAGGTTTATTTGACGACATTTTATTATATCGTCAAATTCTTGACGATACCAGCTATTGCGTTATCTTGGTGACACTGAATATATAGCTGAAAGAACAATGTGCATTGTGCATAAAATGTGTGCGGTTCGTCAACGTAGTTGGAAGTTATCCACAGCCTTGCTGCGGGCTGCCGTATGGTTCATAATAGATTATGAAGAAGTAAAATATGATTTTACGCCTCTAAAATCGTCCTAACTTCTGCAATGTGAAAAATAAAACGTCCTACTTTCTCGAAATACTACGATTTTTCAAGCATTGTGGATGATTCATGCTGTTTTTTGAACTCGGAAGGTGTCATACCGGTGTGTTTTTTAAAGGCGGCGTTAAATGCGGATTTGGAATTAAATCCCGTTTCAATTGCTACCATCGAAACGGTATAATTGTTATATTTTGGGGATAACATCCTGCGTTTGATTTCTTCAACACGATACTGATTTACTACATCGAAGAAATTTTTATGAAGGTGCATGTTTATTATCTGCGATAGGCGATAGGCGGGAATCCCCACTTGCCCCGCGAGTTTTTGCAACGTCAGTTCACTATCTAAAAACGGCTGCTTTGTTTCCATAAAATATTGAAGATGTTCCAACAACGCCATACCTTCCTGTCGCTCCTGCCGCAACGTGTTTTGCAAGGCGGTTGGTTCATTTCCGTTCGATTCACTGGTATGGGATTCGCTTTCGTATTGTTCCGATAGTGGAGCATCATAATACCTCGCGCCGTTGTGCTGTTCGTCAAATTGCACACCGTTTTGGCTCAGTATTGTCGGCAACTCTTGTATTGAAGCGGTTTGCACGAACGAATCGGCTTTCATAATAGCAACATATGCAAGCAGATACATCCACAGCGTGCCTAACAAGCCAACCAGCAGATTAAGCGACCGAAGCCCTGAGAACCCAAGAAGCATACCGATATGCGCCACAAATTGAATCGCCCACCAAAGCCACATCGCCGCGATAAGGTTCCGTAACCAATGTAAATTTATACGCTCTATGGATGAATATTCATTGCGAATGCGTAACGAATAATCACGCAATAACCGTATTGATAGCAGGAGGTAGGCAAAAAAATGGAGCGAACGTGCCAGCAGAAAAATATTATAGCTTTGCGATTTTCCCGCAAGATTTTCGGTAAGAAATTTAATTTTTTCCTCAGCTGGTTGGAAATAAAAGGTAATCATCAAAAACACTACATACACCACAAAGGGCGTAAAATGGAGCAAAGAACGACGATTTACTTGCCCGCCCGTCTGTGCCCTAACGTACAAGAACAACAACGGCGCTATCAGAAATCGCATTGGTTCGGCAATGCGGATGAAAAACGGGAAGGCGGTATAAACCGACGGTATCAGAATAGGCGAAAATGACAGCATAACCGAAACCACCAGCACAAGCGCTGCAAGCAGGCTGTTTGCTTGATGACTTCCCCGCTTGAGACGAAAAAGAATAAATGCCACGAAATACCCCTGAGCGGCACCAATTAAATCCGGAATCATCAATACTGTAGATAATGGCATCCGCATATTCTCCAATTATTACTATTTTTTACCTTCTTACATTCAAGCAAGCATCCACTATGGAGCACAGAATTTATTCTGCCGCAATATCGAAATCGAAGTTATGGACACTAACTACAGCAAAATATATTTTGCACACCAAAAGCCATATTTGAAACTGCAAAGATACGGAAAACTATAAGGCTGTACAAGCTACTAAAAGTCACGACGAGCTACTCTACAACACTATTTTACAACACTCTGTAAACCCCGTTGATAGCCGAGGGCTGCTAAGTTCTGAATATATCAGGCTCGAAACAAGGCTTGTAAAGCCGCATCTGAAAATTCCCCTCTTTCCAAAGAGGGGTGGCTGGCGAAGCCAGACGGGGTGTTTTCT
>JANYIG010000180.1 GCA_025358765.1 Candidatus Kapaibacterium sp.
GAACAGCCCGTAAAAAAAGGCGATAGAAAAGACGATAAAAGCGACACACAAAAATCGAACGCGAAGGGTGATGGTAAATCGGAAGATACATCTAAAGATAAATCTAAAGATAAGTCTGAGGATAAATCCAACAATAACGAAAATAGCGAGCCGTCAAGCAAATCTGAAAAACTGCACCTCGTAACACTTGCCAAATATGTGGATAGTGATTCATACAAAGATGCGGGCGGCGATGACAAAACAAATAGCAACACGCAGATAGCGCTCATAGCGGCATCGGGCAGCATTGTTTCTTCGGGCGATAGTGATGAAAATATTGTTGCTTCTGCGTTGATCAAAAATATCCAAAAAGCTCGTGAAAACAAGAAAATTAAGGCAATCATTCTCCGTATTGACAGTCCCGGCGGTTCGGTGATTGCGTCGGATGCAATTTGGGAGGAAATCGTCCGCACCCGTGCGGTGAAGCCTGTGTATGCTTCGATGAGCGATGTGGCTGCTTCTGGCGGATATTACATTGCCATGCCGTGCGACACGATTATCGCGCACCCAACGACGATTACCGGTTCGATTGGGCTATTTTTAATTCTACCCAATGCATCCAAACTCATTAACAATCTTGGTGTGTCGGTGGATACCGTAAAATCCTCGCCGGATGCGATTCCTTACGACCCAGCATTACCACTGACGGACGCGAACAAACAACGTCTTTACAAACAATCGGAAACAATTTACAAGCGTTTTGTGAGCCGAATGGCGGAAAGTCGTCATAAAACATTCGAGGACGCTCGTGCGGTGGCGAAGGGGCGTGTATGGACGGGTGTTGCGGCACGTGAACGTGGTTTAGTGGATACGCTTGGTGGCTTGTACACGGCAATCGGCATAGCAAAGCGACGGTTGGGTATTGCTGAGGGCACACGAGTAACGATTAAGCGTTACCCGGAGCAAAAAGACTCGTATCAGCGTGTTATGGAGCGAATTTTTAACGATGATAAAGAGAACGAAAACGGAGTAAGTCTTCGCGAGGAATTGAACCAAGCGCTGCGCCGTAAATCAGAAGCCGATATGCAGGAAAAAATCCCGTTTTGGACGCTTATCCCTGAATCTGTTCGTCCACAGATTCAATATTTGCTCAAACTTTCCACGATGGCTCGCACGGAACAAGTTTTGATGGTACTTCCAGCAATACCTGATATCCGCTAAGAGCATACAATACAACAACGTTGTTTGTACGATGAAATCAATCATTTTGACGCAAGGCACCACGCCTTGCGTCAGTATTCGCAATTTCTACCAAAGGAATCCATCATGAATCTGATGTATGTCCAGATGCTGGATAAATTCATTCAAATGTCCCAGAGCCGTGAAATGGTCTGGGTAACGCGCAAAATGGAAGAATTTTCACATATTGAACCAGAAACGCTCGTTAGCCCAGTGTTCGAGGCGAGTTATCGCGGCAAACGAATGCTGGTTTATCGGAGCCGCGTGAGTATGAATCGTAACAACAGTGAAAGCCAGACGGTGATTGATTTTCTGGATGATAACGGTGTAAAAATTGGCGAATTACCTCGTACAAAAGGCATGAAAGAATTGTACGAAGAGGCATTTTACCAAAACCGCGACCCACAGATGGCAGAATTAGACAAGGTTGTGGCAGGTTTGACGGAACTGACCAAGCTACACAAGGTGACGTGGCTTTTGCAGCCAACCGCGAATTACCCCGAACTTGATGACGATGTGTTGACAAGCTCTGTGTATCAGCTAGACTATCGTGGACGGCGCTTCATTACATATGCGGAGGAGGGTGCAGATTCGGGTCATAAAATCCGTCGTGATATGGTTGCGCTGCATCTCGTGGATGCGAACGGCAAACGTATCAAAAACCTCCATGCTGCACGGGGACTTGATGAATTGTTTTTGCAGGTGCGGTTAGCAACACGCAATCAAGGTGGGAACACAAAACTTGATGAAATGGTGGAATCCATTGTCGTGGCAAGTCTTCAGCAGGTGGTGGATAAAATCAAAGCTGAAAAACGTACTCAAGCAAACGGAACGCAGCATTAGGACTCGAAGCAATGTCTTAAGTGCAAACCATTAATCGTAAATGTAGATTCTCCATTTTAGACGATCAACAATCCTGACGCAGTACAGTACCAACCTAATATTTATGGAATTAGTAAACAATCGTTATACTATCGGCGGCGTAGATGCACTTTCCCTTGTGGAAGAGTTCGGTGCGCCGATTTACGTCTATGATACGGCAATTATCCGCCGTCAATACGAAATGCTTGACACAGCGTTCTCAGGGGTACGGCACAAAATAAAATACGCTTGCAAAGCGCTGAATAACATAAGTATTTTGAAATTCATCCGCAGTCTCGGTGCTGGCTTAGACGCTGTTTCGCTCAACGAGATTCATCTGGCAATGCAAGCGGGGTTCACGTCGCAGGAAATCATGTACACGCCAAATTGTGTGTCGTTCGAGGAGTTAAAGCAGGCAGTGGCGTTGGGTGTGGCGATGAATATAGATAATCTGCCTCTTCTGGAGCAATTTGGCAAAGAATATGGAGGTTCTATTCCGCTTTGCATTCGGATTAATCCTCATATTATGGCGGGTGGCAATCTGAAAATCTCCACTGGGCATGTAGATTCCAAATTTGGGGTTTCCGTACATCAACTTGAGGAACTTCTTGCGGTTGTCGAGGCGCACAGCATCAACGTTGTCGCCGTCCATATGCACACGGGGTCGGAGATTGCCGATGCTGAAATCATCCTCAAAGGAGCAGAAATCCTCATCGAGATGGCACGAAACTTTCCCAACTTGCAATATCTGGACTTTGGTGGCGGCATGAAAGTGGCATACAAACCGGGTGACAAAGCGGTGCCAACTCTTGACATCGGCGCAAAACTTGCCGAACGGGTAAACGAATTCAGCAAAGAACGTGGTCGAGAAATTGAAGTTTGGCTCGAACCCGGCAAATTCCTTGTAAGCGAGGCTGGGACATTCCTTGTTCGCACAAATGTGGTCAAGCGCACACCAGCGCGAACCTTTGCCGGTGTGGATTCGGGGTTGAACCACTTGATTCGTCCGATGTTTTACGATGCCTATCATCACATCGCGAACATTTCTAACCTCACCGGAACACAGCAACAATACACGGTGTGTGGTTATATTTGCGAAACAGATAATTTTGCGTGGGACAGAGACCTTGCCGAGGTACGTGAAGGTGACGTTCTTGCGTTTCACAATGCTGGCGCATATGGATTTACGATGTCTTCGCAGTACAATGCTCGCCCGCGACCCGCAGAGGTGCTTGTTCACAACGGCAAGGCGCACCTGATTCGTACACGTGAAACATTGGAGGATATTCTGCGGAATCAAATTGTGGTAGAACTTTAATGCGAAACCAAGCTCAAAATATAGTGCAAAGTTTAACCCCAAGCGCGATCCAAACCAAACAGACCGTCATACTTGGAGATGCGAGGCAGATGACTGAGTTGCACGATAATTCTGTCCATTTGATTGTCACATCGCCACCGTATTGGCAGCTAAAAGACTATGGAAGCCCTGACCAGATTGGTTTTCACGACAGCTACGAAAGTTATATCAATAATTTGAACGTAGTGTGGAGTGAATGTTTGCGTGTGCTGCATAATGGTTGTCGTTTATGTGTCAATATCGGTGACCAGTTTGCGAGAGCCGTGTATTATGGTCGTTACAAGGTCATCCCTATTCGTGAGGAAATTATTAAATTTTGCGAAACGATTGGGTTTGATTATATGGGTGCTGTGATTTGGCAAAAAGTCACAACCTCGAACACCACTGGCGGTGCGACGATTATGGGTTCGTTTCCGTATCCACGCAACGGGATTGTGAAGCTCGATTACGAATTTATTCTGTTGTTCAAAAAGCAAGGTACAGCGCCAAAAGTCAGCACAGAAGCTAAACAGCGCTCGAAAATGACAACGGAAGAATGGAATACGTTTTTTGCCGGACATTGGAATTTTAGCGGTGAACGGCAGGACGGTCATATCGCTATGTTTCCAGAAGAATTACCGCGTCGGTTGATAAAAATGTTCTCGTTTGTTGGTGAAACTGTTCTCGACCCGTTTTTGGGAAGCGGTACGACCATGCTCGCAGCAAAAAACCTGGAGCGCAACGCAGTGGGGTATGAAATCAATGATGAATTTGCAGAGATTATCCAGCGTAAAGTTGTTGGTATAGGGAATAACGAAACTGGCTCTATGTTCTCTCATTCGCAGGTTGAACAAGTCGAATTTATCCGCCAGAAACCGCACGAAATGGATATTGCCGATAAAATCCAACAACAACCCTACATCTTTCGAGACCCTCACGCGCTTGATAAAAAAATTGATGTAAAAAAGCTACAATTCGGTTCAAAACTTGATAAAAATGGAAGCCAACGTGATGAGTTGTTTTCCGTGAGTGAGGTTTTAAGCGCTGAATGTATGCGACTTAGTAACGGTGTTGTTGTGCGGCTGTTGGGTGTGAAAGAACATCCAACGATGAACAACGAGGCGCTTGAATACTTGCGTACGAAGACAAAAAGAACCAAAGTGTTTCTGCGCTACGACGCTCAGAAATACGATACTCGTAAATATGACGAATCGAACGTGCTGTTCGGCTATGTATATTTGCAAAACAAAACGTTTCTCAATGCACATCTTATCAAGCGGGGATTGGCACTCGTGGATACCAGCGCTGAGTTTCGGTACAAAGAAAAATTTAAGACTCTATTTTCGTTTGCTCATGCCGAAACTCCCTGAAAAATTCTCAATTTGCCGACAAAGTTTTTATCGTGTTCAGCGTGGGCAAATCCATCCAAAACAACGATGTTACTGCTGCGATTCAACAAGAAATAATACGATTGACTAACAGTTGATATCTTAACTGTTTTTATATCAACTATGTTTACTATCGGCATAAACGATTCCCAATGAAAAAACAAAAACCTACACTCGGTCGCTCCCCCAAGGCATACAAAAACGAAGATTTCTTGAATAGCAAAGAAGCTCGTTTGCTTCGTATTATGTCGGAATATGTATATCCGGATTTGCATTTCAAAAAGATGAATGTTCATCGAACCGTCATTTTCTTCGGGTCTGCGCGTGTTCCGTCCGAACAACAAGGCGCTCATGCCGTTACGTTGCTCGAGGCACAAATACTTGCATCGAAGGATACTACCGAGACGGCACGTTTGCAACAGCAATTGCATCGCCTTGAGAAACAACGTTTGTTTACGAAATATTATGCTGGAGCGGAAGAATTGGCAAGATTACTCACCGAATGGTCGGCAAAAATGCCTCGTGCGGAGCGCTTTTTGGTGTCATCCGGAGGCGGTCCCGGTATTATGGAAGCCGCGAACAAAGGTGCATTCGAGGCAGATGGGGAGTCAGTAGGATTAAACATCAGCCTGCCGTTCGAGCAATTCCCGAACCCATACATCACACCAGAACTCAATTTTGAGTTTCATTACTTTTTCATGCGGAAATTCTGGTTCGCACATTATGCTAAAGCGTTGGTAGTGTTTCCGGGCGGCTTCGGCACAATGGATGAACTTTTTGAGTTGTTGACGCTCGTACAAACGCAGAAAATCACGAAAGAGCTGCCGATTATTCTTTACGGCGAGGAGTTCTGGCGGAAGCTGTTCAATTTTGAATATCTGGCGGAAACAGGTATGATTGGCGACGAAGACCTGAAATTATTCAAGTTTTTCAGTACACCGGAACCAGCATTTGCGTATCTTACAGAGGAACTTACGCGGATATACAATTTGACGCAAAGCATCAGCCACCATTCTTGACAATAGCATGAATGCTGAACTTGAAATCCTGCTGCCATCAACAGTAAGCAAAAGCGAGTTCGACGCTCTTTTGCATTTGTTGGACGATCCTGATTCTACGGTCACTGCATCGGTGCGATCGAAACTCGAAAGCTATGGTGGTGGCGTTGTTCCTGCTTTACGCAAAGCATTGGAACACGAAGAATGTGTTGCCCAATCAACACAAAGCCGTGAAATAGTGCTTGCCGTGATTCACGATTTCCAAACGCAAACATTGGAACGTTTAATTTCTATGGTCAACGATGCGTCGGACTCCGGCGCTGATATTGATTTGGAGAAAGCGATTACGGTCATTTCAAAGTTCGGATACCCCGAAACCGATGCGGAAGCCATTAAGGAGCGTTTAGACGCAATGGCACTGCGTATTCACGCGTTGTTTGTGAAATCGCAAAATCCGAGCGAACTAGGCTTACTCCTTGCCGTCAATCAAGCATTTTTCGAGGAAGAAGGGTTTTGCGCCGCTGCCGACGGATTATATCATCATCCTGATAACTCATATATTCATGTCGTGCTGAACAGTAAAACTGGGATTCCCATTTCGCTTTCGGCGCTGTATATCTTGGTTGCGGAGCGGGCGGGGGTAAATCTTTATGGTATTGGGATGCCAGCGCATTTCGTGGTCTATCATCCTGAGTTGGATGTGTTTATTGACACCTTCAACAACGGCGCATTTCTTACGCACAATGACTGTAAAAAATTTATTCAGGGTGCGGGGTTCGTGTTCGACCCGTCTATGCTCGAAAAAGTAACAAACCTCGCCATCATTCTCCGCGTAATTCGTAACCTCATTTTTGCTCACACCAAACGCAATGAACACTGGGAAGTGTCCGTATTAGAAGAAATTAGCCACACGATTATCGAGGCGATGAATCAAGAACGGTGAAACGTCCGCGAGTACACATCCTCCAAACACATCCTCCAAATCATGCCCGTTCTATCTTCAATGTCGCATCAAACCTTGATTGTTCTTGTGAGTAACGATGAACGTCTCCGCAAAAAAGTTCAAGCGCTCTCAGAAAAATATCATTATTCTATTCCTGTTTGTACAACGTTTGACGATGTGATGAGTGCTTTTTTCAACGCTCCCAACCATGGTTTCGATACTGTCAAGCGATATGTTTTTCTCGACCTTCAAACTTCTTCGGTAGAAAACTCGTTTGATGGATATGCAATAGCTCAACTCCTTAAAGAGCAGCTCCCCGATGCCCATCTTATTGGCTCTTCGTTGGGCATTGACCCAGAAACTGTTCAAAAATCCAAACTTTTTGGTGTTGATACACTTTTGCAACGGTATCGGTTTGAGGAACTGCTCCGTAAAATGGTGGCGATGGTAGAGATATAGCACGTACGATGACTATGACAAACTATGAATGAAACCATGAATGATTGAGAAACATCTTGTGTAATTATTCGTTGCATCTTAGTTTCGCTAAGACGAGATTTTTTTAGAAAATTAAATTATTATTCGATCACCTTTTGGAGCATGAACACTATGAGAAACTATGTACTTTCTATTGTTACTAGCGTGATAGTATTGATGCCGCTTTATAGCAATGCTCAGACAGGGCGCTGGACACATCAGATTGGCATTGAAGTTGGTCCACAAATCCCATTTGATATTCAATCTTCAAACATCCGTCAGAGCGTGGGTGGGAGTTTGAAAAATGCAACTGATATGAAGATTGGATATGGTGGGGCACTTAATTATTATTATCAGATTCAATCAGCATTATTTTTTCAGGTATCATTGGGGTTCGGATATTTTCCGCTCGGAAAACCGACATTTGTAGCATCTGGCTCGCCAGTAACATATGATTTAAGTAATACTGCGCTTTTGAATATTCCGATTACTGCTGGTGTGCGTTACAACTTTGCCACAAGCGGTTTTCAACCATACGTTGGGCTTGAAATTGGCTATTACTTCAACTCGTGGACGAATGGCACCGTGCCGACAATTGCTACACTGACTCCGAATAATTTTGCAATGACACCGAAGGCAGGAATTCGTTACCCCATCCAACCCGGATTAGATTTTGATGCGTCGGCAAAATTTATGTATTTATTCAGTAGCGATTTACCATTTGCGTATCTTGGCATTAATGTTGGGATTTCATACGCCCTGAATTTTAAGTAATGATTCTGACCAAAAATGTGTAGGTAGAAATAAAAAACGTGAGGCTTATTCTTCCGAATGCCTCACGTTTTTTTATGTCCAGAACTTCAGTATCAAGCAGTGGATTATTTTGTAGCTGCTGCCACTGCCGCCAGAAGCGCCTTCCGTGCCTGTACCGTAGCGATATGTCGTCTGTATGCCTCGTCCGCAAAACTATCACCTGTTACCTCAATACTTTTTGCCGCGAGCAGAGCTGCTGCTTGAATCGTAGCTTCATTTGCGGGTTTGCCTTCGAGGGCTGATTCCACGCCATTGTCACGAAATGCTTTTTCTGTTAAGCCCGTAAAGGCAACACGAACGTTTTTGCACACGCCACCCTCGACCGTCACCCGTGCCGCACAACCAACGATAGCATAGCGTGATGCCGGATGTGAAAACTTCTGATACGAAGCACCCGTGCCTTTGGCAAGTGCAGGGAAATGAATTTCCGTCACGAGTTCGCCTTCAGCAAGCGCTGTCGTGAACATATCCACAAAAAAGTCATCTGCTTTTACGTTACGCGAACCGCTTTTGCTTGTCAAAACAACCGTGGCATCTGCGGCAAGGAGCGCTGCCGGATAGTCTGCACGCGGATCGGCATGGGCAATAACACCGCCAATCGTGCCGCGATTGCGTACGGATGCGTCGCCAATACTGCCCGCAAGGTCGGCAATGAAGGGAACTGCTGACCGCACAATGTCTGAGGTCTGTACCGCCGTATGCGTAGCCATAGCACCTACAACAATGTGACCGTTCTGGCGAGTAATAGAGCGGAGTTCGGGAATAGCGTTCAAATCAATCAGGTGTGCCGGTTTGGAAAGACGGAGTTTGAGCGCGGGAATCAGGGAATGTCCGCCGGCGAGAATTTTTGCTTCATCGCCGAGAGAACCCAACATTCCAAGCGCGTCTGCAACCGATGTTGCACGATGATAATCAAAAGATGCTGGAAGCATAGTTTATTTCAATTGAGAATGAAGAATCGAGAATTAAGAATTACCAAACGAGCATCGTCAATTGCCTTTTGCTGTTTGAATCGCCGACCACACCCGTGCTGGAGTGCAGGGCATTTCAAGGTTGCTTACGCCTAAGTGGGAAAGTGCGTCCACGATAGCGTTCACAATCGTTGGCGTGGAGGCTATCGTTCCGGCTTCGCCCGCACCTTTTGCCCCAAGCGGGTTGTGCGGACAAGGCGTAACAGTTGTGCTGTGCTCAAACATCGGCAAATTATCCGCTCGTGGCATGGTATAATCCATGTACGTGCCTTGTAAAAGTTGCCCAGATTCGTCGTAGAACGCACCCTCGTAGAGCGCTTGCCCAATGCCTTGAGCGATGCCGCCGTGAAGCTGTCCTTCCACAATCATGGGATTGATAATCGTACCAACATCATCCACCGACACATAACGCGTCACCTTCACTTCGCCTGTTTCTGCCTCGACTTCAACTTCTGCAATGTGTGCACCGAACGGAAACGTGAAATTCAGCGGGTCGTAGAAACTGCTGAAATCAAGTCCAGGTTCCAAGCCTGCGGGATAGTTGTGTGGAACGTAGGCAGTAAGCGCCACTTGCTGGAAGGGGATAGATTTATCTGTTCCTTTGACGGTCCATTTTCCTTCGGCAAAGACCAAATCCGCCTCGTTTGCCTCAAGCAGATGGGCAGCGATTTTTGCACCTTTTTCCTTAATTTTATCAATACTTTTCATAATCGCAGAGCCGCCAACCGCCAGCGAGCGTGAGCCGTAGGTTCCCATACCGAACGGAATTTGTTCGGTGTCGCCATGCACGATTTCCACGTCTTCCATCGGAATACCAAAGGAATCCGCTACAATCTGCGCGAACGTGGTTTCATGTCCTTGTCCGTGCGAGTGTGACCCCGTATAAACACTCACTTTGCCAGTAGGTTGTACGCGGACGATGGCGGATTCATACAAACCTGCACGAGCGCCAAGCGATCCAACGACTGCCGAAGGAGCAATGCCGCAGGCTTCCACGAATGTTGAAAAGCCAATGCCGATAAATTTGCCGTTCTTGCGAGCTTCTTCTTGACGTTTGCGGAAGTTTTTGTAATCAATGATTTCAAGCGCCTTGTGTAGCGTAGGGGCATAGTTTCCGGAATCGTATTGCAGCGCCACTTGCGTTTGATAGCCCGGTTGCGTCACACCGTCAAAGGGCGGGATGAAATTTTTGAAGCGGAGTTCTGCGGGGTCTATCTTCATTTCGCGTGCTGCCGTATCCATCAAGCGTTCCAGCAAGTACGTGGCTTCGGGGCGACCCGCTCCGCGATACGCATCCACCGCCGTCGTGTGCGTAAAAACTGCATCCACCTTGTAATAAATTGCTGGTGTGGTGTACAAACCTTGCAGCAGCGTTCCGTGCAAATACGTTGGCACGGCAGGCGCAAACGTGGATAAATACGCGCCCATACCTGCAATCGTGTGACCTCGCAAGCCGAGAATCTTGCCATCCTTGTCGAACGCCATCGAGACCGTCGTTTGGTGGTCGCGCCCGTGTGCATCCGTCACAAAACTCTCGCTACGGGCGGCAGTCCATTTAATAGGGCGCTTGATTTTTTTTGAAGCCCACGTAACAAGCGCTTCTTCGGCATAGTGGAAAATTTTGCTTCCAAAACCGCCGCCCACATCCGATCCAACCACGCGGACTTTGTGTTCCGGCAGTTGCAGCACAAATGCCGACATCAAAAGCCGGATAAGATGCGGGTTCTGGGTGCTGGTGTAGAGCGTGTAAAAATCGCGTCCTTCCTCGTAATGCCCAATAGCGCTGCGCGGCTCAATGGCATTCGGCACAAGGCGCTGGTTGTAAAACTCTAATGTCGTGACGTGATGCGCTGTTGCGAACGCCGCGTCGGTCTTTTCTTTATCGCCAATATTCCAATCAAACGCCAAATTATCGGGCAATTCATCGTGAACCTTTGGCGCGTTCGCTGCCAGAGCGTCCCGTACCTGAGCCACGGCGGGCAGTGGTTCGTAATTAACCTGAACAAGTTCAGCCGCATCCTCAGCAATTGCCAAATCTTCTGCAATCACAACGGCAACGCCATCACCGACGTGGCGAACTTTATCGGTGCAAAGAATCGGATGTTTTGGTTCACGCATCGTTTCGCCGTTGATGAGATTCACCTGCCAGCCTGTTGGAATGCCACCCATACCATCGGCTTCAATGTCTTTGCCCGTAAACACCGCCACCACGCCTTTAATTTTCAGTGCCGCAGAAGCATCTATGGATTTAATGCGGGCGTGAGCGTACGGGCTGCGGATGATGACGGCGTAGGTCATGCCGTGCAGCTTAATATCGTCGGTGTAGCGCCCCTGACCTGTGATAAAGCGCTTGTCTTCCACGCGGCGAATTGGTTTTCCTACAACTGTGGACATAGTTCTATAATGTTTAAGTTTTGAGGTTCAAAGTTGAATTGTGGGAAATACTGTGACAGCATTATACCGATTTGCGTTGATCATTCGACATTCTTTTTTGTTCCCTCGCGCCCTCTGGGAGAGAGTTGGGGTGAGGGTAGAATGCACAATCTCTAACGTAAATTGGTATTACATTGCTGCACTTTTTTTCGCCGCGTATTGAATGGACTTGACGATATTGTGATAGCCGGTACAACGACAGAAATTGCCCTCCAAACCATGCCGAATCTCTTCTTCGGTCGGATTCGGATTGTTTTTCAGGATTTGTACACCAGCCATCATCATGCCGGGCGTACAGAAGCCACATTGCAAGCCGTGTTCTTGCCAGAAGCCTTCTTGAATCGGGTGGAGTTTTCCATCGGTAGCCAACCCTTCAACGGTCATGATTTCTGCTCCATCTGCTTGTGCAGCAAGCAACGTGCAGGACTTCACCGTTTGACCGTTCAGCATAATCGTACAAGCGCCGCAACTACTCGTGTCGCAGCCGATATGAGTGCCAGTCAGGTTGAGTGTTTCGCGCAAGAAGTGGACGAGGAGTTGTCGCGGTTCAACGTCGCGCGTGTAGGCTGTGCCGTTGATAGTGACCGTAATCGGTACGTTCATAGAAGACCTCCGAAGGAATTGAGGTTAAAAAATAGGGAAAGGAAAGGACGTTCGATTTTCGAGGTTGTGTGCTGTTGTCATATCCAAGCGGCTTGCTGTAAGCGGATAGGCGGAATGCTCAGAAACGACACCATCGCAAAATTACGCGATTGGCGATAATAACAAAGGGAAAAGAAAAAAAAATTCGTTCGTAGCGAAAATGACAGATTCTAAGCGTGGGGCATCACCCATACATCACCGTCCTCGAACGATTCTTTTTTCCAAATTGGCACAACCTGTTTGAGCGTGTCTATGGCGTATTGACAAGCCTCGAAGGATGTTTGGCGGTGCGGGCTACTCACGGCAATTACCACGGCGCTATCGCCAATGGCAAGCAGTCCGTAGCGGTGGTGCATCGCAATTTCTACCACATCCCACCGTTGTTTTATTTCCCCGGCAATCTCCTCCATTTTTTTGAGTGCCATCGGTTCGTATGTTTCATACTCAAGGCGTTCCACCGCTTTGCCATCCGTTGCATCGCGTACCGTGCCTATAAAGACGTTCACAGCACCTGCTTTTGGCGAACGAACGGCATCAATGACATCTTGAACGTTGAGGGGATCGGTTGTGAGTTTGAAGTTAGTCATTGGTCATTAGAGTCAGTATTCAAGCGGCTTTCGGATTATTGCAATTCTTAATTCTTAATTCTTAATTCTCAATTTCCCCACTACCGTTCCATCACGATAATCAGGTCTAAGTCCCAACTCGTATGAGGTTTTTCGGCAATGCGTCCGTTTTCTATACCGTTTCGCACGACGATGATTGTTGGAACCTTGTAAATACCGAATTTTTCAGCATTGCGAGTAATGTCATTTTTGTTTTCGTCCAAGCCGTACATTGTTACTTTTGATGCCGGAATATTTGCCATTTCCAAAAGTTGATAGAATTTTGGAAGTTCTGAACGCGAGTCCTCGCACCAGTTGCCGGCAAAAACTATAAACGAAAAGTCGAAGGAATGTACATCTTCCTCGATACGTTGGACAAATGCCGGATTGGGGGCAAAATTAACGGCGGCATAACTTTCCCAACCAGCATTTTTTTTCCAATCTGCCCACGTCAGTTTACCAAGAAGCGGTTTTACATCGGTTTTGTGAGGAGAAGTTTTTTGTGAATTATTTACCGAAGCACATGCCGAAAGCGCATAGACAAGGAAAAATAAAGCAATGTATGAGGTATTCCGTGAGAGAATACACGAAATGTGGTATTTTATACGGTATTGTGGGAACGTCATTATGAACAACAGAAAGAGGTAGAATACAGAAATAGATGGAATGGAGAGAATCAACCACCGCTCACGGGTGGGATGATCGCGAGTTCGTCACCGTCGTAAAGCGCTGTATCGTTCATACCATATTCGCTATTTACTGCAACGAGGAACGACGGAAGCTGTTCCAGAACTGCATACTCAGATTTAAGTCGCTGAACAACATCACTCACGGTTACGGTTGGATGGTCAAACACGTAGCGAAGCTCCGAAGCGCCGACAAGCTCGCGTCCGAGCGCAAAAAATCGAAGAGTGATGGTCATAAATTTTGATCGTAAATATTTGCAGTGAACTTATCAAGTTTACCAACGTCGTGCAAGAACTTTTTCTGCTTCCAAGTTGCTCGCCATTGCTGGATTGACAAAAAATAATTTACTTATTATCTGAAGTTACGCTTGGATGCAATTCCCCTTCGTCAGCCGTCTTCGGTGACGCAATGCGTCAGATGAAGGGGTGGCGCACCGTCTTCGGGGCGGCGGGGTAGATCTTCATCGCCGGAGTGGGAAACACCCCGTCTTCCCTGACGCATTGCGTCAGGGAAGACGGCAGGACACCCCTCTTTTAGGAAAAAGCGGGGAATTTCAAAGCAAAGCGTAACTTCAGTTAAACATTCATGCTAAGATTCCGTTGTTCACCAAGCGCTTAAAATCTCTGCCTACAAGCGCAGTCAAACATGCAACCAACGCTCAAGATTTTTTTCCCTTGCGACTATGAAAACACTGACACTTTCCATACCAGACACGGTGGAAATAGACAACAGAGAGCTTGCTATGCTTGTTGCCGCGCGTCTGTATGAACAAGGCAGGCTCTCGCTTGGACAAGCCGCAGATGTTGCAGGGTTGACAAAAAGAACGTTTGCCGAGTTATTGGGTCGTTATGATGTTTCTATCGTTAATTTTCCAGCATCGGATATATCAAGAGATGTAGCCAATGCTTAACATCATTATTGCCGACACGAGTTGCTTGATTATTTTGACCAATATCGGCGAACTTGATTTGCTACAACTATGACAGAAAAAGAAGCCGGACAATATTGGAACAACAATGCAGAGGCTTGGACAGCACTTGCCAGAGCAGGGTTCGACGTTTATCGAGACTACCTGAATACACCCGCATTTTTTGACATGTTGCCGAACGTAGAGGGTTTATCAGGCATTGACATCGGTTGTGGTGAGGGATATAACACAAGGCTTTTAGCAAACGCTTCTAATGGCGCTCAACTCAAAGCGATAGACATTGCAGAAACGTTTATTGAAAAGGCGAGGGAGGTTGAAGCGCAGAATCCATTGGGCATAGAATATACCGTTGCAAGTGCGACGGAACTTCCTTTTGAAAACGCTCGTTTTGATTTTGCCACGTCGTTTATGTGTCTCATGGATATTCCCAATCCAGAGCTGGCTTTACAAGAGGCATACAGAGTATTAAAACCGGGCGGATTTTTACAATTCTCCATTTCTCATCCTTGTTTTTCCACGCCGCACAGAAAAAACTTGCGACGCTGGTTTGGTCCGACGTACGCAATAGAAGTTGGTGAATATTTCAACCATTTTCACGGAGCCATTGAAGAATGGATATTTGGCAAAGCCCCAGCCGAGTTAAAAAACAAGTTCCCGAAATTCAAAGTGCCAAGGTTTAACCGAACGCTCACGCAATGGCTGAACGCAATCATGGACGCTGGTTTTAGAATTGAACGGGTCAATGAGCCGTACCCTGACGATGAAATGATAAAAAAGCAGCCCTATTTGCAAGACGCGCAAGTGGTAGCCTATTTTCTCCATGTTCGATGCAGAAAACCGTAGAGGTTACAAAATATTGGACATCTGCTCGGTCACTTCCCCCCCATCATTCATCCCACGGAAGCTGATACTGCACTTGAACGTAATATAACCCGCCAATACTCGGTCCCCCCAAAATCGAGGCGTAGTAACGGTTCAGGATGTTCGAGCCGCCCACTTTTATCCGCAGACTTTTTTCTGGTGTGTATGTCACCTGTGCGTCGAGCGTCCAATACGCCGGAACGTCGCCGTTCACGAGGAATGATTGCCAATAATATGAGCTTTGCCACCTGCTGCTCAGGTGAAACCCTATGCGAGGGAGAATTTCATCGTGTCCGATGCTTGCGTTTATCGTCCAGCGTGGCGTGTTAAAACCATCTTCCAAACCATCGCCTTGCGAGGTGTAATCAAGTTGGGCAAAGGTGAGGTTGCTGCTTGCGTACCAGCCAGATTCGTCGTTCCAACGAAGCCCAAGGCTTGCGCCGAAGTTATTCACGTTGGTTTTTGAGTTCGTCCACAAACGATAGCGTTGTTGTTTCGCGCGGTTGTAAAGTGCGTAGGGAAGCGAGTCCGCAACGTTTGTGAGAGCCACATTTGCCTCAATTTGTGCTATGAACGACGAATATTGATTGTAATACGCATCCACATCAACAAACAAGTGCTCATCAAGGAACAGTCCTTTGTAGCCGACCTCGAATGAACGGATGTATTCAGGGTCAAGGTAGGTGTAGGAATTTTTCACCAGAAGTGACGTATTGGCACGAATGAGGCTATCCAACGCGCCTGTTCCCAAGCGATTTACACCCGCATTGACGGCTGCTTGGAAGGCATCAATCGAAGTGCGGATATACGAGTTTTCAAAAATGCCGTTCGACATCACCGGAAGCCCGCCAACACGTTTTACGCCGCCACTGTTCACGTTCGAGAACGCCTCGAAAATGCTGGGGAAACGGTAACCGCTTTGATACGACGCACGAATGCTGTGTTCGGGCGTGGGGGAATACACGAGTGAAAAACGCGGGTTCCACCGCGCAGAAAAATAATCTGCCTTGTCGAACCGCACCGTTGCACTGGCTCTGAGTTGGTCGTCGAAAAAACTCCGCGCAACTTGCACGTAGCCGCCTGTTTTGCCGTAATACAGTTTTTGGCTTTGGTCGCTCGTTGTAGGGTTGATGAAATAATTGCCATCAGGTTCTATTTGATACGTGCGATACGTGAATCCAAGCGTGACATCGGCGTTCAAATCGCTTTTCAAAAACGACAACGCCCCACTTGAAATTTCATACTGCCCTTCAATGTTGTACAGCGCTGCCTTCACGCGGAGTGCTGCGCCGATGTCCCAGTTGTTGATGTCGCCTAATCTGTCCCGAAGTTCATTGAACGCGCTCGTGCCGGGCTGCGGGCGACCAGCATCGGCAAAATCGCGGGCGTTGCGAAGGGCATCAGCAAACGGCGTTCCGCTGCTTCGGAGCGTTGTGAATTGTTTTTGATAATCGGCAAACCACGTATTATCGCTTTTGAACGTTTTGTCAATATTTTCCGCCATCGAGCGCAGGTTATAGGATTTACCAGTGTTCTCGTCCGTGCGGTATGCAAGGATGATGAAATTACTGCCTCGTGCCTGCACAACGTTTTGCGTAAGGACGTAATCCGCCAACTGAAAACGGTTTGAGCGTTGATAGACGTTGTTCGTGAGCGACCCGCGAAACGTGTAGGAAAGTTCAACATCCGACGACAGTTTGTACGCGAGCGTCGCATCACCGCGCACGGTGTTGATGCTGTAATCTACCACATCGCGTTCAAAATATCCTGTACGAGCCACTATCACGTTTTTGCCATCCAAGGTAAGCGTCCGGCGGTTTGCCGATTCGTTGCCATAGCTGCTTACAGGGTCGAGAGCGGGGTTATCTGCGCCGAATAGCCCCAACGAACGATTGCCCTGAGCATTTAAATCGGTCGCGTCGTTTGCAATCCAGTCGTATCCGCGTGTGTAAGTCATGGTCACTTTTGCGGCGAACTTGTCGGAAAACGCTTTGGCAATCCGTAGGCTCGTCTCGCTGAACAACCGTGCGGCGGAGAGGTTGTCAGCTTCAGAGTTTGCGCCCACGTGATTCACGCCCACTTTTTGCTGAACGCTGATGCCTTGATGCAAAAACGGGCTTTTCGTAAGAATATTTACCAAGCCGTTGATGGCGTTCATGCCGTACAGCACCGATGCCGTGCCGGGAATCACTTCCACGCGCTCAATATCGAGGTCGTTCGGTGCAAACGCAGCAGCAATCGGCGCTCCGATGTGCGGCGCTTGGTTATCCACGCCATCCACAAGTTGCGCGAACCGCACGTTTGTGGTGTTCGCAAATCCGCGCGTGTTGAATACCTTGAAGCCAAGGCTGGGCGTGATAATCTGCACACCTTTTATGTTTTCAAGCGCGTCGTAAAACGACGGCTGGGCGCTGCGAAGAATGTCTTTGAAGCTGATGCTTTCGATGCTTACGGGCGAACGCAACAGGTTTTCTTGCACCCGCGAAGCGGAAACCACAAATTCCTCGAACCGATACGACTTTGTTGCCGACGAGCTTTGTAGCGGTTCAGCCGTCGCCTTTGTGATTTGTTGGGCAAACGCAGCAGCAGAGGCGTTTCCCAAGAGCAGAGCAGAAAAAAGAAGAGCTTTCATCATAGCGCTACGTGATTTGGGAATGAGAAATTTATTGCCACTACAATTTCACAACCTCGATGGATTGCAGCCAACGTATGTGGCGCGGTCCGGTTTTGTAATCTTTTGTCGAGGGCAAAAAGAACTGCCCTTCGTGATTGCCGAGTGGCTTGCCATCGCGCTCAGAGACGATTGATTTTTATTGCATCATCTATTCTGTTGAGGTTGTTGATTTTGTAAAGCTATCTTGAATCCGAATTGCGCCAGAATCTGTAAGGCTTGCGGCGACGCGCAAAACTGTTGAAAAGCAAGCGCTTCGGGGTTCGCGGCAGATTTTTTCAGCAACACATAACCTTGTTCAAGGCGTTGATGACTTTTTTCGTCAATCAAAAAAAATGTTCCCACACTTTTGAGTGCTGGAGCCGTTGCTTGTGCAAGCGAAAGAATACCAACTTGCGTATTGCCGCTTTGCGTGTATTGTGCGGCTACGGCGATGTTTTCCGTTGGCACAATGCGCTTCTCCACTGTCTCCCAGAGCTTATAGTATTGAAGAGCCTCACGACCACGTTTGCCGTAGGGTGCATGGTCGGGGTTGGGCATGGCGATGCGTTTGACCGCAGGATTTGTGAGTACCGTCAAGCCCTCTTGCACATTGATGCCAGAGGCGTTCGCCGTCCACAGTACCAAGCGCCCAATGCCGTAGAGAACGGGCGCGGCGGCGGTTAATCCAGCCTTGTAGAGTTCTGTGGGGTAGAGCATGTCAGCAGAAAAGAACATGTCGAATGGCGCACCGGCTTGTATTTGTGCGAAAAAATTACCCGATGACCCAATGATAACCGTGATTTTTGTTGTGGAATGCTGTTTTTCAAAGGCGGAAGCAAGTTCTTTTATCGCAAACTGCAAATCCGCTGCCGTCGCAATGCGTACTTCGCCTGCACGTGCGAATAAAGGAAGGAAGATACAGCAGATACAAAGCCACAGTATTGTACGCTTCGCAGTACAGAGAGAAGAGTTCATGGCAATGAGGGCAATAAAATGACGATGTTGAATCTGTTAAAAACACCTGAATCATCATCAATATACCATTGTTTCACGCAAAAATCGGTACTGAAGCGCTCAAAAAAATGCTGTTTTAAGGCGTTTACAGCCCCATATAGCCGTTGAATAACCTAAGAGCAGTCTGCGTGTTCCACTCTGATTCCGAATGTGAAAACACGGATGCTCTATAACGCATTTGCAGCCTCGTAGAGCGATGGTTGCCCAAAGCCCTCACAATTCCACTACATAGACCCCAACTGCCAAACGTTGCACATCAATGTCTTTGTGCCACACACCGCCTAAGGCCTGCTCTTCAGCAGACCGCAGACGATTGCCCAACACGTCGAGCAATGACAAGCGTGTCGTTTGCGTGGGCGGCTTCGATGATAGCGTTGGTATTCATAGCGCAGACGGTATATGGAGGATTGTTTTTGAAGGAAAAAACGTGTAGCTTTGTGAAGATTTTTTTGTTCAATATCCATCATACAACTATGCTGCAACTTCAGATAGAATCAGAGCTTCAGCAAGAAGCAGAACATATTTTTCAAGAACTCGGCATTTCGGCAGATATAGCTGTTTCGATGCTATACCAGTACGTGTGCGACGAACATCGCTTGCCGACGGGGCTGCACATACCGAACAAACTCACGCGGGAAACGATTGAAAAATCTCAAAGAGGAGAAGATATAACGGTCTGTTCCTCATTTGAAGAATTCTATGAATCGCTGGGAATGTAACGGCTATGCAAGATTTTTTTACACCTATTTTTACGAACCAATTTCGCCGCGACATGGAGCGAATGCGAAAGCATGGTAAAAATATCGCCAAATTAAAAGCGGTCATTGAACTGTTACGAACTCAAGAGCTATTACCCGAAAAATACAAAAATCATAAACTTGTCGGTAATTTTGCCAAGCAGCGAGAGTGCCACATCCAGAGTGCATAATACTTTCCTTCCTGCCGTAAAAGCTCATCGTGCGAGCCTTATTCCACAATGAATTCAAGGTACAAGTACAAGTGCTTGAGTACATAATAAAAAGACAGAGGGCTTCAAGGCTGAATGACCATGA
>JANYIG010000200.1 GCA_025358765.1 Candidatus Kapaibacterium sp.
CAAAGGCACACCCGAAGAACTCGGCGGGCGCGAGGAGCGCAGCCCGGTGTACACGCGGCATGTGCTGGATTTGTCGGGCACTCCCAAAGGCGCAACAATGCTGTATTTGACGACGGACGGTTACAAAGACCAATACAACGACGTACAGCAGCGTTTTATGCCGAAGCGTGTGCGCCCGTTGCTCACGGAGATTGCTGCAAAGCCGCTTGAGCAGCAGCCGACGCTCTTGGGTGCAGCGATAGACGCGCACCGCGGCGAGGTGATGCAGGTGGATGATATGTTGGTTGTGGGCGGGAGGGTGTAAAGTCTAAAAAAGGCGACAGCCGCCGAAGAAGGCGACAACCGGCAAATACAACGCAAATATCCCCGCGGGCTGCGCTTGTTCGCTTTAACACGCGCGAAAGCCGACAGCCGCCGAAGAAGGCGACAGCCGGCAACATAAAATATTTCGCTCATCGCATTGCTTCCCGTATATTAGAGTTTATTCCGATTATTATACAGGGACTGGAATGCCAGCGAAGGCTGGGGACTGGAATGACATATATAAAAGTAATCGGAATAAACTCTATTCTTTATTTTTTATTCTGAGAGGTTTTTATGTTCAAAAAAATTACATCCACACTGTGCATTTTTTGTATTAGTGCGGCATTCACGTTCACGGCACGTGCTCAGACACTTGATGAAATCGTTACAAAAATCATTGAGGCAAAAGGTGGCATGGCAAAAATCAAAGCAATTCAAACGATTACAACCACCGGCAAAATGATTATGCAAGGCGGGGCGATGCAAATTCCCATTACCGGTGTGCAGAAGCGCGATAAGGGCATTCGCTTTGAAGGAACATTTCAGGGATTGAAGTTTATTCAAGGCTACGACGGCAAAACTGGATGGAATATTAACCCAATGGCTGGACAAACCGATCCTGTGGCAATGCCGGAAGACCAAACAAAAGAATTTGCAGAACAGCTCACCGATTTTGACGGAGAATTTGTTGACTACAAAACAAAAGGTCATGTTTTAGAACTACTCGGCAGTGAAGATGTGGAGGGCGGCAAGGCTTATAAAATCAAGGTCACAAAGAAAAACGGTACGGTCTCAACCATCTTTATTGATGCAGATTCCTATTTGCAAATTAAGGAAAGCAAAAAAACGAAGAACCCGCAAGACGGAAGCGAAGCTATTCAAGACACGTACATGAGCGATTATCGTGCTGTAGAGGGTGTGATGTTCAATTTCACCCAAGAATCCAGAGTAGGCAGCCAAGTTAATCAAGCCATGAAGACTGAGAAATTTGAAGTCAACAAACCTGTTGATGAAGCCTTATTTGTAATGCCAGCTAAAAAAGCTGAAGCGAAAAAATAATCAACATACTGTTTTGACGATAGCCAAAGCCCTCTTAGACTTCGCATGATAGCTCTATGAGGGCTTTATTACTATTATTAAAAATGTCAACCTAAATTCTTCAATATTTGTTTCTCGAACCTAAAGCATAAAGTTTATTATGAAATCTTTTATCCAATACTTTTGCAAACTCGCATTCACAGCGTTTTTAGCCGTGCTACCTGTGGTGCTTGCGGCGCAGACTCCAGCAGCAGTTCCCGCGCCCGTTCCGATGCCCAAAATCACATCCTCGATGTTTGGCGCGGTTGAGGCGCGGCACATCGGTCCGGCAATAATGAGCGGACGTATTTCCGCCATCGAGGTGATTGATAAAAAAATTGACACCGCTCGTAATGCCCCGTATCAGCGTATTATCTACGTTGGTGCGGCATCCGGCGGCGTGTGGAAATCCAAAGACAACGGCACAACGTTTAAGCCCATTTTCGACAAAGCAGGCGACAGTAAAGCGTCACAGTCCATTGGCGCAATTGCTATAGACCGCTCTACGCCTGATTCTGTGATTTGGGTCGGCACAGGCGAGTGCAACACGCGCAACAGCGTATCCATTGGCACAGGATTGTATAAATCTACTGATGGCGGCGAAAACTGGAAACTGGCTGGTTTGGAGAAATCCGAGCGCATCGCCAAAATTGCCATTCATCCGAAAAATCCGAATGTCGTTTTTGTCGCCGTGCCGGGCGCACTCTGGTCGGATAGTGATGAGCGCGGGTTGTATCGCACATCGGACGGCGGCAAAACGTGGGAGCGCATTATTGCCAGCGATGCAAGCACAGGTTGTGCAGACATCGCAATAGACCCGCAAGACCCGAACGTGATGTATGCTTCGATGTGGACGCTTCGCCGTAAGGGTTGGAGCTTTGCGTCCGGCGGTCCGAAAAGTAGTGTTTTGAAAACCACCGACGGAGGTAAAACATGGAAAAAACTCACAAACGGTCTGCCAGAGGGCGATGTAGGGCGGACGTGTTTTGCGATTGCACCGACGACGAGCGCAACGATTTATGCGGTTGTGGAAGCAAAAAAATCCGCACTGTTCCGCTCCGACGACAAAGGCGAACACTGGAAACCTTTGTCTGATGCGGTTGCTATCGGATTGCGCCCGTTTTATTTTTCGACGCTTGTGGTGGATCCGACGGATGAAAACCGTGTGTATCGCCCGAACTTCCAACTTTCGGTGAGTTCCGATGGCGGCAAAACCTTTGGGCAAATTGGCGGCGTAACGCACTCCGACCACCACGCGCTTTGGATTGACCCACAAAACCCGATGTATTTGCTGCTCGGCACTGACGGCGGCGTGTACCGTTCGCTTGACCGCGGGCGCACGTGGGCGATGCTCCGCAGCCTTCCCGTCTCGCAGTTTTATCATGTTGGCTACGATATGGAAGTGCCGTACAATGTGTTTGGTGGTTTGCAGGACAATGGCTCGTGGATGGCTCCATCCCGCACGAACGGCAGCATTGCAAACAGTGCGTGGAAAAGCGTTGGTTTTGGTGATGGGTTCTGCGTTTTGCGCGACCGCACGGACAAAAACATATTGTATTTCGAGTATCAAGGCGGCGAGATGTTTAAACATTTCCTTACAACGGGCGAAATCAAATCCATCAAGCCCCAGCCCCGCGACGGCGACCCGAAATACCGTTTTAACTGGAACACGCCGCTCATAGCCAGCCCAAAGAATCCAAAAACGCTTTACGCAGGTTCGCAATTTTTATTCCGTTCGATGGACAAAGGCGAATCGTGGGAGAAAATTTCGCCAGATTTGACCACCAACGACACAACAAAGCTCAAACAAGAGGAATCAGGCGGCTTGTCGCTCGATATTTCGGCGGCAGAAAATCATTGCACGATTTACGCGGTTGCCGAATCCCCGCTCGACGAAAAGGTGATTTGGGCAGGTACGGACGACGGTAATCTGCAATTAACGCTTGATGGCGGCAAAAAATGGACGAACGTCGTTGGTAATATCGCAGGATTGCCCAAAAATGCGTGGGTGTCTTGCGTGGAGCCAAGCCGCTACGACAAAGGCACGGTCTATGTTACGTTCGATTTGCACACCTTTGGCGATATGCAGCCTTATGTTTACAAAACGACGGATTTAGGTAAAACATGGAAACGATTCACCGCACCAGACATAAAAGGCTACGCGCACGTTGTCCGCGAGGATATTGTGAACAAAAACCTGTTGTTTGTTGGTACAGAAATGGGGCTGTTCCTTTCGTTGGACGGCGGCGAGCAGTGGGCGCAGTTCACGGGCAATCTGCCGAACGTGGCTATCCGCGACATTGCTATCCATCCGCGCGAACACGACGTGATTTTGGCAACGCATGGTCGTGGCGTAATTATCATTGACGACATCACGCCGATTCGTGCTTTGACGGCAGAGGTATTGCAATCCGAGCTTACGATTTTGCCATCGCGTCCGGCACAAATCAATTGGGGCAATAGTTTCCAAGAGTTTGCGGGCAACGACGAGTTCACAGGCGACAGCCCCAGCGAGAATGCGGCTATCACGTATTACATGAAAGACCGCATGATGACGGGCGATGTGAAAGTAGAGGTGTTGGATGCCAAAGGTGAGGTAATTTCAGCAATTCCGGGCGGCAAACGCAGAGGCATTAACCGTATTTTTTGGGCAACGCGCATGAAACCACCGAAAGTAGCAGCATCCGAGAACGCAGCGTTTGGCGCGGCAGTTGGTCCGATTATGCCCGAAGGGAAATATGCTATCCGTATCACCAAAAGCGACAAGCCGTTCGCGGGTGTGCTCACCTTAGCTGGCGACCCAAAATCGCCTTATACGGCTGGTGAACGTCTGTCGCAACAAAAAACTGTGATGTCGCTTTACACAATGCAAGGGCGACTGGCATATGTTTCGGCAGCGATGACGGGTTTGCGCGACGGTTTGAAAGAACGGGCTGCAAAAGTAGATTCGACCGACAAACTCAAATCAGCAATGTTGACAGCGGCGAACAAACTCGACAGTCTGTATAAAACCACCGCAAAAGAGCGTGGATATTACGTTGCCGAAAAAGATGACAAGCTACGTGAGCATTTGTCGAACCTGTACGCCAGCGTGAACGGCTACGGCGGCGCACCAAGCAAAATGCAGCTTGAGCGGTTGGCATTTTTAGAAAAAGAAGTTGCAAGAACAACCGCAGCGTTTGATGCCATTGCGAAAAAAGATGTGGAGGCGCTCAACGCACAACTCAAGGCGAAAAACCTTGCAACGGTGACGGTTTTGAGCAAAGAGGAATTTGATAAGAAGGCGGAGTAAATCAGCGTTGATGCTCTTTTGAATCTTTTGCTCCTATCGGCATTGGCGGGTAGGAGCGTTTTTTGTTGCAACCTGCGTATATTTGGCGAGAACGTTCTATACTCGCTATACTCGAACTGTTGTATTTTGAACGTTGACGTGAATTTTGACACTGTTGGAACGAAGTATTATGCTCAAAGAACTGACGGAACGCCTTCGGGCAGTACAATTTCTGCAATTTCGCCGTTTGCCGGACGAACGCAAGCTCTATCCTCATTTGTTCAACGACCAATCAACGCCAGATATCACTGTTGGTTCTATCGTCTTTGCAGGTTTAGTAAAAACGGCGATTGTCGTGCCGATTATCTGGTTTGTGGTGGAAACCTATCACTTGCAATATTACTGGATGGTGGCGCTGTTTGTGTTGTTTGCGGTAGTTGCCTATCCAGCATACCGCAAATATGATCAATTCAAAGAACAGTCGCGGCGAATGTCTGACGATTTGATTTGCACCAAATGCAAGCATTTCGACAGCACTGGCATTTTATGCACTATCTACGATGAACACGTAAGCAAACAAAAGATTCCTTGCGGCGGCGATAGTTGGGAAGCGCGTGGATTTGGGGATTGAGAGAGAATATTATTTCAATTTTGATGTGGTGGACTGCATAAACCCTTTTTCTGAGGCTTCATTCATCATGACATGCCGCCGCCGTTCGTACCAATACCGTGCGATTTCCGCCGAAAACAGCATCACCAGGGCTGAGTAATACACCCACAGTGCCGATGCCGCCACGGTTGCGTAAATACCGTACATTCGTCCGAACGAGGCAAGGTGCTGTAAGTACCATCCAAACCCCACACGAGCACATTCCCAGCACACCGCACAAAGCATAGCACTCATCACCGTGATAGCAGCGGGAGGGCGTTGATTCGGCGCGAAACGATACAAGCAAAAAAAGAAAAAAAACAGCATCAGCATCGCCACAACACGAGGCGCAACGGCGCGGAGGATGTCACCATCCAACGACGGTGCGACTTGCACAATCCCACGCATGAGCAATGCGAACGCTGACGGAAAAATATTCACAATAAGGATAGAAACGATGAACATTGCTAGCAAAAAGAAATCTTTGAGGATATAGCGCAGCCACGATCCGCGTTCGCGCTGGCTAAATACCGCGCTGAGAGCGGTTCGCACGGAGCTAAAAAGGGCAAGAGAAATCCATAACAGCACCGGAATACCAAACCATCCAGCATTAGAGTAGTTTGTCAGAACTTCTTGCAATTCGTTGTTTGCCTCGCGCAGAATCGCCTCCAAACCGCCACCATCCGGCAATGTCTGACGAAAAAACTGCTCCACGGCACCAATCACTATTGCAGGCTCAACTAATGCACCCAACACAAACACAATCACGAGCACCGTCGGCAAGCTGAATAAAATAATATTGAAGGCAATACCGGAAGCTGCAAGGTAGATGTGATGGTCATTTGCGCGTTCCAGCACCTGCCATGCGCTGTCTATAAACCGTTGAAAAATTTTCGTATCAGAATGCTGCATAGTGATAATTCCTAATCGAAATTCCTTACTGAAACCTGTTTGCTGACAACTGAATTGAGTCGCCGTTGTCGATAAGGCGTTGTTCGCCACTCGTGGGGTTAAACGCCTGCAAACGCCCGTCATCGCAGAGTTTTAGCACCTGCCACCAGCCGGATTCACCCACTATCTGAATGGACGTGTTTTCGATGGCAAGTTCCTCGCGCCATGCCTGAAACAATTGCTCCGTCTGCTGTTGCAAAAAAATGTCGCAATAACGTAGCAGAGTTTGCGTAAGCTCTTCGGCTGCGTGTTCTTCGGAATGCTCAATGCCGATAAGCCGCAAGGATGTTGCCTTTTGCGCGAGTTCACGTGGAAATACGTTCTGACGAACGTTGATGCCGATTCCAATCACCGATGCCACGCACGACGAGCCGGAAAACTCATGCTCGACCAGCACACCGCAAATTTTGCGCGGTTGTGAAAGTATTGCTGCTTGAACATACACATCGTTCGGGTATTTCAGAAAAAATGTTACTGAGCTATTACCATCTTTTGAGTCCTTTGTCACCTCTCGCAAAGCAGCCTGGGCAGCCATACAGCCAACCGCTTGATACGTAACGAGTTCTTTGAGCGATTTTTCTTGCGTGTGCCGTATGCCGATAGAGCAATACACATTGTCGCCCGCAGAGCCGCTCCACGCCTTGCCGTTGCGTCCGCGTCCGCTTGTTTGTACGTCTGCCGTGACAGCAAACACGCTGTCCATATCTGAGCGTTTGCGGAGAAATTCCTTTGCAACGTCGTTTGTGGAGCCGCATTCTAAATAATGATAGCGTTTCATGGCGCAAATCTACGGAAAAAACACGTGCGAACTTTTCCTTTTTCTCGCTCGAAAAAATCCGCTAAATTGTGTGCTATCAAACAAAAAACAAGCAACAATGCTTCATAATTCATCCTGTTCTACTTGATTTTCCCCCGAATTGCTATGAAAATTACCGTCATCGGAGCCGGAAACGTCGGCGCATCCGCCGCTCAAAAACTTGCGTATGACGAACTTGCCCGCGACATCGTGCTTGTGGACGTGGTCGAAGGCGTTCCACAAGGCAAAGGCTTGGATATGTATGAAGCCATGCCCGTTATCGGCTCGGATAGCCGCATTATCGGCACGAACAATTACGACGCAACTGCTGATTCTGACATTGTGATTATGACGGCAGGACTTGCCCGCAAACCCGGTATGAGCCGTGACGATCTGTTGTTCAAAAACGCCGAAATCGTGAAATCATGCGTTGATCAAGCGGTTGCGAAGTCGCCAAATGCATTCTTCATCATCGTTTCCAACCCACTCGACGTGATGACGTATGTTGCGCTCAAAGCGACGGGTCTGCCGCGCCACAAAGTGCTTGGCATGGCGGGTGTACTGGATTCGGCACGGTATCGCACGTTTATTTCGATGGAATTGAATGTCTCGGTCGAAGACGTGAATGCGTTTGTGTTGGGCGGTCATGGCGATACGATGGTTCCGCTTCCGCGTTACACAACCGTAGCAGGTGTGCCGCTTGCAGAGCTTATGTCGCACGAAAAAATTGACGAAATCGTAAAGCGTACTGCCAACGGCGGGGCAGAAATCGTGAACTTCCTAAAAACTGGTAGCGCTTATTACGCGCCGTCCGCGTCGGCAGTCGAGATGGCGGAGTGCATTGTCAAAGACAAACGCCGCATCCTGCCTTGTGCTGTGGCGCTTGAAGGCGAATATGGTTTGAAAGATGTCGTCTGTGGTGTACCGATTGTGATTGGCAAAAATGGATTGGAAAAAGTGTTTGAAATCAAACTTACTGCCGACGAACAAGCGGCGCTGAACAAATCTGCTGACGACGTAAAATCTAACATTGCAAAACTCGCAGCTGTCTAAACAAATAATGACCACCTCTGAAGCCTTGAGCCACTCAAATAACTATGGCTTCAGCTTTTTATCTCACCTTTCAAGGGTTTTGTTATGAAATTAAACAATAAGCAGAAAAACATACTTTTATCGCTTGCGGCGCTTGCCGTGATGGTTATCGCTGGCTGTTCAAAGGACAGTGGAACAAACGTTGTCGTCACGCCCGACCCGACAAAAAGTGCGGATATTGCTGCCTCTGCGTTCGCAACATCGGCAACGGGCGGCGATCCGCGGGGGCTTTATGCGCCCAATACCCCACTTTCTGCACTGAGTGCGGCGGGATTATCAGCTACGTTCGGTACAAACACTGGTACGGGAACAATTAAGTTAGAGGGATCTTCTGCCAGCGCTGGGACATACACAACGAACAATTTTAGCCTTAGTATCAAAGGTGTCAGCATAAATGCTGGTGCACTTGGTTCGTTTTCTCTCCCCGATACAACCGTTGCACGGCTAATCAGTATTCCTTCAACAGGTACTTGGGAATATAGTAGTGGTAAGTTGCTGTTCAACAAACAAGATTTTGGCGGCATCGCGGTAACAGATAAAGCGCTTTTTCTCATTCGCTCTTTAACAGCAGCAGATCTTGGATTTACAGGGCTTCCTCTGAGTGGTACTATTATCCTTGCGTTCAAGAAATAAGAAAAGATGATACCTTATCCAAACCTCACAGGCAAACCTCTGTGAGGTTTTTTGTTACTGCAAAGGCTTTTCCGTAATTTCTGAGAATATGAGAACGTTTGTTGTTTCTATCGTTGTTGTTGTTGTTGTGGGGCTGGCACAGACCGCACACGCACAGTATCGTTTAAGCCTGAATCCAGGAGTACAACTTCCCCTTAGGGATTTTGCCGGTATTGTCAATCCGATTAACCCGGCGATGACATTTTCCATCTATCGCTATTCTCGACAGTCGCCGATTTCTCTTGGAACCACCTTTGGATACCAGTATTATTATACCCAAAAAGAACGGCTTGGGCGGGATTACACCTACGAATTACAGGCATTGCCATTGCTCTTGGGGTTCCGCTACGACTTGTTGCCAGAGTTTTTTATGAAACCGTATTACGGTGCGGAAGCAGGAGTGCTGTTTTTTCGTTATAGGCTTTACGATCCAGCGAAGACTGTGAGTATCGCATCAGGAATTGCTATCAGCGTGATTCCTACTGCCGGAGTTCGGTTTGATGTTACCGACGACTTGATTGTGGATTTTAACGTGCGGTATCAACTTTCATTCCACGATCCAATCAAATACGGGCTTACAGAGGATACAAAATTTCAAAGCTTTTCGACATTGGGATTAGCGGTGGGATTCAGCTACGCAATCAGCGGAAGTGCACGATAATAAAAACAACATGGCGTAATTTTCTCTCAGGTCATGCAAATTTATTTTGCTATTGCGAATTGATTGCAGTAAATTTGTAATAGTTCTTCTCAATAATGCCATAATGAAAACCTCTCTTGAATCGCTGTACGAGGAATTGAAAGCTAAAGTACCTCGCATGACACGTGGCAAAAAGATTGTCGTGGAGTGCTTGTATGGCGCAACTCAGCCGCTTACCGCGCATGACATTTACGAGTGTACAAAAAGCACCGGCATTGACCTTGCAACGGTGTATCGCAATCTGGAACACCTTGCAAAGGTAGATGTCGTCGCTAAAATTGAGCATTCAGAGGCTGGTTGGCGGTATTCTCTGTCCGAAGCGCACCATACACACAGCATCAAATGTGTACAATGTGGGAAGCAAGTGGAGATGAGCGAATGTATGCTGCACGACGTAGAGCGTATCATTGCTGAACGAACAGGGTTTTCTGGCATTCATCATTCGGTCAATTTTACCGGCTCGTGTCCAACGTGTCAACGACAAACTGTTACTTAAAATCAGTTACCTGAAATTTGCACTATGAATCTTTTGCCTCAACATTCACGCTCTCGCTTGGACATACTCTCCACAAACGTCTCGCTGTCCACTTCGGATGGCGAAGCACGGTCTCGATTTCAGATGTTTTTTTCCTCAAGCGCTGCTGACCGTTTTGGCATGGCGCTTTCCGGTATCTGTCTTGTACATTGCTTGGCACTGCCACTTCTTGTGCCAATGCTAACTGTGGTAGCATCGCATTTTGCCTTCAACCTTGAACACGAAGCCTTGCACCTCGTTCTTGCGCTCTTGATTGTGCCAACAACGTGTTTTGCTGCGTGGAATGGCTACAAGCATCACGGCAGCATGGGGGTTGTGGCATTGCTCATCGGTGGAGCAGTTGTTATCACACTTGCAGCATTGCTCGGCGAACAGTTCCCAAGTGAGTTTTATGAAACAACGATCACCACTGCCGGAAGCTTGCTGTTGATTACTGGACACTGGCAAAATCGCCGACAATGTGCGGTTGCCGAGGGATGCACTACGCATTAAATGGATGTACTACACATTAAATAATTGTCACGCTTTATTTCGACTCCAATTTATCCTCGAAGCCTTACTGACACTGCCCTCTTGTGGGCAAGAAGCTCTTCCGCCTCTGCCATTGTTTCCACTGCGCTGCCAATCGCCTGCAATCCCTCTTTCGACAACCGCTGGAAGGTAATTTTTTTTACAAAACTATCAAGCGATATACCGCTGTATGCCCGTGCGTAGCCATTAGTGGGCAGTGTGTGATTTGTCCCCGAAGCGTAATCACCCACTGATTCCGGCGAATAATTTCCAATAAAAACCGAACCTGCTTGTGTGATTTGCTCTGCAACGCCGTCTGCATCCTGCGTAGCGATAATCAAGTGTTCCGCCGCGTATTCGTTGGTGAAGGCAATTGCGTCATTCATTGAGGCAAAAAGCACTGCACGGCTGTTTGCAAGTGCCTTCTGGGCAATGTCGCGGCGAGGCAGTTCTTTACATTGCGCTTCGACTTCGTGCAGAACGTTGGTAATCACATCTTCGGAAGTTGTGATGAGGAGAACTTGGCTATCCGTGCCGTGTTCCGCCTGCGAGAGCAAATCTGCTGCCACGAATGCCGGAACACAGGAATCATCGGCAAGTACTGCCACTTCCGACGGTCCGGCGGGCATATCAATTGCCACGCCTCGATGCGTGCCATACCCTTTTTGCACAAGCTGCTTCGCAACAGTTACGTATTGATTACCCGGACCAAAAATTTTGTCCACGCAAGGAATGGTTTTGGTTCCAAATGCCATTGCCGCAATTGCCTGAGCGCCACCAACCTTGAATATCTGCTCAATGCCCGCCACCTGAGCCGCAAAAAGAATAGCGGGGTGGATAGAACTGCTTCCGTTAGCCCTGTGTGTCGGCGGCGAGCAGAGAATCCGTACGGGGCAGCCCGCAATCTTCGCCGGAATGCCTAACATCAATACGGTTGAAAATAGTGGAGCTGTTCCACCCGGAATGTACAAACCCACTCGCTCAATCGCCACATTTTTGCGCCAGCAAAGAACGCCTGGCTGCGTTTCGATGCGCTCGGGAGCCGTTTGTTGTGCTTCGTGGAAGCGCAGGATGTTGTCGTGGGCAAGTAAAATAGCACGTTTGAGGCCATCGGGAACCTGTGCGATGGCATTCGTTTGTTCTTCCGATGAAATACGCACATCATCCAATGTGACGCGGTCAAAGCGCTCAGAATATTCGCGGAGTGCGGCATCGCCACGTTCTTGGACATCACGCAGAATTGGTAAAACATGGCGTTCAAGCTCGTCACTCGAAAAAACAGGGCGTTGCGTAAGCTCTTGCCACGCAGAGCGCTCAGGGTAACGGATGGTGGTCATAATCATCTCACAAAATCATTTTTTCAATTGGAATCACTAATATACCTTCAGCACCAGCGGCTTTGAGCTTTTCGATAATGTCCCAAAACTGGTTTTCGCGTACTACCGAATGCACCGCGCACCAGCCTGTTTCTGCAAGCGGCGTGACGGTTGGGCTTTTGATGCCGGGCAGTAGGCTTGTAATCGCTGCGATGTTCTCTGTGCGGGCGTTCAGGATGATGTATTTATTATTTTTAGCACGGTTTACGGATTGAATACGGAAGCATAAATCATCCAGAACATGCTGTTTTTCGGCATCAAGTTTTCGACCAATCAGCACGGCTTCGGATTTGAAGATCGTTTCGACCTCCACAAGCCCGTTGGATAGTAGCGTAGAGCCGGAGCTAACAATATCACAAATCGCTTCTGCCAACCCGATGCTCGGCGCAATTTCCACCGAGCCCGAAATCTCGTGAATCTCCGCTTGAATGCCTTTTTCGCGCAAAAAATTTCCTAAAATTGTTGGGAACGATGTGGCTATCCGAACTCCGCGCAAATTCTGAACGTCATCATAATGGAATGTTTTCGGAACGGCAATGGAAAGCCGACAGCGTGAGAATCCAAGCCGTTCGACGATTGTTACCGTATCTTTAATTTTATGCTGTTCCTCTGCAAGCACGTTTTCGCCGATGATGCCCACGTCCGCCACGCCATCGGCAACATATTCGGGGATGTCGTCGTCGCGCAAAAACAAAAACTCAAGGGGAAAATTGTACGCGGGTGATTTGAGTTTACCTGTGGCTTTGTTAAATTCAATGCCACATTCGCGCATGAGTTCTAAGGATTCATCGGTCAGGCGACCGGATTTTTGGATGGCAAGACGGAGAACATTCATTCAATTTCACAGTATAGGGTTTGACAGGCTTCAAGCTCACGTTATAAATAATCAACTGCTACAAAATTATACAGGATTCATACAATACCGTAAAAAATCTTCGCTGAACCAAAAGAAAGTCGTATATTGTTAGCTTGCATAAATTACTGTCCCACTGTTCGGAGTTCCGCATTATGAGCGCAAACACATCGAATGCAGGCATGAAAGATTATATCATCAATCCGGTAGCCGTCCGCATTGATGCTTCTGACAACGGTAGTATTTACGAGGCAATCACCGCAATGGGTATGCGTGCACGCCAGATAAACGATGACGTTCGAGTCCAGCTACAAGCACGTATGCAACATATTGACCCGCTCGAAGATGAGACGGAATACGGCAACTACGACCAACTTCAAATCAGCAAAGAATTTGATCGCATTCCGAAGCCAACGTTTTTGGCTATGAAGGAAATGTTTGAGCGAAAACTGAGCTATGAACATGGGAAATTCGTTACGCCTGAGCCATATGAAGCGAACGACAAGAAAAGAGACCTAAAGCGCGAATAAACGTTCGCACAAAGAAATTAAGCCGTTGCATAAAGTTTTGCAACGGCTTTTTTGTTATCTTGCGGCGGATATTTTTGGTTGATGAATATCTGTTTCACCATTGTGCAAGGGCGTTTCGATGACAAACATTCCTATACTTATCCCTGTAAAATTCGTTCTTTCAGTCGCGCGTTGGGCAATGACAATCACGGCGATAATTCTGTCACTATTCGCAGCCTCTCCACTACTTGCCCAGACAGCAGCCGGTGAAAAAGCGAGCATCGAATCGCGGTTTATCGTAGATATGCCGACGGCAGGTGTACTGTCAAAAAAACAATATTCTGTAAACATCTGGGCATTTGGCTACAGCGGGGTTGCAGTGGATTTCAGTATTGCGCCCGTTACGAACCTCGAACTTGGTATGAGCTACTCCGGAGCTGGTTTTTTGGGAAATCAATCAATGGTGTTTCAGGGACTTCCCGGGTTTCATCTCGTCTGGCGACCGCTTGACGAAACGCTTACAGCACCGGGTGTAGTCGTGGGCATAAACACGCAAGGGCGTGGTTATCCCAAAGCATATAACGACTCTTTCGAGACACTTTCTCCCGGATTCTATATAGCGGCGAGTAAGAATTTTTCGTTATGGGGAAGCGCTGCGCTGCACGTCGGTGTGAATTATTCGCTTGAATCGCCAAGCGGCTATAAAGTTCCCAATGGATACGTTGGTTTTGAGAAGACCCTTGGAAGCCTGATGTCGCTCGCTGTGGAATATAATGCTACGTTCAACGATCCTTCAACCAAAGGCGGGTTGCTGAATGCGGGTTTGCGAATCTCGACGGGAAAAGGCTTCACGTTTGAGTTGCAAGTGCGAGATATTCTAAAACGCATGAGTAATAATGTGTACAGAATGTTGCGCGTAGAATACGTGGCTGGGTATTGAACTGCTATTACTTTAGAGTAAACACAAGCAGAGCCTTTTTTCTGGTTTTTTCTATCCCAACGGTTAGGAATTTTCGCAAAAAATCGTATCTTTGCGTCGTCTAAACCCTCGTCCTACAGAATCAGCCTACGCTATCAATTCAAGGAATTATGAGCCTCAACTCCCTATTATTTTTCCTCTTTGCCGTTGGCGCTATCGCAACTGGCATTGTGATGATTACCCGCAAGAATGCTGTCACGTCCGCCGTGTTCCTCATCGCACATTTCTTCTGCCTTTCAGCTCTGTATTTATCACTGCAAGCGCAACTTTTGGCGCTTTTGCAGATTCTTGTCTATGCAGGGGCTATCATGGTGTTGGTGGTTTTTGTGATTATGCTTTTGAATCTTGGTGCAGAGGAAAAAGCGTCGGAAACGCTGAACATACGCGGCTTGTTAGGCATTACCGTTGCTGGTGTGTTGGGTGTGCAATTATTGGCGGTGTTCATGGCTCGCCCAAGTGGTCACAACGAACTCCCGCCCATTGCGACCTCAAACGGAACAGTCGAAGCGCTTGGACGAGCACTTTTTACCGATTATATTTTCCCGTTTGAGGCTATTTCCTTGCTTCTCTTAGCGGCAATTATCGGTGCCGTACTCCTTGCAAAACGACATTTAGAGCAGGTCGAAGCGCCGAAGAACATAAGTACCGACGATATAAGTGTGCAGCACCAGCTATCGGATAAACCTGTTCATTAATAATATGGCATCGGGGTCAGGACAGTTTGCAAGCCAGCGTTCACGCTCAGAAAAGCGACACACGCCCGGATAATCGCCCTCGAAACCTTCCATATCGAGAATGATTTGAATATGTAAATGTGGAGCCCAAAAACCGTTTTCGTGCGGTTCGCCCAACGTAGCAATTTGCTCTCCGGCTTGAATCTGTGACCCTTCGGGGGATGAAGAGGATTTTTTAGCAAGACGCTCAAGGCTTATTACCGATAAATGTCCGTAAAGTGTGTGGAATCGAACGCCATCAAGGTCGTGGTGAAGGATAATAGTTGCACCGTAATCGCCAAAACGATCGTTATTGTTGAAACTATGGATATTTCCCGCAAGCGGCGCATAAATGGGTGTTCCAGCCTCAGCCCAAATGTCCGTTCCTAAATGCAAGCGGCGTGGCTCCTCGTCTGTATCAAAATGGCGGCTACGGCTGTAAATCGTACGATGCTCATTGTAGCCTCCAATACCATACCGAGCGCCACTTGTGCGGAGTTTTGCTTGGACATAAGAGTGCATGAGGTCTGGATGGTCAATTTGTTCGTCGGTGAGTTCGGTGTTGCGGGCGGTGAAATCGAGCGGATAATAATAGTCACTCTCCGAACTAAACTCAACAATCGGTGCAAATAAGACTTGATGACGGCTACAGGTATCGTAAAACTGCTGACGATGTGTCATTTGTACTTTCTCTCTTGTAAAATTTACCTTGTAAAATTTGTACCGTATTATGCAAAACGTACCATTAGAATATTACCTTGCTCTTTCTGCTACATTATTTGTGATTGGCGCTATCGGCGTTCTGACACGCCGCAACGCCATTATCATTTTTATGTGTATTGAAATGATGCTGAACGCTGTCAACCTCACCCTTGTCGCTTTTTCCAGCTTTTTGGGGAGTATTTCAGGACAAATTTTTGTCTTTTTTGTAATGACTGTTGCTGCTGCCGAAGCCGCCGTGGGGTTAGCAATCATCCTTGCGCTTTTCCGCAATAAACAGACGATTGACGTAAATGACATCAATGTTATGAAGTGGTGAGCTACTGTACTTTGTGGAAACAGGTAACTAAGCATATACTTTAAATTCGAGATGCCAGCACACAGGATGTAACACTCGTCACTCGCAAACAGTAAATACGAAAAAGCGCAGGAAAACATAGTTTTGGTCAAAAAACAATCCTCAGCACTTTATCTTGAGGCGTTAAAGCTGCTCTTTTTTGCGTCGGAATGGGCGGACAATCAAGCGTGTGCCTCGGTCGTAGCTCAGATAATTCCACACCCAATTGACTGTGACGATGAGTTTGTTGCGGAAGCCCACGAGCATAATCAAGTGCAATCCAAGCCACGCCACCCACGCAAACCAGCCTTGAAAACGAACGTTGTGAATATCTACAACGGCTTTGTTCCGTCCGACTGTTGCCATAGAGCCTTTATCGAAATAACGGAATGGCTCTGGCTCTTGTTTCTGGAGCCACCGCAGGATATTTTTGCCCAACAACGTGCCTTGTTGCATTGCTACGGGAGCAACCATCGGATGACCGTTCGGGTAGCGTACGTCCGGCGTATCGGGCATTGCCGCTACATCGCCAATGGCAAAGATGTTTTGGAAACCCGCCACGCGGTTGTATTCATCCACCTTCAAACGCCCACGCCCTACTGCGTCCTCCAAACCCGGAATATCAGCACCAGCAACCCCTGCCGCCCAGATGAGCGTGGAAGATGCAATCGCCGAACCATCTTGCATTTGCACGGTGTTGCCGTCGTAGTGTTCCACCTGTGCGCCCAAAAGTACATTCACACCCATCGCTTGCAAAAAATCCACCGCCTTGCGTCCAGCAACGTCCGACATCCCGTTCAGTAGGCGTGGCACGGCTTCCAAGAGGTAAATTCGCATCAATCGCAAATCCAATTCGGGGTAATCCTTTTGCAATACATGTTTTTTGAGTTCCGCCAAAGCGCCAGAGGTTTCCACGCCCGTTGGACCACCGCCGACTACGACAAACGTCATCAGTTCTTGGCGGCGCTTTGGGTCGTTGGTACGCGTTGCTTCCTCGAAACTTTGTAGCAATAAACTTCTGATATTCAGCGCTTCCGACACCGATTTCATGCCCATCGCGTTGTCCTCAAGCTCCTTCATACCAAAAAAGTTCGTTTTGCTGCCCGTTGCAATCACGAGGTAATCATATTCAATATCGCCAATGGAGGTCTCAAGCACGTTGCGCTCAGAATGTACCCGTAAAGCCTCGCCCATGCGAAAAAACACATTACGAAACCCCTTAAAAACTTTGCGGAGAGGATAGGCAATGGAATCTGGCTCCAAACCTGCCGTAGCGACCTGATACAATAGGGGTTGGAAGGTGTGATAATTATTGCGGTCAAGCAAAACAACCTGTACATCGTGATTTTTGAGTGCAAAAGCGAGTTTTACCCCCCCAAAACCACCACCGATGATAACAACACGGGGTTGAGTGGTGCGTGTGGGAATATTAAGTGTATCCATGCGAGAAGGAGGAAATATAGATTGAATGATTGGTTCTCATTGGTTTTCGTTGGAAGTGTGTTGTCATGCCAGCCCCATCCAGCTAAGAGCCAAAATTTCAGCTTGAATGTTCGGAGTAAGATGGACGAGTTGGCTCCTCTAAAAATGTCTTACTCATGGCTATCACGTCGGGAAAAAAGGCATTAAATTCATAGCGATAGGTTTCGTAGTGATCTTGTAGGCTGTGAAGAGCATTCTCGAAACCACTCATAAACGTTGCACGGCGCGAAAGCCCTGCAAGTGAGCGCTCCATACCATAGAACGTACCGTAATTGACGAGCCAATTTTGTGTGGTCATGGAGGGCAAAAATCCGACCACGCTGTCTGGCAAAAGATGTGTATATTTGGAAAGTGTTACGTACGCATAATCAGCAAACAAGGGCAGTTCCTGTGTTGAATACAATGACCATTCCACCGCCAAAAAATGGTCATAGAGAACATCCACAATCACTGTTGAATACCGACCAAATTCAGGCTTTAAGCGCTTTGCACTCTGTCTTACGACCGCGTGGGTATCCGTAAATCGGTCAATAGCGTGATGCAGATAGACACCGTTGAGAATCTCTGCGTCGTATGCCGCATAGTTCCCACGATGGATAAAATCGGCAATAAAATTGCCCACCATAACATGTTCATTGCCATGCGAGAGATAAAGATGTGCAAGAAAATTCATACTGCAATATATGAAAAAAATGGGAATTGGCACGGTTTTGCATACTTCTCTTTTGGTGATTAGGCATGATTGAGGGAATGGTAGATGACGGAAAATCTGGGTGGCGACTTTTATTTGTAGTGTGGTACAATGAAAAATATCAAATTTGCAACGAAATTTGCTCTTATTCTGAGCTTGACGGCGCTTGTCGCGGTCGGGGCTGTGGGCTATCAGCTCTCAACGATTAATTTGAGTACGCTGAAAGAACGCATCAAAGATTACTACAATGTGGTAGCGCGGAGTGCCAGTACACGTTTGGAACAACAAACATCGGATATTACCAAACTGTTGGAACAAACCGCAGAAATTCTCAGTAGTGGACAATTTGGTCAAAGTTCTTTTTCCTACATTTCTTCTGCCTTGTTGAGAACCGAGTACACATCTGCTATCGGTATTTATGACAATAATGGTCATTTCATTGACGCGCTGTCAAAAAACGGTGCCTTGGTCTCACTACAGCAAGTGCCGCAAGCCATCATGGATAGTTTGCAAAAAGCAACCGTTGTGGTTGGCAGACCACTTCACATTAACGATGGGTTGCCAGTTATTCCAATTGCTGTGAAATGGGAAGAAAAAGCGACGGGCAACAAAGGCTACCTACTGTCGGTTATTGATAACGAAACGCTGAGTAATTTTGTGTCGCAGGCATCGTCGGAAGCATTTAGTGGTTCAAGTCGAAAAGAAGGTATTTATCTTGTGGACGATTCGTTGTATATTGTGGCGCACGATAATCGTACTCTTGTCGCTGCTGCGGAACGATTAGCAGGAAAAGGTATTTTTTCAGACTCAAAGTTCGCATTTGACCGTGAAATTGCGTTTACGCAGGAATACAAGAGTCCGACAGGTGAAGCAATGGTTGGTATCTCGTTGCCAGTACCAGCGCTTCATTTAGCAATTATCGTTGAGCAGCCAGAAGCGCTCGTATATGCGTCGGTAAGTACGATGCGAACGAGTTTGTTGATTTCAAGCATCATTATCGGTCTAGCGGCAATCCTCTTAAGTATTGTTGTAGCACGGCAGTTGGCAAAGCCTGTTGAAGTGCTGGTGGATGCTTCCGAAAAATTAGCGACACAAGATTTTTCTGTGCGCTTGGACGATAAACGTTCCGATGAATTTGGGTTGCTCTTTCAAACGCATAATCGCGTCGCAGAGGAACTTCAGCGTTATCACAAGCTCAATATCAACAAAATTGTTTCCGCCCGCAATAAGCTCGAAAGCGTTGTGCGTCAAGCGAGCGATGGCATTATCGTCGTGGAGCCATCGCGCCATATTTTGGTGCTGAATGAGGTGCTGGCACGGTGGTTTGATGTTGCTGATGCAAAAATTACAGATGATATGTTGGTGGATAGGGTATTTACCGACATGCACATAAAACACGCTATCGCAAAGGCGTTTGTGTCGAACGAAACAGTGACACCCGTTGAATTTACGCGACAGCTTCCGGGTGAAGTCAGTGAAACAGTACTGCGTGGGACATTTGTTCGTGTGACATACGGTGCAGAAGTTATCGCCGTGACGGGTATTTTGCGTGATGTGACGCGTGAAGTGGCTGTTGACCGCATGAAAACTGAGCTTGTAAGTATTGTTGCCCACGAACTGCGCTCGCCGCTCAACACGATGCGGGGCTTTAGTGAACTCATTCGCAAAGGCGATTTATCAAATGAAGAAAGTGTGGAGTTTGCCGAGATTATCACAAATGAGGCAGACCGTCTGAACGCCGTTATTACGAAGTTTCTGGATATTAACCGCATTGAATCGGGTCGAACAGAATTTCAACGTGTACCGTTCAAACTCCACGAACTTCTTAGTAATGTTTTGCGCGTGAATATGACGCTCGCAGAGCAAAAACAAATGATTGTACAGTCGGACATTCCTGGCAATACAACACCGATTGTGGGCGACCCGGAGCTTGTTGGGCAAGTGTTTTTGAACTTGTTCACGAATGCCGTCAAATACTCAGAACCAGCAAAACGAATTAATATTGAATTGATTGAAGAACGCGAGCAAATGCGCGTTAATGTTGAAGATGAAGGCTATGGTATCTCAGAATCAGCACAAGAAAAACTCTTCTCGAAATTCTTCCGCGCAACGGATGATGCTCGCGTTCGCAATAACGTCGGCACGGGACTGGGACTGGCGTTCATCAAAGAAATCGTCGAGAAACATGGCGGCGAGATCGGCGTACACAGTCAAATCAACAAAGGTTCCACTTTCTGGTTTACCTTGCCGAAATAACGTATTGATGCTTCCCAAACAATTGCAACAATCACAAGCACCGATGTGGCTATCTTCTATGATAGCATCGTCCGTGCTTTTTTTATGCCTTGCTTTTAGCATTGCTTCAGCGCAAACACAACGCGCCGCTCAAGCTATACCTATTGCACAGCGTTTTGATTTGAGTCCAGGCAAGCGGGTTATCATCAGTGACTCGGTGTTTCGCAAAGGCAGCGATCGCTTGGAATCACAAAGTATGAGCGAGTTCGACCAATTAGCACGCTATATCCAAGCACGTCCTGATCTTGAGTTTGAGATTCGCGGGCATGCTTCCAACGAGGGCAGCCCCGACCGCAATCTTCGCCTGTCTATACAACGCGCTGATGCTACAAAGGAATACCTTGTTCGTGCCTACGGCATTTCGCCAGCCCGCATCAAAACAAGCGGCGTGGGTGATACAGAGCCATTGACAGCAAATGTTGATGAAAAAAGCCGTGCGAAAAATCGTCGTGTGGAATTTATTGGCATTAGTAGTATCACACAGCGCCGTTTGACCCGTGAAGATAACAAGGCTCTTGAATCTGATGGATACCTATCGGTGATGCAAAACAAGGTGGAAGCTCGTGCGCCCTGGGATGACAATTGGCAAACGGCATATCTAAAAATGCCGATTTATGAAAATCACCGCATCAACACTTACGCGAACTCCCGTGCAGAAGTGACGTTTTTTAACGATAACAGTAAGATTCAAATCGGCGAAAATGCGTCTATCATTGTCTATAGTCCGAACAAAAATCGCGGAAAAGACAAGCCCCAAGAAACTGTGGAGCTTGTGAAAGGCGACTTGCTTTTGAAAATGCAAGGCAAAGGTGGCGAGAATTTTCTGGTGAAATCAGGCGGCAAACAAGTGACGGTTGAGCAAGGAACCGCAAGAATCGGATTGGATAGCACGGGACAAAAAACAGCTATTTCCGTGTTGGAAGGTCAAGTTGATTTGAGGACATCCGGCAGCCCAGCGTCGGAAGGAACGCGAATCAAAAGCGGCAGTGGTACAATCTTGGAAGGTGGTTTGGTGGGAGTGTTGCGAAAAATTCCCGACCCGCCAAAGCTCATGGAACCTGATACGGCACTAATGGCTCTTATCAAGATGCCAACACCGCTTACGTTTAAGTGGCTCAATAAAAACAGAACGCGGATAGAAATTGCGGAGGAAGAGTCGTTTCTGGAGCCAGTTTTGGATGTTACGACGCGAGAAGATTCAGTGATGGCAAAATTAGACCCTGGCGTGTACTTTTTCCGCATTACGAGCGTGGATAGCGTAGGATTGGTGAGTCGCCCTATCATTAAATCGCTCACGATTGCTGGCTCCCTCAAAGCATCGCTCTTTAAGCCGTTGCCGTTTACGCTTATGTTTATCGCGGTGCTGCTGGCATGGTTTAGCGTCCTTTTCAGCACCCCGTTCGAGGAACGAACGTTGATGGGGTGGGGCGTGAACAACAGAAACCTTCTTTTCAATTTCGTAACAAATCCTCCGCCATTTTTTCGGTGGTTGTCTAGTATCAAACTACCAGACTGGTTTGCGCGTTTTCGGTCGTCGCCATATCTCAACGTGAACCACCAAATGATTGTGCGCGGAACCCGCTATACAGCGATATTTCTTGCTGTACTGGCGATTCTCATCCTTCTAAAGCGCGAAACACCCGTGATGTAGCGCGTATCACTACGATAATCACAAACTATCAATCGTTTGTGCTACAAGTCCTGCAACGGATTTCACCGTCAAAAAATCTCTATAAGCACAAAACTGCTCGGAAACACTGTGCGGATGCGTATCTGTACAAACAATGCGTTCAATCAAGCCGCTTTCGGCAAGTTTCTCAACCCCACCGTCTGTGAATAAGCCGTGCGTGGTAATCACCGAAATACGTTCAGCGCCCGCGTGTTTATACGCTTGGGCGGCATTCACGAGCGACGAGCCGGAACGCACCATGTCGTCGTAGATGATAACATGCTTACCGTCAACATCAGCATTGATGGACGTTACGGTCGTTGCGGAACCACTCAGTCGGCGCTTGAGCAAAAATGCCGCATTCACACCCATGTCGTTTGCAAGTGATTCCACCCATTTTGCACGTCCCGCATCGGTGCTTGCTAAGATAAAATCGTCACCACCCAATTCCCGTGCAGCCTCGACGATAAGCGGTTTACAATACAAATGAATGGGTCGAATTGTGGATTCAAAATAATACGGAATGCCTTCCGAATGTAAATCCATTAATACCACACGAATACCGCGCGGCGGTCGTGGAAGTGAGGAAAGAAGATGCGCTCGCGTTTTTGCCGTGACTACCTCGCCCGGCTTGACGGCACGCTCCATCGTCGAATAGCCAAAGTACGGGATGACCAACACCAGCGATGACACGCCGTAGTGAGGAATTGAATATGCAAGGTCATACAGTTCAAGCGTATCGGTGTCGGAAATTGTACCGCCAATCACAACCGCATCTCTGCCATTCACATCCGATTGAATTTGTTGATACAGTTCACCATCAGGAAAATATTTCACCTCCACAACACCCGAATCATAACTTCCTGCCAAAAGCAAACGTTCTTTGAGGTAGCTGTAGCTGCGCGTGCTGAAGATAAGTTTACGAGTCATGAATAACGTCGTGAGAGTTCATTGTGGGGTGTGAGATTTAGTACGGCAACAATTTTTGAGCGGGGCTACGCCCCACACGCACAATTCCAAGCGCATCGGTCGTGGCAAACACCATATTTGCATCGTAGTCAATCGCAGGCTGCAAGAGCATGGCAGGCATATCACTTATCGAAAAAACGCTACCAAAGGTTCCATCTTTTTTGACGTAATAAATCCCGACTGCCGTCCCTTGTTTACCAATAAAAGCGATATTTTCTTTGCTTACCATCGGCGTACTAACTACTTGCAATTCAAAGCCTTTGCGCCACAGCTCTTTGCCTTGTGTGGAGAACGCCATCACCGCACCCATTGGGTCAGCAATCCCAATTTTTGAGCCAGCAATGACAATCATTGTATCCGCGCCTTCGGGATTGTTGACGGTACTAACGGCAATGCCCGTCGGCGTGACCAACAGTAAACGCTGCCACAAAAGCGCACCAGTGCTGAGATTGAATGCGAAAAGTGTCGGTGTGCGGTCGTTACCAGAATCCTTCAGACCTGTTGCAAAACCCATCGTTCCAAGCGTGGCAGTCATTCGCAAAAGGCGTGTGGATTCAAGAGCTTTCGACCATAAACGTTTACCGTTCGGTGCGAAGAGTACAAGCGAATCCGTTGCACCAAAAGTCTCATTCGTAAAACCCACGAGGATATTTTCTTTGTCGTCAGCAGCAAAGGTCTTCGTTGGAGCCAGCATGGAGGCTTGCCTCCAAAGGATTTTCCCATCAAAACCTACTTTCACGACTTCGCCGCCTTCGTTGCCCGACACGCCCGCTACAATGCCGTCCGTCACTATCAATACATCGGAATATAGTGTCGAAGCGGTGTTTGGGAACAATGGCAGCTTCCAGCGCCGCTTACCATCGCGGGCAAAAGCGTACAACGCGCCATCGTTGGCAATGCCATAAAACGTATCTTCTTTGTCGGAACACGGCATAGCTGCTATCACGGCACGGGAACCACCCACGGAATCAAGTGGTGAACGCCATTCTACTGTTTTATCCATCACGCGCGTCACAAAACCGTCACTGGTCGGGATGTACGAAATTGTAAATGTAAGCGGAATTGCCAATGATGATGCACCAACAAGTTTCGTCGTTTTATCATCCCTTGTAAACCGCGTCTGCTCTTGAAAGGTGAGTGATGCACTGAATGTGCCAGTCCACTCATATCCATTAGTACGAGTTTTGCCACCGAAGAAATTGTAATTGTCCAATCCTTTTTGTTGCCCAACGCAAGAACTGAGAACACACAGACTAAGCGTAAATACAAGCGTGAGCGCAAAGCGGATTTGTTGATACAAATGGTTCATGGTATTACAAATAATGATCAAATTCGGAATTCACAATCATCGAACGCCTGTTCTGTCGGCATCAAACTCAATGGTCGCATAGACCTCCGCAAGCGAAATCTCGGCGTTTAAGGAGTGAAGCGTTATGGAAGCATCCAACCCCACAGCCTCGGTGTAGAGCCATTGTGATTGTTCGTTTTTGAAAAATGTTTCGATGCGCGGCTCGTCTTGCGATACCAGCACATACTCCCGCAGCGAAGCAATAGAGCGGTATAGGCGGAATTTGCCATTGCGGTCGTAATTTTCCGTTGAATCTGACAATACTTCCACAATCAAAAGCGGGTTCAATAGCGTGTCGAACTCGTTATCAAGCATTTCCGGCTTGCCGCACACAACACTCACATCGGGATAGGTGAAGAGCGAGTTTTCAGGGATATGGATTCGTAAATCATTGGTGTTGACTGTACAAGGCTTGCCACGCAGGGCATTACCAAGGATCATAATCACCCGCGCGTTCACGACGCTGTGCTTGCGCGTTGTTCCCGCCATCGCAAAAATTTCTCCTTGATAATACTCACTTTTACACTGCGCTTTGCGCTCTTGTTCCAAATAGCGCTCCGGCGTGATATGCAGTTTTTGTAATGCCGACATAATTCCTCCTGTGGATTAAACTTGAAGCACTCCGGCTTTCCATTCTGGAATGTCATCGTTATGCGCCGCGCACGCGATTCCACGTGAAATAATGCCACGCACTTCGGTTGGTGCAATAATGCCATCCACCCACAACCGCGCCGCGGCATATATCGGACTCATCGTGGATTCGTATTTGTCTTGAATTTCCTTGAGCATTTCCTGTTGTTCCTCTGGCGTGAGCGTCTTTCCTTGCTTTTCGAGCGATGCGATGCGAATCGTGAGCAATGTTTTTGATGCCTGTGTGCCGCCCATCACGGCTATTTTCGACGTGGGCAGGCTGAAAATCAGACGTGGGTCGTATGCTTTCCCACACATAGCGTAATTACCAGCTCCGTAGCTATTGCCAATAATAAACGTGAACTTCGGAACCACTGAATTTGCAACGGCGTTAACCATCTTCGCACCGTCTTTGATGATACCACCTTGCTCCGCCTTCGTGCCAACCATAAAACCCGTCACGTCTTGCAGAAAGACGAGCGGAATCAGGCGTTGATTGCAATTCATGATAAACCGCGCGGCTTTGTCAGCACTTTCCGAATAAATCACGCCGCCTACTTGAATTTCCATCTTCCCATCCGCCTTTGAAGCCTTGACCACCGCACGGTTGTTTGCTACAATGCCCACCGCCCAACCGTCCACCCGTGCGTAACCGCAGATGATGGTTTTGCCGTACTCCGCCTTGTATTCCTCGAACTCCGAGCCATCCACAAGCCGCGCTATCATCTCGTAGGTATTATACGGTTTGGTGCGGTCTGCGGGAATAATACCCCAAAGTTCATCAGGCTGGAAGCGAGGTTCACGGGAGGCTTCACGGGAGAATATGTCTTTACGACCTTTGTGTGGCGAAAATTTCTCAACAAGCGCACGAATACGGGCAAGGCATTCTTCGTCATTTTTTACTTTGTAATCCACCACGCCGGAAATGCTTGTGTGCATCACCGCTCCACCAAGCGGCTCAATCGTCGTCTTCTCGCCGATGGCTGCTTCCACGAGTGCCGGACCCGCCAAAAACAGGCTCCCTTGCCCTTCCACAATCAACGCCTCGTCACTCATAATCGGCAAATACGCACCGCCCGCAACGCATGGACCCATAATAGCGGCAATCTGTGGAATACCAAGCGCAGACATTTGCGCGTTGTTGCGGAACTGGCGACCAAAATGTTCTTTATCGGGGAAAATTTCGTCCTGCATCGGCAAAAATACACCGGCTGAATCCACGAGATAGATAATCGGAATGCGGTTTTCGAGCGCGATTTCCTGAGCGCGGAGGTTTTTTTTTGCCGTTATCGGGAACCACGCACCTGCCTTGACGGTAGCATCGTTGGCGACAATCAAACACTCACGCCCGTGAATAATGCCAATACCCGTCACCACACCCGCAGACGGTGCGCCACCCTGTTCCTGATACATGCCATCCGCTGTGAACAGCCCTATTTCTGTGAACGATGTCCCCTCGTCCAACAAAGCCGTAATGCGCTCTCTGGCAGTCATCTTGCCTTTTGCTTTGTGGCGTTCAATGGCAGATTTTCCGCCGCCGAGCTTGATGACATCAGCCTTGCCAGAAATCATGCGCCAAAGCTGTTTGTTGGCATCAGCGTTTTGTTCGTATTGCAAATCGTGTTGAATTTCGGAGCCAATGGTGTTGGACATAGAAAAGCAGGTATAAAGTCGTGACAGGGAAATAGTAATTGTAAGGGTTGCAAAATAGTGTTTTTATGCCTTGTGGCGAACAAGAATTTCGCGGCAGACGTTGTTCTCGAAGTAAGGATGAACAATCATTCGCCCCTACTAAAACGGTAAACTCAACGAAATAGAATAGCCAAATTTCCCCGCGCCAAGATTCCCCACACCCCACATCAAATCTGCCCTCAGGTAAAATACATCCGAAATAAATGTTGGAATACGCGATATGCCAAACCCCGCTTCTGTGTACCATCCATTCGTACCAACGAGCTTTTCTGCCGCTGGAGGGGCATCGAACAGGTTGTATTTTGCTGCACCAGCGCGGGCGATAAATTCTATTCCACGTCCGTTATAGGTAGGCAGCCCAATCCAACGCCAAAGCAGGTCAGAAAAACTGTGTTCCGCCACAACCGAGATGTATTGTGTGCCGCCGTGTGCGTTGATGTCGGGTGTCATGAGATCGTTAGGTTGACCAAAAGCAGGATACCGCCGCATGAGTGTAAAGCGAGACTGAATGGGAGTATTGTTGCTGGCATCACCGGCAGAAATATGCAACATGAGATACATCGGCAAATAACCCGTCCGAAATGTCGGTTGCAAAACTTGAAGTGCAATCTCCGCCTTGCGGAAATAGGTGTCCGATGTAAGCTCCGTGCCAACAAGTCCACTCAATTTCACACCAATATCCGTCTTATCAATACTTGTCAGAAAAAGCGTTGGCTGCGGATTGTAATTCCAGCTTATTTCCGTGTTGAGCGTCCGATAATTCCCGTCGTTGATAGGGAGATTGAACCGCCCATCGTCTATAATCGTTGTCAGTGAACGTTGTTGTACAAAATGGGAGGCGATGCTTGCCGCAAATCGTCCCGCCGATACGCCAACACCAGCCGATGCGCCCGTTTCGCGGTAGAAATCCGAATACCCGCCATAAATCAGGTTATTCACGCCGATGCCAAACGGTGTCAGAAACCGATTTTGTGTGGAACGTTCTTGGATAGCAGCAATCCTTGAGAACACACTACCAAAAATCGTTGCCGTCACCTTGCCTACACGCAGAGCATCGTAGCTCAGGCTCGCCAAACCGATGGTCGTATTCTCACTGCCAAGCGCACCCCGAACATCAAGCCGAAGGTCATTCCAAAAAAGCAAGCCTTCTGCACCCCAAAGCGTCCCACTCACTCGTGTG